>CANPWC010000020.1 GCA_947581905.1 uncultured Acetatifactor sp.
CATAACGTCATCAACGCCATGGCTTCCATCGCCTTATCCGACCTGTTGGGCATCGATGAGGAGGTCGCGAAGGAAGCCCTCCTTAAGTTTACCGGGACGGACCGCCGCTTCGAGTACAAGGGCTCCGTCGGAGGCGTGGCCATCGTGGACGATTACGCCCATCATCCCACGGAGATCACCGCCACCTTGAAAGCGGCGCGCAACTATCCCCATAAGACGTTGTGGTGCGTCTTCCAGCCCCACACTTATACGCGCACGGCCGCCTTTTTCCACGAGTTCGCCGAAGCCTTAAGCCTGGCGGACCGGGTCGTGCTGGCGGAGATCTATGCCGCCAGGGAGCGCAACACCTTGGGGATCAGTTCCGAGCACCTGGCGCAGGAGCTTGTGAAAATGGGAAAGGATGCAGTCTACTTCCCCACTTTCGATGAAATTGAAAATTACCTGCTGGAAAATTGCATAAACGGAGACCTGTTGATAACTATGGGGGCCGGGGATGTGCATAAAATCGGTGAAACGCTCCTTGGAACCTAGTTTTCCACATATCCACAGCCGCGGACGATGGCATAAGCCCGCCTGCGCTGTGGATTTTTTTAAGAAAACCTGTGGAAATCTTTTTGTCGAATTTTGTCGGGAAAATCCTATGAATCCGCACTTGCTCCTTTCCCGGGGAAAATTCATCCACAGTTTCCACAAAATCCGAAGATATCCACAAAGGCGCTGCACGATGGGCGCTTCCAGGATTTCTGGCATTTTGACTATTTCTTTTTGCCGCTCCTTATGTTATACTCTCCCATAGACGGCTAGGGTTTCTTTGGGCCGTAAGAGGGTGAGGGATCCGGACGGGCACATCCGAATCGTTTGATATGAGGAAGGGGTTGGCACCATGGCACGTTTGACGATTTATAAGGACAACAGCGCTGACGCTACCGTTGTCTCTAATTATTTTATAGACAATTATATGAAGGACGCGAACGATGCGCAGCTGAAGGTCTACTTTTATTTGCTGCGCATGATGAACGTCAACCATGCCATCAGTGTATCCGATATCGCGGACAAGTTCAACCACACGGAGAAGGAGGTCCTGCGCGCCCTGAATTATTGGGAAGGCAAGCAGCTTCTGAACCTGGATTATGACGAAGGGGGGAACCTGGTCGGCATCCATCTTCGGGACCTGGGACGGATGGAAGAGGCCGCGAAGCCCCAAGAGGACGGCACGCCTGCTTCCCCAGACGGGAAGGAAGCGCCGCAGGCGCACGCCCCCGCTTTCCGCAAGCCCACTTACAGCGTCGAGCAGCTCCGCGAATTTAAGAGCCGCCAGGAGACCGCGCAGCTTCTTTTCATCGCGCAGTCCTATATCGGCAAGCCGCTTACGCCCAGCGAGATCAAGTCCATCCTGTTCATCATGGATGAGCTGCATTTTTCCGAGGACCTGGTGGATTACCTGATCCAATACTGCGTGGACCGCGGCAAGAAAGATTTCAAATATATCGAAAAGGTGGCCATCAACTGGGCTGAGCAGGGGATCACCACGCCGAAGCAGGCGCAGAAGTTCTCCACCAAGTATGATAAGAACGTGTACGCCATCATGAACCAGCTGGGCAAAAGCGGCTCCCCTACCGCCAAGGAAATGGAGTTCATCAACCGTTGGACCCAGGAATACGGCTTTACCAACGAGATCATCTTCGAGGCCTGCGAGCGCACGGTGTTGGCGACGGACCACCACCGCTTTGAATATGCGGACAGCATCCTGAACAGCTGGCGCAAGGAGAACGTCCACGGCAAGTCGGACATCCTGCGCATTGACGAGCTGTACCAGCAGAAGCGCCGCAGCTCCTCCAAGACGGGGACAAGCAATAAATTCAACCAGTTCCAACAGAATGATTATGACTTTGAAGCGCTCGAGCGTGAGCTTTTGAGCAACTAGTGAAAGGCAAACCTTGCTTTTCAGGAAAGCAGGCACCGTGGCACTGACCAACCAACAGTATGACGCCATCATGAAAGGATATGAAGCGACCCAGACCCGCAACCGGCATTTATTGGAAGAGCGCCGGGACCGGGTCTATGAGTGTTTGCCGGAATATAAGGGCTTGGAGGATTCCATCGGTTCCCTGTGCGTCTCTTATGGCAAGCGCATGCTGACGGGGGAGGATGCGGCCAAGGTCCGGCTTGCCGACGCCCTTGCCCAGCTGCGTCGCAGGCAGACGGACCTGCTTATCGGGGCCGGCTTTCCGGAGGACTACCTGGAGCCCATCTACGACTGCCCGGATTGCCGCGACACGGGATATCTGACCGGCAGCAGCCAGAAGTGCCACTGCTTCCGCGACCAGGAGATCGCCCTGCTCTATGAGCAGTCCAACATCCGGGAGATCATAAGCCGGGAGAACTTCTCCACCCTTTCCTTCCAATATTATGAGGGGGAGGACCTGCGCCGCTTCCAGGAGGCGGTACGGATTTCCCTGGACTTTGTGGAAAATTTCAACAAGGGCTACCAAAATCTCTTCTTTTATGGTACAGTGGGTACAGGGAAAAGCTTCCTTTCCGGCTGTATCGCCCATGAGCTTTTAAGGAAGGGGCGCTCCGTGATTTATTTCAGCGCTTCCGGGCTGTTCGACCGGCTGGCGCGCCTGTCTTTCGACACGAAATCCAAGGAAGACTTGTCCCGTTTCTGCCAAGACCTCTACCAATGCGAACTCATCATCATTGACGACCTGGGCACGGAGCTGACCAACGCTTTCGTGACCTCACAGCTTTTCACCTGCCTGAATGAGCGCTTCCTGCGCCGCAAGCCCACCGTCATTTCCACGAACTTAAGCCTTGAGGAACTGCGCGACCGCTATTCGGACAGGATTTTCTCCAGAGTGACCAGCAGCTTCGAAATCTGCAAGCTGACCGGTCCCGACATCCGGCTTTACAAGAAACGAATGCATAAATAACCTACCTTTCAGAAAGCGAGGATTTTACATGGCAAACCGCGAAGAAAAGCGTAACCTGGAAACGATACCTGTCGGTTCCCTGGGCATCATCGCCCTGCCAAGCTGCCAGTCCATAGGGGAGAAGATCGACCAATACCTGGTGAAATGGAGGACGGAGCGGGAAAACGAGCATAAGGATTCCCTGGCTTTTTCCGGCTATCAACGCCCGTCTTACCTGATGCACGCCAAGGTCCCCCGCTTCGGTTCCGGGGAAGCCAAGGGCATGATCATGGAATCCGCCAGGGGCTGCGACCTATACCTTTTGGTGGATGTGTGCAACTACAGCCTGACTTATTCCCTGTGCGGGCATACCAACCGCATGTCCCCGGACGACCATTACCAGGACTTAAAGCGCGTCATCTCCGCGGTGGGCGGAAAGGCAAGGCGCATCACGGTCATCATGCCTTTCCTTTATGAAAGCAGGCAGCACAAGAGGACTTCCCGGGAATCCTTAGACTGCGCCCTGGCCCTGCAGGAGCTGGTGCGCATGGGCGTGGACAACATCATCACCTTTGACGCCCATGACCCCCGCGTCCAGAACGCCATCCCCCTGCACGGCTTCGAGACCGTGCGCCCCGCTTACCAGTTCATCAAGGGGCTGCTCAAAAACGTGCCCGGGCTGAACCTGGATTCGGACCACATGATGGTCATCAGCCCTGACGAGGGCGGCATGAGCCGCGCCATCTACATCGCCAACGTGCTTGGCCTGGACATGGGCATGTTCTATAAGCGCCGGGATTACACCCGGGTAGTGAACGGCAGGAACCCTATCGTGGCCCACGAATTCCTGGGAACCAGCGTAGAGGGTAAGGACATGATCATCATCGACGACATGATCTCCTCCGGGGACAGCATGCTGGAGGTGGCCACGGAACTGCACAAGCGGAAAGCGAACCGCATCTTCGTCTTCTCCACTTTCGGCCTGTTCACCAACGGCCTGGAGAAGTTCGACGAGGCATATGAGAACCACGTCATCACGCGGGTGCTGACCACGAACCTGGTCTACCAGATGCCGGAGCTGCTTGAGCGAGAATGGTACATCAACTGTGATATGAGCAAATATATCGCTTATATCATCGACACCCTGAACCACGACTCTTCCATCAGCGACCTGCTGAATCCCAATGAAAGGATCCAGAACATCGTCGCACGATACAAGAACGGGGAACTGTAAAGGCTATTCTCCGATCAGCCTCTCCAAGGCCAGCCAAAGGCAGCGGAAAGTTCAGCACGTCCCCGTCTAGTCCGTAAAAAGCCGGTCGCCCCCACTACAGGCAGTGGGGGCTGGCCGGCTTTGATCTTACCGCTTTCGTGCCACATCAGGCAACTCACCCTATTTTTTACAGATATCAATGCTCCACATCTTTACGCCATTTTGTGTGGGGATGACGAAAAGAGCAACGATTAAGCTTAAGGTCAACTATTTATCTTAAGGTCAACTATTTATCTTGAGGTCAACCATTTATCTTAATGTCAACCATTTATATTTTAATGGTTGACATTTTGGGGATTCTAGCGTATGATAAGCATGTTGACAATCCAATCTTGCGGTTGACAATTAAGGGCGACTTAATTCGGGACGCCCTGGATAACACCAAATAACGAAAAAGGATGGGAACGAAATGCAAGGACAAAAAGAAAAACTGGAGAGGGAAAAAGGAAACGAAGAAAAGCAAGGGAAATCAGGAAAACGAAAGAAGGTTGAAGAAATCGCCCTGATCGGGGTGATGACGGCGGTGCTGTGCCTGCTTGGCCCCTGGTCCATCCCAATCGGGATCGTACCGATTTCCTTGGGGACGTTGGCAGTTTCCTTCGTCGTATACGTGCTGGGGATGCGGCGCGGAGTCATCTGCGTGGCAGTCTATCTTCTTCTGGGGGCGGCCGGCGTGCCGGTCTTCACCGGATTTGCCGGGGGGATCGGCAAGGTCCTGGGACCTACCGGCGGATACTTGGTAGGATACCTGTTCCTTGCCCTGTTCGCGGGACTTGCGGTAGATTTATTCCCCAAAAAGCCCGTGGTACACTTCATCGGCTTACTGTCCGGGATCCTCGTCTGCTATCTGGTCGGCACCCTGTGGATCACGTTCCAACAGCACATGGGATTTCACGCGGCTTGGATGGCTTATGCCCTGCCGTTCCTGCCATTTGACCTGGTGAAGATCCTGATCGCCCTGGCGGTGGGCTCCCAGGTGCGGAAACAAGTCATCAAAACAGGGTTTCCCATCGAAGCATAAGGTAGGATGAGCCGGTCAGCCCTCATCCTTGAAATAGGTCAGGAAGCAGTTGCCGTTTTCTTCGAACCATTTGGTGGAATCGCTGATGCCCTTTTGATAGAGCTTGCCTTGGAGCGGGTCCATGATCACGACGTTAAATTCATTGAACCCCACGACCAGGACAGCCTCCCCATTTTCCAGGAGGGCAAGCACAGGGATGTCACGGTTCACATAATATAGGACGGAATCCAGGCCGCATCCGCTTAGATCCAGGATGTTCGCCCCTTCCAAGTGGTCGGCAAGGATCTCTTTCACATTTTTGCCGCCCTCCAGCAGACGCTGGGTATTCCAGGCGCTGCCTTCGTAATTCAGGATCGTATCCAGGCAGACTGCCAGGCTGCCGCGTTCCTCACTGACGGAATCCGCCTGGATCGCCATGATCTGGTTGCGGGTCACTCGGTTGCCGCGGACCCAAATGTGCCGTCCGGCCTCGTCCACCACGCTTCCGCTTATCTCATATGCCGCTGCCACCGCCCTGCCAGGCTCATAATAAATGCCATCTATCCCCCCGCCATGATACACATAGTAACGAGGGCGGCTTCCTGCCTGGCCTGCGGCTTCCGCTAGCCCATCTTCGCCTGCCAGGCTGGGGGTCCCCGCCTGGCCTGCAGCTTCCGCAAATCCCTCCCCGCCTGCCAGGTCCAAGTTCCTGCTGCCCTCGAAAACCGCTTCCCGGGGCGTCAACACCTGCAGCCCTTTGACGTCAATTTCACTCCCCACCTGTATCTGCACATATTTTTCATAAAGGTCTATCGCGGGCGCCAAAACCTGGTTCTTCTTCACCGCCTGTTCCACATTGGACATAATGTGCTCCGGCTCCGCCTCGGTCCATTCGCCCTCTTCGCTGCGGCTGATGCGCTCCAACGTAATCTGGTTATCCGTCACGCTGCAGCCGGTAACATAATACCCTTCCTGGCTGACGGCTTTCAGCACGCTGCCCGCGGAATCACAGATGCAAACCTGGTACATGGGGAAAAGGACCCTGCCCGTCCAATCGGTCGTAACATCGCGCCTCCTGGCATAACCGTAGATCACATCCTCCCCCATGAACCCTAAGGGCAGGATGGATTCCCCCGCCTTGGCCGCGATCTCGCTGCGCCCTCCGGTCCGCAGGTCCAAAATGACCAGCCTTTCCCCATGGTAAAGGTCCTCCCCTTCCTGCCATACTGCCACACAATGATCGTCAGAGACCATCAGGGAGCCATCCTGCGTGACGGTAAAAAGCTCCTTGTAAGCACGGTTTTGTATGTCCACGTCATAGACCTTTCCATCCAGGGTAAAATACAGGTGATTGTCACGGTTCATATACAAAAGCTGTGACATTTCCTGGGACAAAACGGACTCACTCTTGTCATAGGGGATAAAAGCCGCTTCCTCCACCATGTTCAGGGCGCTGTCATAATAATTGACCTGGATGCCCACTTGTCCTTCATGGATGCCGCGGTTCATATAGCCATACACCGCGAAACACAGGTTGCCGCCTTCGTCCACGTCCCAGACTTTCATGGCATGCCTGGGATACAGGGCGCGTTCATCCGTATTTTCCGCATCATAAAATCCAAACAGCACGGCCATGCGGTTGGAAGCGACATTATACCAGAACAGGCGTCTTGCCGCCTGGAAGACGCAGATGTTGCCGTCCTGGCTTTCTATGCACTCCATGTTTTCGTCCCCGATTCCCAGCAAAATCTTATCATTGGCGCAGATTTCCCCATCCATATCCGGGATCTGGGTCATCGTGCGCTCGTAATCCAGCAGGTACAGGCGGTCCGCGCCGTTCAAAAACCGTACCCGGAAGAACTCCTCCGCCATATAATAAACCTTATTCCTGCCCCTGCCGGTGGAAACCACATAGTCAAGGACCAGGGAGCCGGTCAGGCTCTCCAGCTCCGTGATGCGGATCTTGGGAGCCAGCTCTTCTTCCACCTTAAGGTCGCCCCAAGTGACCTGTTTAAAACTACTATGGATATTCACTTTATGCAGGGTGGTATTGTCCCCGGTGGAATCCGGTTCCAGATATTTGGTCAAGCCCTCCTCCTGGGCGCGTTCCCGGGAATAGAGCAGGTCATGGAAATATTGCACGAACTCCAGCTTCTCCGCGGCATGGGTGTTATCGCTCCATACGATCCGCGTATAATAACGAATAGGTTCCTCCCGCTTCGTCTCCAGCAACAGGACCAGGGCATACTCCTCCCCTTTTACGATCAGGTCCTTTAACTGCACCTTGGCGGAAATGATGCCGTCCGAAACAGAAATGTCATCTACGGAACGATTCTCGATCAGACGCCCGCCGTCCGTGCTCCTGACCTCCAGTTGGATGCCCAGGATCCCTTCCCCGTGGGTGTCGATCGTAAACTGCAGCCCTCTGTCGGCATCCAGTTCCGTGATCGTCTCCCTCTGATACGCCACATCCATCGCCGTGACATAACCATGGAGCTCATTATAAGCCACGCCGCCCTTTTGCATCGTGATGACGGGCAGCGTGGCTGGAGCCATTTCGGCAGTCCTATTATAATTCCCACGGTTCATGAGGTTGCCGATCACCACGAGGGCGGCCAGAAAGACCAACACGAACACGAAGCATTTCAACAACATTTTCTTCATCAATCAAAACCTTCGCCGGGCTAGGAAACACCCTTTTAAGACAAGACGAGCGCCGTCATGACTAGAAATAAATCATTCCCCTCCTGCCGCCATGACGGCGCTTACATACCTCATTGCAAAGCAATACCTGGACCAATTCCTCAAGCCAGGCCAAATCCCGCGGCGGCATGGGGTTGGATGGATCGCTTTCCTCTTCTTTCTTCAAAGTCCGTAAAATATCTTTCCCTAACCGTTCCAAGCTATACCGGTCGGGGTACTCATCATAAATCATGCTTCCGTCATAGTCCAACTTATCCAAAATCTGGGAGATCCTGCGCTGGTACCTCCTGACCTGGCAGGGATACGTCTGCTGAAAGTATTCCATGTCACGGAGCATCGCATCCTCTCCACGGGCGGCCATACGCCCCGGATAGGTCAGATAATAGGGTAAGATCCGATGATCGTAGTCCATGAGCATAACCCTTTTTCTCTTAGGTTATGCAGGATGGGGGCGATTGTTTCCAACGATGCAGGCTATGGCCCTTTCACAGCGCAGGCTCGGGACCACGCTTTCGTCCAAGACCTCGATGTGGGCTATTCCCTTTCGCAGCGCGGCTTCGGGAGCATACCTCAATCCAAGACCTCGATGCGGGCTATGGCCCTGCGCAGCGCGGCTTCCGCGCGCGCCATGTCCAGCCCATGCTCCCGCATCCTAAGCCGCCTTTCGGCACGCTCCTTTGCGGCTTCCGCACGGGTGCGGTCAATCTCCTGCGGCCATTCCACCACTTCCGCCAGGATGGTTATGCCGTCCGGCAGGATTTCCGCGAAGCCGGAATGAAGCGCCGCCCACTTCTCCTCTTCAGGCTCATGGATGGTAAGGACGCCTGGCATAAGGATGACCGTCATGGGGACATGCCCGGGCAGCACGCCAATCTCGCCCTCCGTGGTATTAAATTCCACCATCTCTACCACGCCCTCATAAAACACCCTTTCAGGGGTGATGATGCGCAGCGTGAAGTCTTTGCCCTGTGCCATAGTCGTCAACCTTTCACTTTCGCTAAGACATCGTCAATGCTTCCTACGTTCAGGAAATAACTTTCCGGAATGTCGTCATGTTTTCCTTCCAAGATCTCGGAGAAGCCCCGGATCGTTTCGGCGATGGGCACGTACTTCCCTTCCAACCCTGTGAATTGCCCTGCCACGAAGAACGGCTGGGACAGGTACCTCTGCACTTTACGGGCGCGGGACACCACCAGCTTATCTTCCTCGGAAAGCTCATCCATGCCAAGGATGGCGATGATATCCTGCAATTCCTTATAACGCTGCAGGATTTCCTGCACGCCGCGGGCCACACGGTAATGCTCCTCGCCCACGATCCTGGGATCCAGGATACGGGAGGTGGACTCCAGCGGGTCTACCGCGGGATAGATGCCCAGTTCCACGATGGAACGGGACAGGACGGTGGTCGCGTCCAAATGGGCGAACGTGGTAGCGGGAGCCGGGTCAGTCAAGTCATCCGCAGGCACATAGACGGCCTGGACGGAGGTGATGGAACCGTTCCTCGTCGATGTGATGCGCTCCTGAAGCGCGCCCATCTCAGTCTGAAGGGTGGGCTGGTAGCCTACCGCGGACGGCATGCGTCCCAACAGGGCGGAAACCTCGCTGCCCGCCTGGGTGAAACGGAAGATGTTGTCTATGAAAAGCAGCACATCCTTGCCGCCTTTGTCACGGAAATATTCCGCCATGGTAAGCCCTGTCAGGCCGACCCTCATCCTGGCTCCGGGCGGCTCGTTCATCTGCCCGAACACCATGGTCGTCTTGTCGATGACGCCGGATTCCATCATTTCATGATACAGGTCGTTGCCCTCACGGGTCCGCTCTCCAACGCCGGTAAATACGGAATATCCGCCGTGCTCCGTGGCGATATTGCGGATCAATTCCTGGATCAGCACGGTCTTGCCCACGCCCGCGCCGCCGAAAAGCCCAATCTTGCCTCCCTTTTGATAAGGGCAAAGCAGGTCGACCACCTTGATGCCGGTCTCCAGCAACTCGGTCTGGGTAGACTGTTCCTCAAAAGCCGGAGCCGCCCTATGGATGGGTTCATATCCCACGCCGGTGGGCGCTGGCTTATTGTCAATCGGCTCGCCCAGGACGTTAAAGATACGTCCCAGGGTGTTCTCCCCTACCGGGACCGTGATGGGCGCGCCGGTCGCCACGGCTTCCATGCCGCGGACCAGTCCGTCCGTGGTCCCCATGGCGATGCACCTGACCGTGTCGTCCCCCAAATGCTGGGATACCTCCACCGTCAGCTTTCCGCCGCCTTGAAGCGGGATCTGGATCGCCTCATTGATTTCCGGCAGCTTGCCGTTATCGAAACGGATGTCCAGCACCGCCCCGATAATCTGGGTAATCTTGCCTTTATTCCTCTCTGCCATTTCTCGTTATCCTTTCTAAATTCAGACGTCTCTTTCCGTCCAAGCTTATCCGATGGCTTCCGCCCCGGCGATGATCTCCGTCAACTCCTGGGTGATTGAGCCCTGACGCGCCCTGTTATAAGCAAGCGTCAGATTGTTTATCATATCCTCCGCGTTGCTGGTCGCGTTATCCATCGCCTGCATACGCGCGCCGTTTTCACTGGCTATGGATTCCATCAAGCCCCCATAGAGCAGGCTTGTGATATATTTCGGAATGATCAGCTCCAACGCCTCTTCATCGCTTATCTCAAAATTCATGGGCGCCATGGCGACAGGACCCTCCTGCTCCATTTTTTCCACCGGAAGGAGCTTCAACAGGATGGGTTCATGGCTGACGGTATTTCGGAAAAAGGTATACGCCAAATAAATCTCGCCGATCTTGCCGTCACAAAATTCCCGAAGCAGCTTATCACTTAAGTGCATCGCATCCGCATAGGTGGGAGACTCCGCCAGGTAAGAAAGGTCCTCCGCGATCTCATAGCCATTCCTTGCAAAGGCGTCGCGCCCCTTGCTGCCGATCGCATAGATAGTGACGTCTTCCTTTTTCCAACCTTCATGCTTCGTGACCAGCTTGACCACATTGGAATTATAGCCGCCGGCCAGCCCCCTGTTGGAGGTGATGGCCACCACCGCCTTGCGTTCGCTGGTCCTGCCGTGCAGGTAGGGGCTGGGAACCTCCCCTATCCTGGCTAAAATGCTGCGCACCGTCTCATACATGCAGTCGAAATAACTTTTCGTCTTCTCCGCGCTGGAACGGGCGCGCTGCAGCTTGACGGTGGAAACCAGCTTCATGGCCTTGGTAATCTGCTGGGTGCTTTGGATGCTTCCGCGGCGCCTCTTAATATCACGCATTGATGCCATAATGTTTCCTCGTTTCTAACCTAAAAATGTCCCCCGTTCACTCCTTGAACTGGTTCCAACGCTCCTTAAACTCCGTCAAGGACTTCTTAAGCAGCTCTTCCGTCGCGTCTGAGATCACTTTCTCCGAAGCGATCGCCTGGGGGACCTCCGGATAACGGGTGTCCAGGAACTCAAAGAATTGTTTTTCAAAATCCTGGATGCGGCCGACTTCCACATCGAGCAGATATTTGTTGGTCACGGCATAAATGATGATGACCTGGTACTGCACCGGCATGGGCTGGTACTGGGGCTGCTTTAAGACCTCCTTGATCCGTTCGCCCTGGGCCAGTTTCTCCTTGGTGTCGGCATCCAGTTCGGAACCGAACTGGGAAAACGCCGCCAATTCACGGTACTGCGCCAACTCCACGCGGATCGGGGCCGCGATCTTCTTCATCGCCTTGATCTGCGCCGCGCCGCCTACACGGGACACGGACAATCCGGCATTGACGGCGGGACGGAAGCCCGCGTTGAACATTTCCGTCTCCAGGTAGATCTGCCCGTCCGTGATGGAAATGACATTGGTCGGGATATACGCGGACACGTCGCCCGCCTGCGTCTCAATGATCGGCAGGGCCGTAAGGGAGCCTCCGCCATATTCTTCGCTCATCCTCGCGGCACGCTCCAAAAGCCTGGAATGCAGATAGAACACGTCGCCGGGATAAGCCTCACGTCCGGGCGGACGGCGCAGCAACAAGGACAAGGTACGGTAAGCCGTGGCATGCTTGCTTAGGTCGTCATAGATGACCAGCACATCCTCCCCGTTCTCCATCCATTCCTCGCCAATGGCACAGCCGCTGTAGGGCGCGATATATTGCAGGGGCGCAAGGTCGCTGGCCGTGGAGACCACGACCGTGGTATAATTCATCGCCCCATATTCTTCCAAAGTCTTGACGATGTTGGCGACCGTGGACGCTTTCTGCCCGATCGCCACGTAGATGCACTTTACGTTCTGCCCCTTCTGGTTGATGATCGTATCAATGGCAATGGCGGTCTTACCCGTCTGGCGGTCGCCGATGATCAGCTCACGCTGCCCACGTCCGATGGGAACCATGGAGTCAATCGCCTTGATGCCCGTCTGAAGCGGGGTATCCACGCTTTTACGCGTGATGACGCCGCTGGCAACCCTCTCTATTTTACGATGCCTGTCCGTCTGGACCGGCCCCTTGCCGTCAATGGGCTGGCCCAGGGCGTTCACCACCCTGCCCAAAAGCGCGTCGCCGACGGGGACCTCCACCACCCTGCCGGTGGTTTTCACCAGGTCTCCCTCGTTGATGTTCTTATGGCTTCCTAACAGGACGGCACCCACATTATCTTCTTCCAGATTCAGGACCATGCCGAACACATCGCCGGGGAACTCCAAAAGCTCGCCCTGCATGGCGTTCTCCAAGCCATGCACGCGGGCGATGCCGTCCGCCACCTGGATGACCGTGCCTACGTCGGACACGTCCAGCTGCGATGCGTACCGCTTGATCTGGTCCTTAATCACTGAACTTATTTCTTCTGGCCTTAAATTCATGATCCTGCAGCACCTTTCCTTCAAACCCGTGCCCTCAGACGCCCTCAGACGCTTCCGGCACAAGCTGAATCTGTAATAATTGTTTCGTTAAATCTTCTAATTTCGTACGGATACTGCTATCCATCACCCGATCCTTGATACGGATGACCATTCCCCCGATCAGCCCAGGGTCCACCGCATAATGGACCTCCATGGAAAGGTAATCGGTCGTGGCTAAAAGCCGGTCCAATACCCGCCCTTTCTGCGCTTCGGAAAGCTCCACCGCGGAAGTCACATAGGCGATGCCGATCCGTTGTTCTTCCTTCATCTGGCTGATGAAATATTGGAACACCGCATCCAGGTCGCCGTAACGCTCTTTCTGCACGATCAATTCCAAAAAGCCGGCCATTTCATCGCTGACACGCCCTCGGAACACGTCCTGGATGACCTTGAGCTTCTCCTGCTTCGCCACGCCGGGATGGAGCATCAGCCGTCCGAACTGTGGGTTCTGCCCCAATACCTGCCTGATGCACTCCACTTCCTCCAGGAACTGGGGACCCTTCCCTTCTTCCATGGCGAGCTGGAACAATGCGTCGCCATAGGTCTTCGACACTAGCTTAGCCATGTATTCTCACCCATTTCCTTAAGAGTCTCTTCGACCAATTGATCCTGGATGGAGGTATCGATGGAAGCGGATACGACCTTGCCTGCCATCAGGGAGGCGATCTCGATCATCTCGCGCTTTACGTCGTCCGCCATCTTCTGCTTCTCCAAAGCGGCATCCATCCTGGCCCTCTGAAGGATATGCTCCGCCTCCCCATGGGCCTTGGCGATGATCTGCGCCTCATTGGCCATGGCTTTCCTGCGTGCCGCATCCAGGATGCCTTCCGCCTCTTTCTCGATGTTCTTAAGCTTCCCCTCATACTCCTCTTTCAGGGACTTCGCTTCTTCCATATCCGCCTTGGCCTGGTCGAGCTGGGACTGGATCTTATCCTTTCTGTCCTTAAGCATCTTCCGGGCTGGATTGAATAAGAAATAGCTCATGCAGAAGAACAGGACGAAGACGGCGATCAAAGTCAGGGAACTGTCCGCCAACAGCTGCCAATCCAAGCCGAACATTCTGTCATAGGATTCGGCTGCCGTCAAAAAAATCATACCCTGTGTCATTTCCTGTTTCCTTTCTCATTCTTTCTTCGCGAAGAGCCTTTCTTACCACAACAGGGGCTTAACGAACAGCAACAGGATCGCTACCAACAAACCGTACAGGCCAGTGGTCTCAGCCACTGCCTGGCCAAGGAGCATCGTAGAAGTGATCTCGGACTTCGCGCCGGGATTACGCCCTACCGCCGCGGCCGCATGCCCTGCCGCAATACCCTGGCCTACGCCGGGGCCGATGCCGGCGATGACCGCCAGGCCTGCGCCGATTGCTGAACATCCTAAGATAAAGCTTTCATTGAATTCCATTTTGATTTCCTCCTATTTTCTTCTATGGTTTCGCCGGACCGAAAGGTTGCCGGCAGCTATGCTTACGCTTCCTTGGCCGCTTCCCCGCCATCCCCGATCGCGTTGGAGATGTAGGTCATGGTCAACATACAGAACACATAAGTCTGGATCGCGCCTGAGAACAGGTCGAAATACACATGCAGGGCCGCCGGCCAGATGGTGGCGAACCACCCCAACAGCCCGTAAACCAACGCCATCATGATGGTGCCGGAAAGGATGTTGGCGAAAAGACGAAGCGACAACGAAACCGGAACCGCCACGTCGCTGATGATGTTGATGGGCAGCCAAATCGGCAGCCAGGGCGGCAGCGGCGAGCATTTCTCTTTCCAAATGTCCGGCAGCTTCTGGTACCGGAATTCATTGTAGTGGATCAAAAGAAAGGTCAAAATGCCCAACGGAAGCGTCACGCCATAGTCCGCGGTAGGCGGCCTAAGCCCCATCAGCCCGGAAATATTGCTGACCAAAATGAAGATGAACACTGTGCCGATATAATTGTAATACTTCTTCGCGTTGCGCCCCATGGTGGAATCGATCATGCCATCCAATTTCTCCACGATCAGTTCCACGACGTTCTGGAAGCCGCTCGGGACCTCCGTCCCTTTCCTGATGGCCCTGCCTGCGGCGATCGAAAAGCATATCAGGAGCGCCACGACGATCAACAGGCTCACATGCGTGGTCGTCAGCCATACCTCATGGCCGAAAAAATGGTATTTGACCAGCCCATGCACCATGACGTCAATGCTATCGGCAGCGGTCAACCAAATGCCATGCTCCATAAGTCTCACCTCCTTTTCATTCAGGCCAAAACTTCTCGCTGATTTTATGGGTAAACGGCTGTATCAAGGCCGATACTTTCAAACTCATATATCCCAAAAACACTACCAAAGGATTTAAAAAGCCCGTCACGATCAGGATCACCAAAACAAGGACGAGCAATGCGTAACGGATCAGGTAATCCCGCAGGATCAGCTTCTGCGCGGCCGCCTCCCCCAGCCCCAGGCCGCGGTCCAGGGAATGGTACATGTGGACTGCCGCTGCCATGGCCAACAATATGCCCAGCCAGAGGCTTGCGGCATAAATGGCCTGGTCCCGGACGAAAAAAGCGCCGACCGCCTGGCAGAGGATGCCGAAAGCCAACATTCCCAGGTGCATTTCCCTAAGCGTCCTATTGCTCTTCTTCCATCGATCCAGCAGCTTCATGCCCTTTCTCTTCCTCAAACCCTTTCGCCTTGCGGACGGACGGCTCCCCTTCCTCGGCGCTTCCCCCAGCGCTGGCAGGCCGCGCCGCTTTCTTACGCCCCTCTCCGTAGGCGGAAAGCTTCCCTGCCTCGTCACGCTCTCTACCACCGGCAGGCCGCGCCGCTTTCTTGCGACCCTCTCCGTAGGCGGAAAGCTCCTCCGCCTCGGAGCGCATGAAAAAGCGCTTCGCCATGCGGTAAATGTTCTGGCCTCCCGCGACGGCTCCCACGAAGAACAAAACCACAGTCCAATAAGAAGTCCCCAGCCGCCTGTCCAGGTATATGCCCAACGCGCACATCATCCCGATCGGGACCACCATATTGATGCCGAACTGCATGATGAGCGTCAAAGCCTGGTACACGCTACGGTCATAGGGTTCCTTCTTTTTCAAAGCTTCGAATCCTCCCTGCCATACGCCGGATATTCCTACAACATTTTACCAACAATCGCGGACGGTTGCAACTGTTTCTTTCTAAAGATTCTATCAATTTATAAATGACAGCCCACTCGTCCGTCCAGCCAAAGGACAAATCTACGCCGGCATGACGCGCCGAAAGCCGTGCCGGCACGATGCGCCAAAGTCACGTGCTGGCACGATGCACGCACGATGGATGCACCGAAAGTCATTGACTTCACGCCGCGAAAAGAGTAGTATTTTAAAAAAGGATTGGGCTATGCGCCAGAGAGGAGCGACCATGACATCTACAAATGACCTGAAACTGTACCGCAAACGTCTGATTCCGTCAGAATGTATCCTGCTAAAGGATGACGTCATCGTAAAGCAATCCGAGGACGTCGTCATCACCACCTGGAAGACCCTGAACCCCAAGACCGCTTTTAACCACGGCTGCTCCTGCTACTTCCTCAAGGAGGGGGTAAAGATGAGCAAGTTCTACCGGGATGACGGAAGCCTTCTTTATTGGTACTGCGACATTGTGGACTACTCTTACGACCCCGAAGAAAACGCCCTGACCACCACCGACCTTTTGGCGGACGTCATCATCTACCCGGACGGGCGCTTCAAGGTAGTGGACCTGGACGAGCTGGCTGACGCCCTGGAAGAGGGCATCCTAAGCCCCGAACAGCTGATCCGTTCCCTGCGCTGCCTCAACCATCTCCTCACAAGACTCTACCGAGACAAATTCGACCAGCTTCAAGTGGAATTGGACAGCCTGGGGCTCTGACCGGCTGCCTCCTTTCCTTTAATAGAAAATGTGCCCGCCGATGGAGGTCCCAGTAAGCCCCTCCACGGGAGTCCTGAAGTAGACGCAGTTCCCCACGTTGGTCATGCCGGACATGGCTTCCTGCGCGGCCTGGTAACAAGAATCCGTAGCCCGGTCCGACGCAAGGGCCAAGTCCAGCCTGCCGCTGGCCACCGGCGAGAACTGGCTCTTCTGGTAGATCACGCCTACCACGGTATCCGGGAACACGCTGCTGCGCACCCTGTTGATGACTACCGCCCCCACGGCAAGCTTTCCCGCATAGGGCTCGCTTCCCGCCTCGCAGTAGATAATGTTGGCCAAAAGCTTCAGGTCCCCGTCGGAAAACGTCACGTCGGAGATGTCCCGCCACTTGGCCTGTGCGGCTTCCCGGGCCTTCCGAAGCTCTTCTTCCAACTTTTTCTTTAGATATTCCAGGTTCTCTTCCAGTTTTTTCAGTTCCTGCTCATAGGCGAGCGCCTGCTGCTCGGCGCTGGAGATCTGGTCGCTGTACTGGCTGATCCTTTTCGACGTTTCCTCGATCAATTCCGATACACGCGCCTGCTCGGCCTGGGCCTGCTCCTTTAAGTCCTCCAGCTCCACCCTTTCGCCCTGAAGCCTCGCTTCTTCCGATTCGATGAATTTCCTCGTCTCCTGGTATTCGTTAAAAAGTTCACGGTTATAGTCATTGACCCGTTCCATGAAATCCGCCATGTTCAAAAAATCCATAAAATTGCCCGAGGTGAACAAAAGTTCCAGATAAGTCAGGTTGCTGCTTTCATACATGGTCCGGATATTTTGCTTCATGTTGGTATATTGCCCCTCTTCCGTGGCACGGGCCTTATCAAGGGCCGCCTGGGTATCGGCGATCTCCTGTTCCTTCGCCGCGATCTGCGCCTCCAGGTCGGCCAGGCGCTCGCTCACCTCCGTAAGCTGCGCGTTAAGGTCCTCCAATTCCTCCTGGAGGGACTTGCGCTGGTCCTTAAGGCCGGAGATCTCTTCCTGCTTATCCCCAATCTGTTCTTCCAGCTCTCCTTTATCCTCTTCCGCATCCTTGATCTCATCACGGATGCCGGAAATGGCATGGACGCTTTCAGGCATGGAAAATACGGTGAGCGCTGCCGCCAGCGCCACCGCCACCACAAACCTGATCATACGGTTCCTTGCCAAATCCATGCTACTACTCCTTACCCTAGTGCTTGTTTCCCTGCTTTCCTTCGTCCCGAAACGCGGACCCACGAGTCGCCCTTACTTCGTCCCGAATATCCGGTCCTACGCGTCGCCTTTCCTTCGTCCCGAAACGCGGCCCTACGCGTCACTCTTCCTTCGTCCTGAAACGCGGTCCTACGCGCTGCACCTACTTCGTTCCGAATATCCGGTCCCCCGCGTCGCCCAGGCCGGGCACGATATAGCCGTGGTCGTTCAGCCTCTCGTCCACGGCGCCGATATACAGATCCACATCGGGATGTTCCTCGGTCATGCGCTTGATCCCTTCCGGAGCCGCCAAAATGCACATGAAATGGACGTTCTTGCAGCCCTTGTCCTTCAACATCTGGACCGCCGCACAGGAGGAACCGCCCGTGGCAAGCATAGGATCCAGGACGAATACTTCCCGCTCCGCGCAATCCGCCGGCAGCTTGCAGTAATATTCCACAGGGTTGAGGGTTTCCGGGTCACGATACAGGCCGATATGTCCTACTTTGGCTGCCGGGATCAGCGTAAGCACGCCGTCCACCATGCCCAGCCCCGCCCGCAGGATCGGGACGAACGCCATCTTCTTGCCGCTCAATTCCTTCACCGTGGTCTTGCAGATGGGCGTCTCGATCTCCACTTCGCTCAAACGAAGCTCCCGGGTGGCTTCATAACAGATCAACATGGCGATTTCACCGATCGTCTGCCTGAAATCCTTGGTGCCTGTCTCTTTTCTCCGGATCAAGCCAATCTTGTGCTGAATCAACGGATGATCCATGATCACTACCTTTGCCATTCTTTGCGTCCTCCTTTATGTGTCGTTTTGGGTGTGGATTGTTTCAAGGCTCCTCTAATTGGGAAACCCTCCTTACGTGCTTCTCTTCGCCGGAAAACGGGGTGGACAGGAACGTGTCCACGATGTCGAAAGCCAGGTTTTCCCCCAGCATCCCGCCCCCTAAGGCCAGCACATTGGCATCGTTATGCAGGCGCGTCATTTTGGCGGATAAGGTATCCGAGCATAAGGCGCAGCGGATTCCCGGCACTTTGTTGGCCGCGATGCTGATGCCGATCCCTGTCGTACACAGGACGATCCCCTTGTCACACTCTCCCTGCGCCACCTTGTGGGCCACAGCATGCCCAAAAGCAGGATAATCGCAGGACGACTTGTCATAACAGCCCACGTCTTCATAAGCAATGCCTTCTTTTTCCAAATGGCGGATGATCTTCTGTTTCAATTCAAAACCGCCATGGTCACTTCCAATCGCTATCATGTCCTTCTCCCTTCTTCCCGTCAGGGGAACCTATGCGGACGACCTTATGTCCGGCAGCCTTGAGCAGGCGGTTCATGATCGCCTGTCCATAGCCTCCTCCAAAGAAAGCCTCCGAATAAATACAGGTCACGCCTTCCTCGTCAAATTCCCGCAGGATGGCATAGAGGCGTCTGCCAATCTCCAACTCATCTTGGCGGCTCCCGACGCACTTTATGACCTGGGCCTGATATTGCCTACGCGTTTCCTTAGTAGCGATGACGCCCACCCTTTCCCCGGCAGCCGCCTTTTTCCCCGATTGTTCATTGATATATGCGACTACCTGCCCTATGGGGCCGGATATGATCGTCAGGTCCCCCTTGGGCGCATAATGGCGATATTTCATGCCGGGGGCCCGGGGCGCCTGGTTTATATCCGACCTTAACAAAGTGGCGTCCACCTCTACTTTTCCTAATACATCCTCCAACATTTCCCGGGTCACGAAGCCCGGGCGAAGAATCTGCGCAGGCTGTACCGTCAGGTCAATGATGGTGGATTCCAGGCCGATTCCCACATCCCCACCGTCCAAGATCATATCCACCCGCCCATCCAAATCCTCCAAGACGAACCTCGCCTGGGTGGGGCTGGGCCTGCCGGACAAGTTGGCGCTGGGCGCTGCCACGAAGCCGCCCGCATATTCGATCAGCTTCCGGGCCGCCGGGTGGGAGGGCATACGGATGGCCACCGTGTCCAGACCTCCCGTGGTCTCATGCGGGACGATGTCCGCTTTCGGCAGGATCATGGTCAGGGGGCCGGGCCAAAACGCGTCCGCGATCTTCTTCGCCTCTTCCGGGACCTTGGACGCGATCCGGGATACATCCTCCCAACGATAAATATGGACGATCAGGGGATTGTCCGACGGCCTGCCTTTCGCCTCATAGATTTTACGGGAAGAGTCCGGGTTCAGGGCGTCGCCGCCCAGCCCGTACACCGTCTCCGTCGGGAACGCCACCAAGCCGCCTTCTTGAAGGATCCGCCCAGCCCTGCGCAGCCCCTCCTCATCTTTTCCATCCATGACCTTGAGCACTTCTGTCCTCATAGTTTAACTGATGCCTTCCATTACCTGTCTTATGTTTATCCTTAGCCAAGCGCTTACCCATCTTACGATCATCCTTGCCTGTCCCTTGCCTATCCTTAGCCAAGCGCTTGCCCATCTTACGATCATCCTTGCCTGTCCCTTGCCGGTTTCCTGTTCATCTTCCCAGGATATCTTTCCAGGCAGCCTTTCCCAATGGACCCGCCTGCCGTCCCAAAGGATGGCTTCACAGCCGCTCGATATCCTGGCAAAGCTGCTCCACATTTTCCCGCTTCGTCGCCCAACTGGTGCAGAAACGGACGGCGCTGTGCCCGGCGTCCACCCTTTCCTGATAAGAATAGCTATATTTTTGCGCAAGCCGCTCCAACATGGAATCCTCCAGGATCGGGAAAACCTGGTTCGTATGGCTTTCCACCAGGAACGGGATCCCCTTTCTTGTAAACGCCTCCCGGATCATCTCCGCCAAGCCATCCGCATGGCCGGCAATCTCAAGATAAAGGTCGTCCTCCAAAAGCGCCAGAAACTGCACGCCCAAAAGACGCCCTTTCGCCAGCATCCCGCCCCGCTGCTTGATGATATAGCGGAAATCCTTCTGAAGGAGGGGATTCGTGATCACGACCGCCTCTCCAAACAAGGCCCCTACCTTGGTGCCGCCGATATAAAACACATCACACAAGCGCGCCAGATCTTCCATACCTACCTCATTGTCCGATGCCGCCAGGGCATAGCCCAGGCGCGCGCCGTCCACGAAAAGGAACAGCCCGTCCTTTCGGCAAACCTTTGAGATCTCTTCCAACTCCTCCAGGCTATACGTCGTCCCCAGTTCGGTGGGGTGGGACAGATAAACCATGCCCGGTTGGACGATGTGCTCAAACGCATCATCCGAGACATGCGCCTGCACGAAGCGGTCGATCTGTTCGGCGGTGATCTTGCCGCCCTTGGCGGGCAGCGTCAGCACCTTGTGACCAGAAGCCTCCACCGCCCCCGTCTCATGGACGTTGATATGGGCCGTGTGCGCCGCCAACACGCCCTGGTGGGGGCGCAGCGCCGCGGCGATCACCGTGGCATTGGTCTGGGTCCCCCCTACCAGGAAATGCACCGCCGCCGTGGGCGCGGCACATTTTTCACGGATCAGCTCACTGGCTTTTTTACAATAAGGGTCGGTGCCATACCCTTCCGTTTGCTCCATGTTCGTGGCAAACAGGCGCTCCATCACCTTCTCATGGGCGCCTTCATTATAATCGCAGTTAAAATAAATCATTTTCCCAATTCCTTTTCCACCATTTCCCAGGCAGCCAAAATGACCTTGTCCATGTCATAATAACGGTACTGGCCGAGCCTCCCGCCGAACAACACGTCCTTTTCCCCCTCCGCCATCTTCTGGTAAGCGGCGAAAAGCTGGTTGTTGCGGTCATCGTTGATCGGGTAATAAGGCTCGTCCCCCCTATGCCACGTAATGGGATATTCCTTCGTGATCACCGTGTCCGGCTGGGTGCCGAACTCAAAATGCTTATGCTCGATGATCCTGGTATAAGGCACTTCCTGGGCGGTATAATTCACTACCGCGTTGCCCTGGTAGTTGTCGCAGCCCTCCAGGACCTGGGTCTCAAAACGCAGGGAGCGATATTGCAATTCTCCCAGGCAATAATCGAAATATTCATCGATCATCCCGGTGTAGAGGACTTTGCCATAGGAAACGCCCTCCTCCCCCTTCGCCTCATTCTCTTTCAAGAAATCCCGATAACTTAGGCCGAGCCGTACCTCGGACCCCTCCAACATCTTCTCGATGATGGCGGTATAACCTCCGATCGGGATGCCCTGGTAAGGATCCGTAAAGTAATTATTGTCATATGTGAAGCGCACCGGAAGGCGCTTGATAATGAATGCGGGCAACTCGTCGCAGGGCCGTCCCCACTGCTTCTGCGTGTAACCCTTGACCAGCTTCTCATACACGTCGCGCCCGACCAGGGACAGCGCCTGTTCCTCCAAATTCCGCGGCTCTTCCACCTTCTCCTTTGCACGCTGCCCTTCGATGATCGCCTTCGCCTCCGCCGGAGTGCGGATGCCCCACATCTTGCTGAACGTATTCATGTTAAACGGCATATTGTAAAGTTCATCATGGAATACCGCGATCGGGGCATTGATGTAATGATTGAACCGCGCAAACTGGTTGACGTAATCCCAGACACGCTGATTGGAGGTGTGGAAAATGTGCGCGCCGTACTGGTGGACCCAGATCCCGTGTTCCTCCTTCGTATAAACGTTACCGCCAAGGTGCGTCCTCTTGTCAATGACCAGGCAGCTTTTCCCCGCTTTGTTCATTTCAAAAGCAAATACCGATCCAAATAGACCGGTACCCACTATCAGATAATCAAAGCTTTTCATTTTTACTTCTTTTCCCTTTCGCCTTGTACTTATCGATCTGGACGAAATCATCCATCAAATCCAAAATCTTATCCCTTCCGTCCTGATTCAGCCTCACATAATACTGCATCACCCTATTTTCCAAAAGCTGCGCCCCAAGGGAAGCATCCCTATCCAGGGAAGAAAAATCAACCGGATTCAGACATAACTTATCACACATCTTGATAACGGTACCGTAGGCCATCCCCTCGATACCTCTTTCCAAAGCTGTCACCAACGTACTGTAAGGAATACTCATTTCCATGGCAAATTGACGAACGCTACGATACTGTCTTAGGATTTCTTTTTTCAAAATCTCCGCTTTTGTCATATCTCTTCCTCCACGTGTATTGAGACGGAATTAACGGTGTATAAAAATAATATACGATATCGAAAGGGACAATGCAAGCTTTTTCTTTAAAATCGGGGTTTTTAGGCTGTTTTAAAGCATTCTTGCCTGGTCCAGCCACAGCCTTGCGCTGGCGTCCGAAGGCATCCTTAAGTCGCCTCTGGGAGAGACGGCGACGCTTCCTACCTTGGGTCCGTCCGGCAGGCAGGAACGCTTGAACTGCTGCTGGAAGAACCTGTTATAGAACACCTTGAGCCATTTGCGTATGGTCTCTTGGCCATAGATGCCGTCAAAGGAATCCTTCGCGATCCGATAGATCTTATCCGGGGGGAACCCGCAGCGCAGCATATAGTATAAAAAGAAGTCATGGAGCTCATAAGGTCCCACCAGGTCCTCCGTCTTCTGGGCGATCTTCCCGTCCACAGGCGGCAAAAGTTCAGGGCTGACCGGGGTATCCAGCACATCGAACAGGACCCTGCGAAGCTCCTCGTCCCCACAGGTGTCCGCATAATACCGCACCAAATGGCGCACCAGGGTCTTGGGCACGCCCGCGTTGACCCCATACATGGACATATGGTCGCCGTTATAGGTCGCCCAGCCCAAGGCAAGCTCCGACATGTCGCCCGTCCCGATGACCAAGGCTCCCGTACGGTTGGCAATATCCATCAACACCTGGGTCCGTT
>CANPWC010000021.1 GCA_947581905.1 uncultured Acetatifactor sp.
CCCCCGATGGGTCCGGGGCGTGTCCCAGATGACCTGGGGGTCGGGGCGGATGAGCAGGTAATCCCCCCAGCGCTCCAGCTTTTCCCCGCCGGAGGCGTCCAGCACTTCATAATCCGTCCAGTTGTCTGCGATCCACATGGCGTTCATCCTTTCTGTCTGTCTTTCTACCTATTATAAATCATATATTATAAATCATACCCAGGCTGCGGGAAGTTGTCAACGGGGAATCTGCCGCAGTCCGCCCCGCGCGGGAATTTGCTAATGTCCATCCTGTGGGAGATCTGCCGCAGTCCGCCCCGCGACTACCTTTGCTCATGAAATGGCGCGCCCATGTCGAACAAAGTTCGACTTGCCGCCCGACTGTACCCCCCAATATAGATTGTACGAAAAAAAAAACAATTTTTCCCTTGCCAACCTTGGCGGGTTATGGTAATATACAGGGTGCTGTGGCATGATAGCGATGATACGTGAGGTTGCTGCTATCGGGCGACCGGTAGCAGGTTTTTACGTGGAGCGAATGTCAAGTTAGAAACCTGACGGCAAGTCACTGTACCCAATAAAGTCTACGGAGAGTAGAAACGACGTGTAGGTCCAAGCCGGTTTTTAAATTTGCAGAGGTAAGGACACACACGGGAGAGTGTACAGTCACCGCTTGTCGTACTTAAGACCCAAAGTGCGAAAAGGAGGCGACTTTTTTTATGGCAAGTCAAGTAATGAGAATCACGCTGAAAGCTTACGATCATCAGTTGGTGGATGCATCGGCTAAGAAAATCATCGAAACAGTCAAGAAGAATGGTGCCCAGGTGAGCGGACCGGTTCCCCTTCCCACCAAGCGCGAGGTTGTCACCATCCTGCGCGCGGTGCATAAGTATAAGTATTCCCGCGAGCAGTTCGAGCAGAGGACCCACAAGAGGCTGATCGACATCATCACGCCGACCCAGAAGACCGTTGATGCTCTGCAGAGGCTGGAAATGCCCGCAGGCGTGTACATCGACATCAAGATGAAGACCAAATAACCAAGGAAGATGGGCTTCATCCGATTGACCGGCAAAACCTCTACTAGACGTATGAACAATGCTCCGCACCATGGATGGGCGCCATTGTTCCGCTATGTAGAAACAGACAGGAGGTAAACAATGAAGAAAGCAATCTTAACAACCAAGATCGGTATGACGCAGATTTTCGCCGACGACGGCGAGTTGATACCGGTAACAGTGCTCCAGGCAGGCCCCTGCGTCGTGACCCAGGTGAAGACCGTTGAGAACGACGGCTATAGCGCGGTACAGGTAGGCTTCGGCTCCAAGAAGGACAGGACCGTCGCCAAGGACGCCCAGGGCAAGAAGCAAGTGATCCATGCGCATGGCGCGACCAAGGCCGAGCAGGGACATTTCAAGAAGGCAGGCACCGATTCCAAGAGGTACGTAAGGGAGTTCTGCTTCGAGAACGCGGAAGAGTATCATTTGGGCGATGAGATCAAAGCGGACATCTTCGCTGTGGGCGACCACATCGACGCGACCGCCATCTCCAAAGGAAAAGGCTTCCAGGGCGCGATCAAGAGGCTGGGACAGCACAGGGGGCCTATGGCCCACGGTTCCAAGTTCCATCGTCATCAGGGTTCCAATGGCGGAAGTTCCGACCCCAGCAGGGTGTTCAAGGGCAAAGGGATGCCCGGCCATATGGGCGCTGTAAAGGTAACTGTTCAGAACCTTGAAGTGGTCAGGGTGGATGCGGAGAAGAATCTGCTTCTGATCAAGGGCGCGGTTCCCGGTCCGAAGAAAGGCCTGGTAACCATCAAAGAAACCGTCAAGGTTTTAGCCTAAGTAAGACGGAAGGAGGACCAATCAGATGGCAAAAGTTTCTGTTTATAATATGGAAGGCAATGAGGTCGGCACGATCGAGCTTAGCGACGCGGTTTTCGGGGCGCAGATCAAGGAGCACCTGGTGCATATGGCAGTGGTGCAGCAGCTGGCCAACAACCGCCAGGGCACGCAGAAGGCGAAGAACCGCGCGGAAGTGTCCGGCGGCGGCAGGAAGCCCTGGAGGCAGAAAGGGACAGGCCACGCAAGGCAGGGTTCCACCAGGGCGCCCCAGTGGAAGGGCGGCGGCGTCGTGTTCCCCCCGACCCCTCGCGACTATTCCTTTAAGATGAACAAGAAAGAGAAGAGGGCGGCGCTTAAGTCCGCGCTGACGAGCAAGGTCCAGGACAGCAGCCTGATCGTGCTTGACGAGCTTAAGCTGGATGAGATCAAGACCAAGAAGTTCCTGGCTGTGATGAACAACCTGAACGTGCAGAAGGGCCTGGTCGTCCTGGCAGACGTTGACAACAACGTCATCATGTCCGCGAACAACGTTCCTACCATCGACACCACGCTGGTGACGACCCTGAACGTCTATGACGTCATGAAGGCGAAGAAGCTGGTCGTTACCAAGGAAGCGGTCGCAAAGATTGAGGAGGTATACGCATAATGGCTGACATCAAATACTATGACGTTATCTTAAAGCCGGTCATCACCGAGAGGAGCATGGCGGGCATGAGCGAGAAGAAGTACACTTTCCTGGTCCATACGGAGGCGAACAAGTCCCAGATCAAGGAAGCCATTGAGAAGATGTTTGACGGCGCGAAGGTCAAGAGGGTCAACACCCTGAACGTGCCCGGCAAGAAGAAGAGGCGCGGCACGGTGGTCGGCAAGACCGCCAAGACGAAGAAAGCCATCGTCTGGCTGACCGAGGACAGCAAGGATATCGAGTTCTATCCCGGTCTGTAATAGGCTGGGGCGCGTCCGGCAGGATATGCGCCCGCCTGATCAAGTATGCGGCCGATGCGCCGCGCAAAAATCATGAAAAGGAGACAAAGCAATGGGAATCAAGACATACAACCCATATACACCATCCAGAAGGAATATGACTGGCTCCGATTTCTCCGAGATTACCAAGAAGACTCCTGAGAAGAGCCTCTGTGTGACCATTCCGAAGAATTCAGGACGCAACAACCAGGGCAAGATCACAGTTAGGCATCGCGGCGGCGGCACCAGGACCAAGTACAGGCTGGTGGATTTCAAGAGGAATAAGGACGGCATCCCCGCTACCGTGCTTGGCATTGAATATGATCCGAACAGGTCGGCCAACATCGCCCTGATCTGCTACGCGGACGGCATCAAATCCTATATCATCGCCCCTCAGGGACTGACGGACGGCATGAAGGTCATGAGCGGGCCTGAAGCCGAAGTCAGGGTTGGCAACTGCCTGCCACTTTCCGAGATCCCGGTGGGTACCCAGATCCACAACGTGGAGATGCACCCCGGCAAAGGCGGCCAGCTCGCCCGTTCCGCTGGCAACAGCGCACAGCTGATGGCTAAGGAAGGCAAGTACGCGACCCTGCGCCTGCCCTCCGGCGAGATGAGGATGGTTCCCCTTGTCTGCCGCGCGACGGTAGGCATCGTCGGAAATGTCGACCATAACCTGATCAATATCGGTAAAGCAGGACGTAAGCGTCACATGGGCATCCGTCCCACTGTCCGCGGTTCCGTGATGAACCCCAATGACCATCCTCACGGCGGCGGCGAGGGCAAGGCCGGCATTGGCCGTCCGGGCCCGAGCACTCCTTGGGGCAAGCCCGCGTTAGGGCTTAAGACCCGCAAGAAGAAGAAAGCTTCCAACAAGCTGATCGTAAGAAGACGCGACGGCAGAGCCATCAAATAATTGAGGAGGAAAGACAATGGCTAGATCACTGAAAAAAGGACCTTTTGCAGACGCAAGCCTGTTGAAAAAAGTTGATGCTTTGAACGCGGCCGGACAGAAGCAGGTCATCAAGACCTGGTCCCGCCGTTCCACGATATTCCCTTCTTTCGTTGGGCATACCTTTGCCGTTCATGACGGAAGGAAGCATGTTCCCGTATATGTGACCGAAGACATGGTCGGCCACAAGTTGGGCGAGTTCGTGGCGACCAGGACTTTCAGGGGACATGGCAAGGACGAGAAGAAATCGAAGGTGAAATAATGCAAGGCCGCCTGGCGCGGCTTTGACCGGTTGCTTGGGCGCGCCGGGGCAATCCCAGGGCACGCCGATGCCGCCGCCCGAATTTGAAAGGAGGAAATTCATCTATGGCTAAAGGACATAGATCCCAAATCAAGAGAGAGAGGAACGCGCAGAAAGATACCAGGCCTAAAGCAAAGCTGTCTTATGCCAGAGTGTCCGTGACGAAGGCGTGTTTCGTGTTGGACGCCATCAGGGGCAAGGATGTCCAGACCGCGTTGGCGATCCTGGAATACAATCCCCGCTACGCTTCCAGCGTGATCAAGAAGCTGCTGAAGTCCGCGATCGCGAATGCTGAGAATAATAACGGGATGAATACCGAGAACCTCTATATCGCGGAGTGCTTTGCGAACAGGGGACCGACAATGAAGAGAATCAGGCCCAGGGCGCAGGGCAGGGCTTACCGCATTGAGAAGCTCATGAGCCATATCACCATCGTTCTGGACGAGAAGAAGTGAAAGGAGTCGAGTAAGAGTTATGGGACAGAAAGTTAATCCTCACGGCCTTAGAGTCGGCGTTATTAAAGATTGGGATTCCAAGTGGTACGCGGATGCGGAGTTTTCTGACTATCTGATCGAGGACTATAACATCAGGAAGTTCTTAAAGAAGAAGCTGTACAGCGCCGGCGTGTCCAAGATTGAGATCGAGCGCGCTTCCGACAGGGTGAAAGTGACCATCTACACCGCCAAGCCCGGCATCGTGATCGGCAAGGGCGGCGCGGAGATCGAAGTCACCAAGAAGGAGATCTCCAAGCTGACGGACAAAAAGGTGCTGGTTGACATCAAAGAGATCAAGAGGCCCGACAGGGACGCCCAGCTGGTGGCGGAGAACATCGCCCAACAGCTCGAAGGACGTGTGTCTTTCAGGCGTGCCATGAAGTCCTGCATGGGCAGGACCATGAAGGCAGGCGCCTTAGGCATCAAGACCTGCTGCGCAGGACGCTTGGGCGGCGCTGAGATCGCGAGAAGCGAGTTCTATAGCGAGGGCACGATCCCCCTTCAGACCTTAAGGGCCGACATCGACTATGGCTTCGCTGAGGCGAACACCACTTATGGTAAAATTGGCGTAAAAGTTTGGATTTATAAGGGCGAAGTACTTCCTACGAAAGGGAACAAGCCGGAAGGGAGCGATAAATAATGTTAATGCCGAAAAGAGTAAAACGTCGTAAGCAATTCCGTGGTTCCATCACTGGCAAAGCCACTAGAGGCAACACCATCGTTTACGGCGATTATGGTTTGGTATCGACCGAACCCTGCTGGATCAAGTCCAACCAGATAGAGGCTGCCCGTGTGGCGCTGACCCGTTATACGAAGCGTACCGGACAGGTATGGATCAAGATTTTCCCTGACAAGCCTGTTACCGCCAAGCCCGCTGAGACCCGTATGGGTTCCGGTAAAGGCGCTGTGGAATATTGGGTAGCAGTCGTGAAGCCGGGACGCGTCATGTTCGAGATCGGCGGCGTTCCTGAGTCGGATGCCCGTGAAGCGCTGCGTCTTGCCATGCACAAGCTTCCCTGCAAATGCAAGATCGTTTCTAAGGCAGATTTGGAAGGCGGTGTAACAGAATGAAGACAAATAGATTCGTAGAAGAATTAAGGACCAAGTCCGAGGCGGAATTGAACAAGGAATTAGTCGCCGCCAAGAAGGAGCTTTTCAATTTGAGATTCCAGAACGCTACCAACCAGTTGGATAACACTGCAAGGATCAAGGAAGTCAGACGTAACATTGCACGTATCCAGACCGTGATTACCGCGAAGACGAAGGCGTGAGTGGGAAAGGAGTTAAACCGTGGAAAGAAATTTGAGGAAAACCCGTATCGGCAAGGTGACGAGCAATAAGATGGATAAGACCATCGTGGTCGCGATCGAGAATCATGTGAAGCATCCGATTTACAAGAAGATTGTGAAGAGCACCTATAAGCTGAAAGCGCATGATGAGAACAATGAGTGCAACATTGGCGATACTGTTAAGGTGATGGAGACGAGGCCCCTCTCTAAGGACAAGAGGTGGAGGCTTGTGGAAATCATAGAGAGAGCGAAATAATCTAACCCGACGGGACTTATGGTCCCTTGGAGATTCGGAAGGAGAATAACATGATTCAGCAAGAGAGCAGACTTAAGGTTGCTGATAACACTGGCGCGAAGGAAGTGCTCTGCATCCGTGTTATGGGCGGCTCTACAAGAAGATATGCGCAGATCGGCGATATCATCGTTGCCACTGTTAAAGACGCAACGCCAGGCGGCGTTGTAAAGAAAGGCGATGTCGTGAAAGCGGTCGTTGTCCGTACTGTACATGGCGTCCGCCGCAAGGATGGCTCTTACATCAAGTTTGATGAGAACGCCGCAGTGATCATCAAGGATGACAAGACTCCTAGAGGAACCCGTATCTTCGGGCCTGTTGCCAGAGAGCTCCGTGAGAAGCAGTTCATGAAAATTGTTTCCCTGGCTCCTGAAGTATTATAAGGAGGTACAGCATGTCGACACTGAAAATTAAAAAGGGCGATACCGTCAGGGTGATCGTCGGCAAAGATAATGGCAAGGAAAGCAAGGTCGTTTCCGTTGATGCGAAGAAGGGAAAGGTCCTGGTGGAAGGCGTGAACATGGTGACGAAGCACGCGAAACCCTCCCAGGCGAACCCCAACGGCGGCATCATCCAGAAAGAAGCTCCTATCGATATATCAAACGTAATGTACGTCCATAAGGGAAAGCCTACCAGGATCGGCTTCAAGATGGAAGGCGAAAAGAAAGTGCGTTACGCAAAGTCCACCGGCGAAGTGATCGATTGATAGGAAGGAGGAAAAAAAGTGAGTAGACTGAAAGAACTTTACACGACGGAGATCGTGGATGCGATGACCAAAAAGTTCGGCTACACCAACGTCATGCAGGTTCCCAAGCTTGACAAGATCGTCATCAACATGGGCGTAGGCGAGGCGAAAGAGAACGCCAAGGTCTTGGAGAACGCCATTAAAGATATGGAGACCATCACCGGCCAGAAAGCAGTCATGACCACGGCGAAGAAATCTGTCGCCAACTTCAAGATCCGTGAGGGCATGAAGATTGGATGTAAGACCACCCTGCGCGGCGAGAAGATGTATGAGTTCCTGGACCGCCTTGTGAACCTGGCGCTTCCCCGCGTGCGTGACTTCCGAGGAGTGAACCCCAATTCGTTTGACGGAAGAGGCAATTACGCCCTTGGCATCAAGGAGCAGATCATCTTCCCTGAAATCGAATATGATAAGATCGATAAGACCAGGGGCATGGACATCATCTTCGTTACGACGGCGAAGACCGATGAAGAGGCAAGGGAACTGCTTCGGCTGTTCAACATGCCGTTCGCAAAACAGTAAGGAGGTAAATTCGCATGGCAAAGACATCGTTAAAGTTGAAACAGCAGCGCAAGCCCAGGTTTTCCACTCAGGCTTACACACGCTGCAGGATTTGCGGCCGTCCTCACGCTTACTTAAGGAAGTACGGGATCTGCAGGGTTTGCTTCCGTGAGTTGGCATATAAGGGACAGATTCCCGGCGTTAAGAAAGCCAGCTGGTAATACGGTGAATGAAAGGCATTCGCCGGAATGGATGAAGGTCCTTTTCCTGCGGATGTGACAAGAGGTCAAGAGAATCAAGGAGGAAGTCATAATGACAATGAGCGATCCTATTGCAGATATGCTTACGAGAATCCGTAACGCGAACACTGCAAAACATGATACAGTCGATATCCCCTCTTCTAAGATGAAGCTGGCAATCGCCGAGATTCTGTTAGAGGAAGGTTATATTAAGAAATATGATGTCGTCGAAGAGGGCGGCTTCCACACCATCCATATCACGTTAAAGTACGGCGCCGACAAGAGCCAGAAGATCATTTCCGGCATCAAGAGGATTTCCAAGCCCGGCCTGCGCGTGTATGCCGGCAAGGAAGATATGCCCAGGGTATTGGGCGGCTTGGGCGTTGCGATCATTTCCACCAACCAGGGCGTCATTACCGACAAAAAGGCGAGGGAGCTGGGCATCGGCGGCGAGGTCCTGGCGTTCGTTTGGTAAGAGCAACCATATTCCAGAATCATAATAGGAGGTACGGGCATGTCACGTATAGGTAGAATGCCAATCGCGATTCCCGCAGGCGTAACTGTGGAGGTCGCAGAAAATAACAAAGTGACCGTGAAAGGTCCCAAGGGAACCCTTGAAAGGGTGCTTCCCGCTGAAATGACGATTACTGTGGACGGCGGCATGGTGCATGTAGGCAGGCCGAATGACTTAAAGAAGATGAAGTCCCTGCATGGCCTGACCAGGACCCTGATCCACAACATGGTGGTCGGCGTGACCGAAGGGTATCAAAAGAAGCTGGAGATCAACGGCGTAGGTTACAGGGCCGCCAAGTCCGGCAACAAGCTTACGCTGACCCTGGGCTATTCCCATCCGGTCGAGATGGAGGACCCGGAAGGGGTCGAGACCGTGCTGGAGGGCCAGAACGTCATCATCGTCAAGGGGATCGATAAAGAAAAAGTAGGCCAATTCGCAGCTGACATCAGAGACAAGAGGAGGCCTGAGCCTTATAAGGGCAAGGGCATCAAGTATGCCGATGAAGTCATCAGACGTAAAGTTGGTAAGACCGGCAAGAAATAATAGATAAGGAGAGTATGAAGATGGTTAGAAAAGAGTCAAGACAAGACGTCCGCGTGAAAAAGCACTTGAGGATCCGCAACCGCTTCAGCGGCACCCCTGAAAGGCCCCGTCTTGCAGTGTTTAGAAGCAATAATCATATGTATGCTCAAATTATCGACGATACAGTTGGCAGGACTCTGGTAGCCGCTTCCACCTTGGAGAAAGAGGTGCAGGCAGAGCTTGAGAAGACCAATAACGTTGATGCGGCGGCATATGTAGGAACCGTCATTGCCAAGAGGGCCCTTGAGAAAGGGATCAAGGAAGTTGTTTTTGATAGAGGCGGCTTTATATACCACGGCAAGGTGGCAGCTTTAGCTGACGCGGCCAGGGAAGCTGGCTTAGTATTCTAGGAGAGGAGAGCAAACGATGAGACGTACTATCATAGATCCGAGTCAGTTTGAATTGACTGACAAGGTTGTTACCATCAAACGAGTGACCAAGACGGTTAAGGGCGGCCGCAACATCCGCTTTACCGCATTGGTGGTAGTCGGTGATGGGAACGGCCATGTAGGCGCCGGGCTGGGTAAGGCCGTGGAAATTCCGGAAGCGATCCGTAAGGGGAAAGAGGATGCGACGAAGCACTTGATCGAGATCGTCCGTGACGAGAACGATTCCATCCCTCATGATTTCTTAGGAGAGTTCGGTTCCTCCAGCGTCCTGCTGAAGAAGGCTCCCGAAGGCACGGGCATCATCGCAGGAGGTCCTGCGCGTATCGTCTGTGAACTTGCGGGGATCAAGAACATCCGTACCAAGTCCCTCGGCTCCAACAACAAGCAGAATGTCGTGCTTGCGACGCTCACAGGCTTAAGCCAGTTGAAGGCTCCCGAAGAGGTGGCAAAAAACCGCGGTAAATCCGTGGATGAAGTGATTGCGTAGGATTTACCGGAAAGGAGGATCGCTATGGCAGATAAAATGTTAAAGATCACGTTGGTCAAGTCCACGATCGGGGCTGTGCCAAAGAATAAGAAGACGGCGGAATCCATGGGGCTTCGTAAGTTGAACAAGTCTATTGTACTTCCTGATAATGAAGCTACAAGAGGACAGATTCGTCAGATCAGCCACTTAATCAAAGTAGAAGAAGTAGAATAGACAAGGAGGTGTGGAGAATGGATTTATCCAATTTAAAACCTGCTGCGGGTTCCAAGCATGACAGATTCAGGAAGGGTCGCGGCCATGGCTCAGGCAACGGCAAGACCGCCGGCTATGGGCACAAGGGACAGAAAGCCCGTTCCGGAGCGCCCAGGCCCGGTTTTGAAGGCGGCCAGATGCCTTTATACAGGCGCCTTCCGAAGAGGGGATTCACCAATCGGAACTCTAAAGACATTGTCGCGTTTAATGTAAGCAAGTTGGAAGTTTTCGAGGATGGTACCGTCGTGGATATCCCTAAGATGATCGAGAGCGGCATCATAAAGAATCCCAGGGATGGCGTGAAGATACTTGGAAACGGTGAATTTACCAAAAAGCTTACTGTTAAGGCGAACGCCTTCAGCGCTTCTGCAAAGGAGAAGATCGAAGCTCTTGGTGGAACGGCAGAGGTGATGTAAAATGTTTACAACCCTGAAAAATGCATTTAAAATAGTAGAAATTAGAAAAAAGCTCTTATATACTTTGGGAATGCTGGTTGTGATCCGTATCGGGTCACAGCTTCCCGTTCCTGGTATCAATACGGCTTTCTTTCGGGAGTGGTTTTCAGCTCAGGCAGGTGACGCATTTAGCTTTTTTAATGCCATCACTGGCGGCTCCTTTGAGAATATGTCAATCCTTGCCTTGAATATCAGCCCTTACATTACTTCCTCCATCATCATGCAGCTTCTGACGATCGCGATACCGAAGTTGGAAGAGATGCAGCGGGATGGCGAGGAAGGGAGAAAGAAGATTGTTGCCATCACCAGGTATGTGACTGTGGCACTGTCCCTGATCCAGTCCACCGCAATGGCAATCGGCTTCGGCAGGCAAGGCTTGCTGACTGATTTTAATGCATTGAACGTGATCACCGCGATCGCTACCCTGACTGCCGGAAGCGCGTTCTTAATGTGGGTTGGTGAGAGAATCACAGAAAACGGTGTCGGAAACGGCATCTCCATCGTATTGGTCATCAATATCATTTCAAGGCTGCCGAACGATATCGGCAACCTGTTCCAGCAGTTCGTCATCAGCAAGTTTGACACGGCTCCCGCCGCTGCCATCCTTGCGGTAGTGATCATCTTCGCCATCATCATTGGCATGGTGGTCCTGGTCATCATTTTAAACGACGGCATCCGTAAGATCCCGGTGCAGTACGCCAAGAAGATGCAGGGACGCAAGATGGTTGGCGGGCAGACCTCCAACATCCCTCTGCGCGTCAATACCGCAGGCGTGATCCCTGTGATCTTTGCCCAGTCCATTATGCAGTTCCCCATCATCATCTGCTCTTTCGTGGGCTACCAGGGAACCGGCTTCTGGGGGGCGATCCTGGCCGGGCTGAACAGCTCCAACTGGTGCAGGCCCAGCGCGCCGTGGTATTCCATCGGCTTATTGGTGTACATCGTCCTGATCGTGTTCTTCGCTTATTTCTATACGTCCATCACTTTCAACCCGTTGATGGTGGCGGATAACATGAAGAAGCAGGGCGGCTTCATCCCGGGCATCCGTCCGGGCGCGCCTACCAGCGATTATCTGACCCGCGTGCTCAACTACGTCGTGTTCATCGGCGCGGTGGGGCTGACGGTCATCGCGGTCCTGCCTTATGTGTTCAGCGGCGTCTTTGGAGCGAGCGTGTCTTTCGGCGGCACCAGCCTGATCATTATCGTGAGCGTCATCCTGGAGACCCTCAAGCAGGTTGAGTCCCAGATGCTGGTACGCAACTACAAAGGTTTCCTGAACGATTAACGATGGTTCAACGTCATCCGGGCAGCCGTCAGGCTGCCCGGAATTTTCCACTTTACGCGAACGGCCCATGTACGACGCGTATCATTCTGATAAAGGAGGAGAAGGAAGATGAAGATTATTATGTTAGGAGCCCCCGGGGCCGGCAAAGGCACCCAGGCGAAAATGATCGCCGCTAAATATGCGATCCCCCACATTTCCACAGGGGACATTTTCCGTGCCAACATCAAGAACGGCACAGAGCTGGGCATGGAAGCCAAGAAATACATGGACCAGGGCCTTTTGGTCCCTGATGAGCTGACCGTCCGGATCCTGTTGGACCGTGTGGCGCAGGCGGACTGTGCGGGCGGTTATGTGTTGGACGGCTTCCCCCGCACCATCCCCCAGGCCCAGGTCCTGGATGAGGCGCTGGGCAAGCTGGGCGACTCCATCGACTATGCCATAGACGTGAACGTCCCGGATGAGAACATCGTCAAGAGGATGTCCGGCAGGCGTGCCTGCCTTACCTGCGGCGCGACCTACCATGTGGAGCATATTCCTCCGAAGAAGGAAGGCATCTGTGACAACTGCGGTTCGCCGTTAGTGCTGCGTGACGACGACAAGCCCGAGACGGTGCTCAACCGCCTTAAGGTTTACCATGACCAGACCCAGCCCCTGATCGATTTCTATAGCGCCAAAGGCGTGCTGCGCACGGTGGACGGCACCCAGGGCATGGACGACGTGTTTGCGTCCATCGTGGCGATCTTGGAGAAGTAAGGCATGGCGATCACGATCAAGTCAGAAAGGGAGATCGAGCTCATGCGGGAATCCTGCAGGCTGCTCGCCATCGTCCATAAGGAGATGGAGGAGGCGATCCGGCCGGGGATGTCCACCTGGGACATCGACGCGTTGGGCGACGGCCTGATCCGTAAGCTGGGCTGCGTCCCTAATTTTAAGAATTACAACGGTTATCCCGCCAGCATCTGCGTGTCTGTCAATGACGAAGTGGTGCATGGCATCCCAAGCCGCAAAAGGATCCTGCAGGAAGGGGACATCGTAAGCCTCGACGCGGGACTGATCTATAAGGGATACCATTCCGACGCCGCAAGGACCCATGCGGTCGGCGACGTGGACCCAGAGGTGAGGCGGCTGATCGACGTGACGCGGGAAAGCTTTTTCGCCGGAGTCAAGATGGCCCTTGCCGGGAACCATTTATACGACATCTCCAATGCCATCGACGCATATGTGAAGCCCTATGGGTACGGCATCGTGAGGGACCTGGTGGGGCATGGGATTGGGACGAAGCTGCATGAGGATCCGCAGATACCGAACTTTAAGCAATTGATGCGCGGGCCGAAGCTGCGCCCCGGCATGACGCTTGCCATCGAGCCCATGATCAATATGGGCAGGGCGGACGTGGAATGGATGGACGACGACTGGACCGTGGTGACGGCTGACGGCTCCTTGTCCGCCCATTATGAGAACACGGTGCTGATCACGCAGGGGGAGCCGGAGATCCTGACATTGTATTGACCGCGGCATAAGGAAGGCTGCCCTGGCGCCGTCAAACGTTTCGGAATGGAGATTGGTATGATAGGAAGGTTCGTGGTCTCGAAAGCCGGTCATGACAAAGGAACAGTTTACGTCGTGGCGGCCTGCGAAGGGGAGTCCCTTTATCTTGCGGACGGACGCCTGAAAAAGGCGGATGCGCCGAAGAAGAAAAACAGGAAGCATGTTCAGTTGACCAACAGCGGCGTGGAGCCGCAGCTAAGGGAAGCGCTGGCCGGGAAATGCCCGCACCTGGATGATAGAATTAAGTATGCGATAAAGCAATATCGCGCCATGACTTGCGAAGTGGAGGGAATTTATGTCGAAAAGTGATGTGATTGAAATTGAAGGAACCGTTGTAGAAAAGCTGCCGAACACCATGTTCCAGGTGGAATTGGAGAACGGGCACCGCGTGCTTGCCCATATCAGCGGAAAGCTTCGCCAGAATTTTATCCGTATCTTGCCGGGCGACAAGGTGACGTTGGAACTGTCCCCCTATGACCTGACCAAGGGACGCATCATTTGGCGGGATAAGTAAGCGGAAAGGAAAAGTTTTAGAAAAATAAACTTGCAAATCGCGGGACTACATGTTATAATGTAAAACGGTCTTTTTTGAAAGGAGGGCTTAACGTGAAGGTTAGAGCATCAGTTAAACCAATGTGCGAGAAGTGCAAAATCATCAAGAGAAAAGGACGCATTAGAGTGATCTGCGAGAATCCGAAGCATAAACAGAGACAGGGATGATCACCGGCTTCAGGCACGTGGCCGCAGGGCGCACGTGATGGGCGTGTGGGTTCTTGTCCCCTTATGTCATGTAATTGCTCCGGCGGGAATGCCGGTTGAGAATAGAGATAAGAGACGGAGAGCTTACGGGAGATTACTTCTTGATACTGTGAAGCGCGGCCTTGCCTGTGTGGGGGACTGCCAAGTAACGGAAAGATCGGATGTGTGTCCGGTTGGGTGAAAGCCCCAATCAATTAGTAACTGGATGCCGCCGCGCCGCAAGAATCGAAGGCCAGGGCGCGTCGGCCGAGGAAAATGGAGGAAATGTAAATGGCTCGTATTGCAGGTGTTGACTTACCCAGAGAGAAGAGAATTGAGATCGGCTTGACTTATATCTACGGGATTGGCAGAAGCACTGCCGATAAGATTCTGGCTGCGGCAGGCGTGAATCCGGATACCCGTGTCAGGGACGTGACGGACGACGAGGTAAAGCGGATCAGTGAGACAATCGAAGAGATGGGCGTCCTGGTGGAAGGCGATTTGCGCAGAGAGGTCGCGCTGAACATCAAGAGGCTCCAGGAGATCGGGTGCTACAGGGGCATCCGCCATCGTAAGGGGCTTCCCGTCCGCGGACAGAGGACCAAGACCAACGCTAGGACACGTAAGGGTCCGAAGAGGACTGTTGCAAACAAGAAAAAGTAAAGTAAGTTAAGGAAGGAAAGTAGGTTAGTTTAAAATGGCTAAAAAGGTTGCGAAAAAAGTAACAAAGAAGCGCGTAAAGAAAAACGTTGAACGCGGACAGGCACATATCCAGGCGTCTTTCAATAACACGATCGTCACCCTGACGGATACCGAGGGGAACGCGTTAAGTTGGGCGAGCGCCGGCGGCCTGGGCTTTAGAGGTTCAAGGAAATCTACTCCCTATGCTGCACAGATGGCGGCAGAGACAGCCACGAAGGCTGCCCTGGTCCATGGGCTTAAGACGGTGGACGTCTTCGTCAAGGGTCCCGGCTCAGGACGTGAGGCCGCGATCCGGGCGCTTTCCGCAAGCGGCCTGGAAGTGGTCAGCATCCGCGACGTGACGGCGGTTCCCCACAATGGTTGCCGTCCTCCGAAGCGCCGCCGCGTATAATCGGCGGGAGCGCTTCTTAAGGTGGAGGCGCGTCTATGAATCGTTGGAGGAAAGCGCCGCGTCATGCGCTGTTTTCATGCGCCCGGCGCTGTAAACAATAATTAAAGGAGATATGGAAAATGGCAGTAAATCGAGTTCCGGTATTAAAGAGATGCAGGTCCCTGGGCATTGAGCCCTCCGTTTTGGGATATGATAAGAAGTCCAAGAGGACGTTCGCAAGGGCTGGCAAGAAGGTAAGTGAATATGGCCTCCAGCTTCGCGAGAAGCAGAAAGCGAAATTCATCTACGGCGTCCTGGAGAAGCCCCTGAGGAATTATTATGAGAAGGCCAGCAGGATGAAGGGCATGAGCGGTGAAAACCTCATGATCATGCTGGAGAGAAGGCTGGACAACGTAGTATTCAGGATGGGTTTTGCCAGGACCAGGAGAGAGGCCAGGCAGATCGTCAGCCACAGGCACGTATTGGTAAACGGCAAGACCGTTAAGATCGCATCGTTCCAGGTTAAGGCCGGAGACGTGGTAGAAATCTCAGAGAAAGCGAAATCCCTGCAGAGATATAAAGATATCCTCGAGGTGACGGCCGGCAGGCTTACTCCCGAATGGATGGATGTTGACATTGAAGGCTTGAAGGGCACCATCAAGAATCTTCCTACCAGGGAGATGATCGATGTCCCTGTCAACGAAATGCTTATCGTTGAGTTGTACTCCAAGTAATCGTCCTGGGCGGGCATAGGTTCCCTATGTCCGCTTATAGCGCCTTTATGCAACCCATGAATGCTTGTAAAAGGAGGGTATTTATAGTGTTTGATTTTGAAAGGCCCAATATTGAGGTCGCGGAAATTTCGGAAGACAAGAAGTACGGAAAATTCGTTGTGGAGCCTCTTGAGAGAGGGTACGGCATCACGCTTGGCAACTCCTTGCGTAGGATCATGCTTTCTTCCCTGCCGGGCGCTGCGGTCAGCCAGGTGAAGATTGACGGCGTCCTGCATGAATTCAGCTCCATCCCCGGCGTCAAAGAGGACGTGAGCGAGATCATCATGAACATCAAGAGCCTTGCGATCAAGAACAGCAGCGAGACCAACGAGCCCAAGACCGCCTACATCGAATACGAGGGCGAGGGCGTGGTCCGCGCTTCCGATATCCAGGCGGACCAGGATATTGAGATCTTGAACCCTGACCTGACGATCGCCACCTTAAGCGGCAAGGATACGAAGCTTTACATGGAATTGACGATCAACAGGGGCAGGGGCTATGTGAGCGCTGAGAAGAACAAGCATGAGGACCTGCCCATCGGCGTCATCGCCATCGATTCCATCTACACGCCTGTGGAGAGGGTGAACGTCACCATCGAGAACACCCGTGTAGGGCAGATCACGGACTTCGACAAGCTCACGCTGGATGTGTATACCAATGGCACGCTGGCCCCGGATGAGGCGGTGAGCCTTGCGGCCAAGGTACTCAGCGAGCATTTGAGCCTTTTCATCGACCTGTCCGAGAATGCCAAGACCGCCGAGGTCATGGTGGAAAAGGAAGATGATGAGAAAGAGAAGGTCCTGGAAATGAGCATCGACGAGCTGGAGCTTTCCGTCCGTTCGTATAACTGCTTAAAGAGGGCCGGCATCAATACGGTGGAAGAGCTGACCAACAAGACCGCCGAGGACATGATGAAGGTCCGCAACCTGGGCCGCAAGTCCTTAGAGGAGGTCCTGGCGAAGCTGAAAGAGCTGGGGCTGCAGCTGAATCCCAGCGAAGAGGCCTAAAGGGCCATAAATGATAGATATCCGGCCCGGTAAAGCCAAAGCGTGCGGACCGGTTCATCTCTAAATTGCAAAAAGCAGGCGCGGGGCGAATAAGTCCAAAGGGCGTCGCCCGGCGTACCATGAAGGGAGAAAGGAACAAAAATCATGGCAATGTACAGAAAACTCGGGAAGACTTCTTCCCAAAGGAAAGCGTTACTGAGGAACCAGGTGACCCAGCTGATCTGGCACGGCAAGATCGTCACCACCGAAGCCAGGGCCAAGGAGGTCCGTAAGATTGCCGAGACGGTTATCGCCATGGCGATCAAGGAGCGCGACAATTATGAAATGGTGACTGTCACCGCCAAGGTCCCTGTCAAGGACAAGGACGGCAAGCGCGTCAAGGAAGTCGTGGACGGCAAGAAGGTTACCAAGTATGATAATGTTGAGAAGCAGATCAAGAAAGACCTGCCTTCCAGGCTTCATGCAAGGCGTCAGATCCTGCGCGTGCTCTACCCTGTGGTAGAGGTTCCCAAGGAGGTTGCCGGCAGGAAGAGGAAGACCAAGGAAGTGGACCTGGTCGCGAAATTGTTCGACGAGTATGCACCGAAGTATGCCGACCGCAAGGGCGGCTACACCAGGATCGTGAAGATCGGGCAGCGCAAAGGCGATGCTGCCATGATGGTCGTCTTGGAGCTGGTATAAGGCATCTTGCCGATATAAGGCATCATATAAGGCATCTTAAAAGGAAAAGGAAAGATAGGCGCTGTGCCATGTGCGGCGCCTGTCTTTTTCTTTTCTTTTCAAAACCTGTTGTAATTATGCCTCGTTTTTAGTAAAATAGGGTTGCTGTCCAAACATGCGGGCAGGGAAGTCCATTTGAAAGTGCGCCGGAGCGTCATACGATAAACAAAGTTTATACGATAAACAAAGTTTATCGTGCCTTAATCGCGCAAGCGCTCCGGAATGAGGAGGAAAAATGGGGATCATACGGGCCTTGGATGTGGTCTATGAATATTTGAAGCGGGACGATGACGGCAATGTGACCGGAAGCATACGCGCGGTGGACGGGGTGAGCCTGGATGTCGCGCCGGGAGACTTCATTGCCATTTTGGGGCATAACGGCTCCGGCAAGTCCACGCTTGCGAAGCATATGAACGCCATTTTAACCCCTACGGAGGGATGTGTCTGGGTGGACGGCAAGGATACGCGCTCGGAAGAAGAGGTCTGGGACATCCGCCGCAGCGCCGGCATGGTGTTCCAGAATCCGGACAACCAGATCATTGGACAGGTGGTGGAAGAGGATGTGGGCTTCGGCCCCGAGAATATGGGCGTCCCCACGAAGGAAATCTGGGAACGGGTGGAGGAGAGCCTGAAAGCCGTGGGCATCTACGAGCTGCGGAAGGCTTCCCCCAATAAGCTCTCGGGCGGGCAGAAGCAGAGGGTGTCGATCGCGGGCGTGTTGGCCATGCACCCCAAGTGCATCGTGTTGGACGAGCCGACCGCCATGCTGGACCCTAACGGGCGAAAGGAGGTCATCCGCGCCGTCCGGGCCCTGAACGACGTGGAGGGCATCACCATCATCCTGATCACACATTATATGGAAGAAATCGTCCATGCGGACAAGGTGTTCGTCATGGACCATGGGGAGATCGCCATGCAGGGCACTCCCAGGGAAATCTTTTCCCAGGTGGAAAAGCTTAAGGAGCTTCGGCTGGACGTGCCGCAGGTGACGTTGTTGGCATATGAATTGCAGCAAAGGGGCGTCGCCTTGCCGGACGGCATTTTGACCATTGAGGAGCTTGTGGAAGAAATCGGGAGGCTTAAGGAATGTCAATCCTAGTGGATCATGTGACCTACCTATACGAAACGGGCACTCCGTTGGAGCATAAGGCGCTGGACGAGGTCTGCCTGGAGATCAAGGATGGGCAGTTTGTCGGCATCATCGGGCATACCGGCTCCGGCAAGTCCACCCTGATGCAGCATTTGAACGGCTTGTTAAAAGCGCACAGCGGGCATATTTACCTGGATGGGGAGGATATCGACGCCCCCGGTTATCCGAAGAAAAAGCTGCGCAGCCAGGTGGGCCTGGTGTTCCAGTATCCGGAGCACCAGCTTTTCGAGGTGGATGTGTTCACGGACGTGTGCTTCGGGCCGAAGAACCTGGGGCTTCCTAAGGAGGAAGTGGAAGAGCGCGTAAGAAAAGCCCTGCTGCAGGTGGGCATACCGGAGGAATATTGGAAGCAGTCGCCCTTTGAGATCTCTGGCGGGCAGAAGCGGCGGGTTGCCATCGCCGGCGTGCTGGCGATGCAGCCTGGGGTATTGATCCTGGATGAGCCGACGGCGGGCTTAGACCCGAAAGGCCGCAGGGAAATCCTGGACCAGATCAAGAAGCTCCAGACGCAAACGGGCATGACGGTCCTTTTGGTTTCCCACAGCATGGAGGATGTGGCCGAATATGTGGACCGCATCGTGGTGATGAACCGGGGGAAGATCTTGTTGGATGGCGCGCCGAAAGAGGTGTTTTGCCATGTGGAGGAGTTGGAGGGCGTAGGGCTTGCCGCGCCGCAGATGACCTATGTGATGCGTGCCTTGCGAAAACGCGGCTTTGACGTGGACGAGGACGCGATCACCGTGGAGGAAGCCGCCGCGGGGATCCTGAGGGCCCTTTCTTAAAATATAAACCGGAATCTAAGGATGTGGAGATTCTTATGTTAAGAGACATTACTATAGGACAGTATTATCAGACGGATTCCGTCATCCATCGGCTGGACCCCCGGGTGAAGCTGGCGGGGACGCTGTTGTTCATCGTGTCCTTATTCTTTTTTCAAAATATAGGGGGATACCTGGCGGCAGCCCTGTTTTTGGCGTTGGTGATCCGGCTGTCCAAGGTCCCTTTCCGTTATATCGTCAGGGGCATGCGCGCGATCCTGTTCGTGCTTCTGATCACGGTGACGTTCAACCTGTTCTTGACGCCGGGGCGTACCCTGGTGGAACTGTTCGGCGGCCATGTGCGCATCACTTATGAAGGGCTTAAGATGGCTTTCTTCATCGCCTTGCGGCTGGCGTTCCTGATCGTCGGCTCGTCCATCATGACCCTGACGACCACGCCCAACCATCTGACGGACGGCCTGGAACGGGCGCTGCGTCCCTTAAAGGTGTTCAAGGCCCCGGTCCATGAGGTGGCGATGATGATGTCCATCGCCTTGCGCTTCATCCCCCTTTTATTGGAAGAAACGGACAAGATCATGAAAGCGCAGATGGCGCGGGGGGCGGATTTTGAAAGCGGGAACCTGATCCAGAGGGCGAAGGCGATGGTGCCGATCCTGGTCCCCTTGTTCATTTGCGCGTTCCGGCGCGCGGCGGACCTGGCGATGGCGATGGAGGCGCGCTGCTACCGGGGCGGAGAAGGACGTACGAAGATGAAGCCCCTGGTCTACGGCAGGGCGGATTACCTGGCATACTTTCTCTTAGCCGTCTATACGGTGGGCAGCATCTTTATTGGGAGGCTGTGAACAAATGGACCGCCTGTGGCGTGTCGGAGGTGAATCATGAGCGAAAAGAAGCGGATCCGCCTGGTGGTGGCCTATGACGGGACCAACTATCACGGCTGGCAGGTGCAGCCGGGCAGGATCACCATAGAAAGCGAGCTGAACCGCTGCCTCAAGGAACTGTTAGGGGAAGAAGTCAAGGTGGCCGGCGCAAGCCGCACGGACGCGGGCGTCCATGCCTTAGGCAACGTGGCGGTTTTCGATACTTCCACGCGGATCCCGGCGGAAAAGATTTCCTATGCCCTGAACCAATATCTCCCGGAGGACATCCGCATCCAGGCTTCGGAGGAAGTCCCCTCCCACTGGCATCCCAGGTTCGCGCCGGGGCGCAAAACCTATGAATATCGCATCTACCGGGGCAAGTTCCCGCTTCCTACGAAGAGATATTATTCCTTGTTCACCTACCATGAGCTGGATGTGGCGGCGATGCGGGAAGCGGCTGGCGCACTCCTTGGCGAGCATGATTTTACCAGCTTCTGCCAGGCGGGGGCCCAGGTGAGCGGCCATACGCGCCGCATCTATCGCGCTGGGTTGCAAGAAGAAGGGGCGGAGCTGGTGTTTCGCATCACCGGGAACGGCTTCCTTTATAATATGGTACGCATCATCGTGGGGACCCTCCTGGAGGTGGGGCAGGGGAAACGCTCTCCCTCGGACATCCCCTCCATCCTTAAGGCGCGGGACCGTGCCGCTGCCGGGCCCACCGCGCCTGCGCATGGCCTGACGCTGGTTGGATATGAATACGACCTGACAATGCCGTTCCCGGCGGGAATGCTGGGCAGCAGGCAGTTCCGCATCCCTGCCATGATCGAGACGGATAGCGGGGCGATTGTTTTTGCCTGCGACGCACGTTGGGAGCATGGGATGGATAGCGCGGGCAACCTGGAAACGGTCGCCGCCCGCTCTGCGGATGGCGGACGAAGCTGGGAGAGGCGGTTCGTGAACCATTTCGAGGATGTGTCGGACGGGTCGGGCCGCTGCATTTTCAGCGCCTGTTTCATCGACCCTGTATTGGCTAAGGACAGCAAGGGGACGCTTTACCTGCTTACGGACCTGTGCCCTGCCTTCGTGGGGACATTCCCCGGCGGCGGGATCGTCTGCGGCAAGGAACGGGAGGGGCGGCATCCCAACGGGCGGCTCGCCTTAAAGAAGAGGGAGCGCCTGCTGGAGGCGGAAACCCTTGTCCTGTCGCAAGAGACATATCCTTATTATATCGGGGACCCGGCAGAGGGATGGGTTTGCGAGGGAAGGCTTCTTCCTTACGGCCTTGCCCCCGTGCTGGGCATTCGGGACGATCTGCCGGTGGAGGGCTACCTTGTGGACGAGGAAGGCTACCTCTACCAGTTGGAGGATGCAACAGTTGATGCCCCGGTCGGCACAATGGAAAGCGCTCCCGACGTCCAGTCGTCGAATTCATCGGACGGTGCGTCCGAACATCAGCCGGACGGCGCAACAGGCGGCACACTGGTCGGTTCCCCCGCAAGGCGTGTCCGCCGGGTCCTGATCCCGCAGCTGGACGCAGGCGGGGCCGTGACAAAACGGCTGGTGCACGCCAACATTTTCTTCGCGGCATCTCCCCTGAAAGCCTACCCGGCTTTTCACATCGCCCTGCGGATCAGCGCAGACGACGGCCGCACCTGGAGCAGGCTGCGTATCATCAGCGGCCAGATCGGCGCGGAAGGCTTTACGGGCATTTGCCCCGGCAGGGGCCTCTCTTTCTTTTACCAGGGAAAGGAGCGTGTGGCGCTCCCCATTTATGACAATGTGTCCGGGATGGAATATGCCAGCTTGATCTATACGGAGGACGGCGGCCGGACCTGGAGGCGCGGGACGCGGTCGGAGAAGACCGGGACGGACGCGTATGGGCAGAAGTGGAAGACCTCGGAATCCCAGGTGGTGGAGCTGTACGACGGGGTGCTTCGGATGTATTCCCGCAGCCAGGCGGACCATGTGCTGTACGCGGACAGCTTTGACGGCGGGCATACCTGGGGGGAATGCCGGATGGACGACGACCTGAAGTACTGCGGCAACTGCATGGTGTCGGTGGTGGAAGCCCGCCCGGGGCAGGATGGCCGCAAACGGCTGCTTGCCAGCTTCCCGGCAGGGAATGGGGAGCCTTACGAAAGGGTGGATGGCGTCGTGCTGGCAGGGGAAGTGGAAAAGGGGACCAACCGGGTGCGCTGGGAAGCGGTGGAACACATCGAGGGGCCTTTCGGCTATAGCTGCCTGGCGACGCTCTCAAACGGGGAGACGATCCTTGCCTACGAGAAGGGCGGCGGGGAGGTCGGAATCATGAAAATTGACTGTTAAGCGCCCCTAAAGGGCGGTTTCGGGTTATAAAAAATTTATATTTCCCCTATTGCCTAATATGTTGATATATGATAATGTGGGAGTATATAATTGATAAAAAATGTTTCATAAATGTTGCGAACTGCACATAAAACGACACGGTTAATATCGTAGTTGCACAAAGTATCAGTCACATAAGCCGAGATTTTAGGCAGAATAGGAGGAAAGATGCGTTTTCTTGACAAAAGGGTCACGGTGATCTGCGACGAATTGAAGAAGCTTCGCTGGAAGCAGCGTTTTCCGCTGACGGAGTGGAAGTATAAGGAGGGGAACTTCATACATCCGCAGGACGCGGAGGCGGATGGGCAGCCGTGGAAGGATTTTGACTGCCATACGATGCACTGGTATGGCCCGGACCGGCACTATTGGTTTAAGACGAAGTTCACGGTCCCCCAGGAAATGGAGGGGAAGCGCCTGTGGATGCACCTGACCACGCAGATCAGGGAATGGGACGACGGGAAGAACCCGCAGTTTTTGCTGTTCGTCAATGGCGTGGCCACGCAGGGCATCGATATGAACCATCGGGACGTCTATCTGCAGGAGTCCGCCCACGCGGGGGAGGAGCTTCTGATCGAGCTGCAGTCCTATACTGGGACGCTGCATGACGAGTTCCAGCTTTTCGTGCGGATGGGCGAGGTGGACGCGCTGATCGAGAAGGTCTATTATGACCTGCGCGTTCCCCTTTGGGCGTTCACCAGGATGGATGAGGATGACAAGAACCGCAAGGACATCGAGAACGTCCTGAATGAGACGGTGAACCTGATCGACTTCCGCACGCCTTATTCCGAGGACTTCTACAGGACGCTTAAGGAGGCCTCTGATTACATAGACAAGGCGCTTTATACGGATATGGCAGGCTATCGCGACGTGATCG
>CANPWC010000022.1 GCA_947581905.1 uncultured Acetatifactor sp.
CATTTTTCCCATACCCTTGACTGCCATTTCCAACTCGTAGCTATAATTTGTTGTCAGAATATCATCAAAGCCAAGACCGAGCAGTTTATTCAATCTGCCGCGGATCTCAGGATCATGGAGTTCTCCCAGAAACTCTTCCTTTTTGCCACAAAGTTTCATTTTGATGCTGTCATTTGTAAGGTATATCGCCCGCAGAGGCATTGGCAATAATAAATCTTCTGCCTTCTCACCTGGTCTCTCCGAAAAAGAATCAAGGAGATCACACCAGCTTTTCCCATCTTGAACTCTCACTATGCCATTTCCAAGCAAAAGGATCTGTGGAAAGTGAGCATTTTTAATAACCATGAAAACTCCTTTCCTGAGCGCTCGCGCAACGGAATATGTTACTTTCATTAAGAAAAATTTATATTTATTATCTTTATACTCCTAAAATCTGTTTTTTCTTTGCTTCAAATTCTTCTTGAGAAATGATTCCTAAAAATTTCAACCTTTCGCTTATAATTTTAAAGAGGTGCAAACTATGAGATATAATGAGCGGATAAGGGAAATCCGAGAGGATTCTTCTCTAACACAACAGAAAGTTGCTGACCTGCTTCATGTTGGACAGCGTACTTATGCTGATTATGAAAGCGGCAAAACAAGAATCCCTGTTGACAGTCTTTTGATTCTTGCCAAATTTTACAATGTTTCCATGGACTATATCACAGGGGCAAGCAACATTAAAACAGGATATCCAAAATCATAGGCGGCAGCATTTCTATTCCTATAATGCTACTGCCTGTTTTTTTATTGCTTCTTTGCGTTTTCCTCTATGTAAGAATCCAATAATCAATAATACGATTCTCCAGCTCACTTTCCGAATATTCCGGAAGTTCTTTTAATCCGAGAAATTCGAGAACATAAGGATCCTTTATCGCATCCTTCGGCGTTTCTATCTTTTGTCCTTCCATTGCAAGCCGGTAAACCTTGTCTTTATTCGTACTAAGGGCAAGGCGTTCATAAAGAGCACTGTTATATTGGCGTTTCAGTTCACCGAGGCTCCAATTGTTTTTAACAGACTCGATTTCATAAAAGTGTCGTTCGTCTATGTTGTCAATCCGCATGAGCTTCAGATTAACAGCTGAATACCCTTTTCCGAAAGTTCCCGTTAAATATGCGGAAAGCTCCTTTAAAATCGATGCGGTTGTCCTTTGTTTCTTCTAATAAAAATATGATAAAAAATATCCGTCCAGCTATTTGCCGAACGGATTCCATTTTGTTTCACTCCAACCTATGTATGCTTCAAACGAGATCTACACACGCATGTATTGTTATCTCCATGATCATCATCATACCACAATACATTAAAAACCCTTCCTGTCATGTAGCCATAAAGTCTATGGCTACCATTTAGCCTCAAAGATATCAATGACTCCGCCTCTATATATCTCGCTGCTAATCTATCTTGCGCAACCTTATTCAATTCATCCAAATTTAACGAATGGTTCTGCTTCTTGCTATGAATTAATATTTCATTCCAGGTTTGCGTTTCTAACGCCCTTAATCGCGGAAATATCTCTGTCCAAAATGTTTCTCCAATATGCCCTTGGGAGAATGCCCACATCTCCTGATCGGAGTTTGCGAAAGCCCAGGCAGGATTTTCTGAATAGTATCGATCAGGATTTCCACCCTGAGCGATAAATTTCCCACTTGGATTTTCTTTTTGCTTTACCTCTTTTTTTCGCTTAGAGTCCGCCATAATATAATGCCATGCTTTCTTTTGTGATTATATTAATGCATCTGGCACCAGCTGGCATTCCTTCTCTCGCCTTAATCCAAGGATCCTCCATATGGGTTAGCTGGCTGAGCCACTGGGCATCATGGCCGCCATAATGTGCCAATACTCTATCTATAGTGTCTTTCTGATTTTCGGACAAATCTCCATTACCACCAGTTTCATCACTGGCGCTGACTTTATATTTACCCTGTGTTTTAAAGAAAAGTTCAGGACAGACCGGACCATTCTCCCATGCCTGAAAATCTTCCTCAAATAAAGGAGAATCGTCCCAAACAAGAGACCATGCCTGAGAGTAATAGCACAATTTCTGAAGCTTCATGGTTGACATAGAACCAGACCGCTCCAAGATATATTTTGCCGTATCAAAAATATTTGCCATCTTTCATCCCCCTTTCCAAGAACAATATACCACGAATCCTGGATCCTGAACAGCAGTAAAATTGTGAAATTTTTCTGAATGCCGCCTTTGAATTATTTTGTTGATTATCAATCATTTTATCCAAAATGCAAAAAATATTCATTCATCTTATGAGTTAATCCTTTTTGTTGAATAGCGTCTCGTACCCGTCAGCCCGCAGATTACATCAAAAGAAGCATCTCTCCGGCATTCGATGATCATATTCTCCACAAATTAAAACCTCTTTAAAAGTTGCCCTTTTGTTGTCCCAACTTCTAAAGAGGTTCTTTATAGCTGTCGTTTTAATTGTCCTAAACGTTGTTCTTTCTTTTATTTATGCTCTCTCAAGGTTTTTTTGGTTGTCTCCGCGATCTTGTAAATGATGTGCTTCTCTTTTGCGGTGCAGTCAGAAAGCAGTTCTTGCGTCATATGCGCAGAAAGGCGATGCTTGAAAAACCAGAGGCATTTCGAGGGTGGATGAAACGCATCGCCCACAATCTGACAGTAGATTATCTTCGGAAGAAGAAGCCGCAGGCTTTTTCCTCTGATTATTATGATATGGCTACAGGTACCGTATCTGAAAAAAGATGGGAAAACATTGTATCCTACTTTACATTCACGGGGCCTATCCAGATGAAACTACAGCTGAAGACTTATTCTTAGGCGACTTTCAGGAATTTTATGACCTGATCGAGGTTCCGTTACAGTAACCACGCAAAATTTGTGAAAAATAAGCTATCAAGCTTATTTTTCAATCTATCCCATTGCGGTTTCCCGGCATTTCCGATATACTAAATACAAAGCCCGCGTCTGCAAGATGATGGCCGTGTGATGCCAGGCTTAACCAGAGCACATGGCAGGATGATCTTTCAGGTTCGGCAGTACGCGCATAAGACGTCCAAGCATGCCAGGACGGGAAGGAGGACGGGAAACCATGTTACAAGAAAAGATGCCGCTCCCCATCGGGACGGAGTTCTTTGATAAGCTGCGGAAAAATGGTTGTTACTATGTGGATAAAACCCAACTAATCGCGGAACTTCTGAACTCCCATGCCGATGTGACGCTGATCACGCGTCCGCGGCGATTCGGGAAGACGCTTGCGATGACGACGTTAAAATGCTTCTTTGAGATTGGGACGGATCCGTCGCTCTTTGAAGGGCTGGCAATCTCCCGGGAGAACGTGCTATGCGAACAGCACATGGGGAAGTACCCTGTGGTGTTCGTGTCATTGAAAAGCGTGGATGCAGCCAACTTTACCCGGGCCAGGGAACAGATGGGAAGCGTCGTGGCGGAGGTGGCCGGCCGACTGGATTTCCTGATGCAAAGTGAGCGCCTGAATGACGAGGATAAGGACAGCCTTCGGATGCTGCGACATTACAGCATGTCGGAGCAGGCGATGACAGACAGCTTTCGGACGCTCTGCCGTCTTTTGGAGAAGCACTACGGCCGTAAGACCATCCTGCTGATTGATGAATACGATGTGCCCCTCCAGAAAGCGTTCTACGCCGGATACTATGACGAGATGGTAGGATTGATCCGCAACATGTTCGCACAAGCCCTTAAGACCAACGACAGCTTAGAGCGGGCGGTGCTGACGGGATGCCTGCGGATTTCAAGGGAAAGCATCTTCACGGGAATGAACAATCTACGAGTGCTGACGATCGCAGATCCACGGTTCAGCAGGCATTTCGGATTTACAGACTTCGAGGTCAGACAGCTTCTGGAATATTACGGTCTGGCGGATACATGGGACGTGGTCCATGAGTGGTACGATGGATACCGGTTTGGGGATCAGGACATCTATTGCCCGTGGGATGTCATCAATTATATCGACCTGCTCCAGACGGATCGGTTGGCCCCGCCGCAGAATTTTTGGGCTAATTCCAGCAGCAACGACGCAGTGCGCGAGTTCGTGCGCCGGATGGATGCCGGTTCCGCCCGACGGGAGCTGCAAGTGCTGGTAGACGGTAAGACTGTAAAGAAGCGGATCCACCAGGAATTGACCTACCAGGAGATGTATGCCACGGTGGAGAACCTGTGGAGCCTGCTCTACATGGCGGGATACCTGACAAGCGCCGGGGAGCCGGGTGAAGATGAGGTGCCTTTAACCATCCCGAACCGGGAAATCCGCACGATATTCACAGACCAGATCATGGAACTGTTCCGGGAAGAGACGCAAAATGACGGGGAATCCCTTAAAAGGCTGTGCAACGCATTCGCAATTGGCGATGCCGCCGGAGTAGAAAAAGCTTTCGGCGCATACCTGCGGCGTGCGATCAGCATCCGGGACGCGTCAGCGCAGAAGACCCGGAAAGAGAATTTCTACCACGGGATCTTGATGGGGCTTTTGGCATACAAAGCGGACTGGATCGTGACCAGTAACCGCGAAACCGGGGACGGCTACGGCGACATCCTCGTGGAGGCTGAAGACGGCAGCCTGGGGATCGTCATCGAAGTGAAATATGCGGAGGACGGCAATCTGGAGTCTGAGGTGCGGGAGGCACTCGCACAGATTGAAACGAGGCGCTATGACGAAGCGTTCCTAGATGACGGTATCGAGAACATATTGAAATACGGCATTGCCTGTTACAAAAAGCGGTGCCAAGTGGCGCTGGGGGACGAATAACATCCTGCCGGTCGCGGGAATCTTACCAGACCCGCCTCTTTGCGAGGCGGGTCGTTTTACAAATGATTTCAATTTCCTTGTCATTTTCCCACCCATTTTGCGACTTTATAGGTGAAAGGGCTTCCACTCACAAAAAACCTTTCCCGGGAAGAAAAGGAGGCGTGCCATGGAGGATGCTGCCATCATTGAACTGTATCATAAGCGGGAAGAGCAGGCAATCGCGGAATCGAACAGGAAATACGGCGGGATGTGCCGTTCCATCGCGCTGCGGCTTCTTGGGCTGATGGAGGACGCGGAGGAATGTGTCAATGACACTTGGTATGCCGCCTGGAACAAAATGCCTCCGGACAGGCCGGCGTCTTTGGGGGCTTTCCTTGGGCGCATCACGCGCAATCTGTCCATCAGCCGCTTCCGCCGGGACCGCGCACAGAAACGGTATGCTGGGATGGAGGTCCTGCTTTCAGAACTGGAAGAGTGCGTGCCATCCCCCGGCACGGTAGAAGAATCCATGGAACGGCATGCCCTTGCCGACGCCATCAGTGCCTGGTTGGACGAATTGAAAGATGCGGACCGCTGGCTTTTCATCCGAAGGTACTGGTATGCAGAGCCGGTAAAGGAACTGGCAAGGGTGCTTAATGAACAGCCCAATACTTGCTCCCAGCGGCTGAATCGGCTCCGTAAGGGGCTGCGGGCTTATTTAGAATCGAAAGGATTGGAAACATGAACAGAATGGATCTTTATGACGGTGTGACAGACATCCGGGACGATTTGATCGATCGGGCGAAATCCGCCCCCAAGCGGAAACGGTACAAAAAGGTGCGATGGTTCGGCGCCATCGCGGCGGTGCTCGTACTGTCCATCCTTGCAGTAAGCTTCTTTGGACCCGGCAGAGGGCTTACGGCTTATGCCCTTGCGGAAGCGCAATACCCTCAAATGGCCCCCTATCCGGGAGAACCCCATTCCGATAAGGAATTTGACGCCTGGTGGGAAAGCATCCTGGCACAGCGTCGCGACCTGGGGGACCTTTCTTCCCTGCAGGATTTTTTCCAAAACAGCACCAGCGTATTCCTGTCGGACGCAGAGGGGCGGAACAAAGTCTATTCCCCCTTGAACGTCTATATGGCGCTGTCGATGCTGGCCCAGCTCACAGACGGGGAGAGCCGCAGCCAGATCCTCTCCCTTCTGGGGAGCGGCAGCATGGATGACTTGCGGAAACAGGCAAGCGACGTGTGGAATGCGACTTACCGGGACGACGGTGCGCTGACCTCCATCCTGGCCAATTCCTTGTGGTTAAATAAAGACATCCGCTACAACCAGGATACCATGGACATCCTTGCCCGAGATTTCTACGCCTCCTCCTACCAGGGGGAAATGGGCACGGACGCCTATGACAAGGCGCTGCAGGAATGGCTGAACCAGCAGACTGGCGGGCTTCTAAAGGAGCAGGCTGACAATCTTACGATGGACGCGGACACGGTCCTCGCGTTGGCAACCACCGTCTACTACAAGGCAAAATGGGACGAAGAATTTTCCAAAGGCGACACTGCCCCCCAAACCTTCCACAGCCCTGCAGGCGACATGGAGACGGACTTTATGCACCAGCGGCAAGCTCAGTTGTACTATTGGGGCAGCAAATTCTCCGCCATCAGCCAGAGTTTTGAAGAGGGCGGCGAAATGTGGTTCCTGCTGCCGGACGAAGGAGTCACGCCACAGGAACTGCTCTCGGACAAGGAAGCGATGGAATTCATCTTCCATCGGGATTCCTGGGAAAATGAAAAGCGCCTGTTCGTCAACAAGTCCATCCCCAAATTCGATGTGGCCTCCCAATTCGATCTAATGGACGGGCTGGAAAAGCTTGGCGTTGCCGACATATTCGACCCGTATCGCGCCGACTTTACCCCCACGGTCCTGGATACGGATATCCCGCTTGCGGTTTCCGAGGCCAACCACGCGGCGCGGGTGGTAATTGACGAGGAGGGCTGCATCGCCGCGGCATTTACAGTGGCGGCTGATACGGCGGGGGCCGCCATGCCGCCGGATGAAGAGGTGGATTTCGTCCTGGACCGCCCGTTCCTTTTCTACATTACCAAAAGTGGTCTGCCGCTGTTTGTAGGCATCGTCAATACCCCCACCGAGTGATGACCCGCCTATGACGCCGGACACCCGTTCAACAAACAGGGGCATCCGGCGTCATGGATAAGGGTCCGGATAGGAAAAGCCGGCTAACGGATGAAATTCGTCGCCTGGCGGGGCTCTTTCTCAGGCAATCCATATTTTTCTTTTGCTAAAGCGATGCCTTTCATCAAAAACGCCATGTTCCTTGCCAGCGTCCGCATCGTCTGCAGCCCTTCCAGGTCCTGGGCGGCTTCGCCCCGCTGCGTGCCGTGGAGGCTGTTCCAATACTGGCTGGAGGCGACCGGCATGCCGCTTATGGTGAAATACTTGTTCAGTTCGTCAAACGTGGCGGAACATCCGCCGCGCCTTGCGACGACGACGCTCGCGCCGACCTTCATCGTCTTATCAAAACCGGTGCTATAGAAGAGCCGGTCCAGACAGGCGACCAGGGTCGCGCTCGCCGAGCCGTAATAAACCGGAGATGCGGCGACGAGCCCATCCGCCTCTTTGAACTTCACAGCCAGTTCATTCACCACATCGTCAAACACGCACCTGCCCCTGGTAAAGCAGCCTCCGCAGGCAATACAGCCATGGACGTCCTTCGTCCCCACCTGTACCGTTTCCACTTCAATGCCTTCCTGCTCGAAGACCTTTTCCATCTCTTTCAGGGCGACGGTCGTATTCCCATTCGTCCTCGGGCTTCCATTCAACATGAGCACTTTCATTCATTTTCCCTCCATTCATGGTTTGTGGCGGTCCGGTCAAAGGCCCCCACCTTGTTTTCCCCCTTTTTCCCATTTTATCAAAGAAAAAGAAGCAGGTCAATGACATAAAGGGAATTAACGTCGCCCGCCGCTTGGATCAAATGTTCCGATAGGGGCTGACTGCGCAGCCCATCCTCTGCATTATCCGGCTCCGTCCTGCTTCGGCGTAAAGCAAACTGTAACGTTGTCATGATTTTTGGTGTTTCATGTCTGATTTCCCTGCTTTACTTATTAAGGAGCCGGATGCTACGATATACACAGGTATCTGAATGCCATTTTTCGTGAAAGGAAAGGAGACCTGTCAAATGAACGGAAAACCTGAAAATGCGAAACGAAGCGGCGGCGTAATGAGCAACATCCCGGCAGAAACACTGGAGGCGAACGCATTTGTGCGCGGCGTCGTCACTACAGAGGAGGACGCCAGGAAAAACATACGCGCTTTCGTTGGCGAGCTGTTAAAAAACGCGCCTGCGGCCAAGCTTTTGTTCAACGTATGCTATAAGCGTTCCATGGTGGACAGCGATGTGATCGACTCCGCCGCCTACAACCTTGAATTTGATGAAAACTACGTGGCGCAGAAAGATGCGCAGGGCAAGGCCAGGAAAACGCCGATCCCCCGTACACATGCAGGCAGTCCGCATTCCTACTGGGTCGGCGACGCTTATAGCCAGGCGATCCAAAAAGGCATCGACGCTTACCGGATAGCCATTGAAGAGACGCACCGCCTCGGCGGAGAGGCATGGTTCGATCTGCGCATGAACGACCACCATAACGCCAATGACCCTAACTTTAACTCACAGTTGGGCTACAGCGCCCAATATGCGCCGAAAGGGCCTGAGGGATTTGCGGGCAGGACTTATCTGGATTATACCAACCCGGTAGTGAGCGAATACTACAAGAGGTATATCAAGGAGTTGTGCGAGAATTATGACCTCGACGGCATCGAATTTGACTACCAACGTTCCACGCCCATCATGCCCTCGCCCGTTACAGAGGAAAACATCCTGAAAATGAACCAGTATCAGAAAGATTTGCGCCAGATCGTAAATGCCTCCGGCAAAAAAATCCAAATCGCCGCCCGCGTGCTTGCCGATGAAAAAGCCGCGGTCCATGACGCGGGTTTAGACGCGGCGCAGTGGATCGCCGACGGCTCGATCGACGTCGTCGTGGTAAGCGGCTGGTACATCCCCACCTATTACGGCATAGACATCCAGGACTGGCGGGCCAAGATTGACGCGCGCAACACGGCGCATCATCCCTACGAAATCTACGCGGGCGCGGATTATGCGACCCGTTGCGACTCCACGCTGGGCGAGGGATACATTATATGGGCAACCGCGGAACAGCTGCGCGGCTTTGCCGACCGGTGCTACTCGGAAGGCACGGACGGAATCTATCTGTTCAACCTGTCCGATGTTTTCGACCACAACGTGGGGCTTTCCATAAACAGTTCCCCCCGCATGGCCATTTCCGAAGAAGGCGAGCCGACCTTGCTGGACAACCATGACATCTTCCTTGACATTTACAAGGGAATCACCTCAAAGGAAGCGGCGGAAACAGGCTTACGAAGCTATGTGAATTCCACGGTGGATTACGCGAACGACCTCTATCCCATCCGGCTTTCAGGAGGCGGCAGCTATCAATTCACCATGAATACGGGGACGAAGCCCGCCGGGGGATATTACGTCGTCGCCGTCGGCGTCTCGGACGAGCCAGGCTACCTGGAGGACCTGCTAAGCGTAAGCGTAAACGGCACACCGGCGACGCAGATCGGCGATATGCCGCAGCGGAAAGGATTCCTCTGGCAGAAGCATGGCAAGGACAGGGAGCCTGTGGCGATGAATGAGAGTGAAACCGCGCCGCGCATGATGCAGTTTGAAGTTCCCCTAAGCGCCGTAACGGACGGCAGGAACGAGATCACCATTACGAACCATGACCCGCGGGAGCAGGCTGTAAAATGGCTCGGCTTAAGGGTCGACGCCACCCCCGGCGCGCGTCCCTTAGAGAAGAAGGCAGATTAACGAAAGACATCACATAAGCGGACGGTAATGGCCTTTGCGCCAGAAGCCGTCCGCTTTCCTGATTTGACGATCCGTTCCGTAAGCCGGCGCCCCCTACAGCACGGCCGTATGCTTGATGATCCGATCCTCCACCCAATTTTCCCGATAATAGGAATTTGGCGCGAAAGCATCCCCGATTTTCTCCATGGAAGCATACATGGCTTCCTTCATCCGCCGGACTTGGTCCGCATAGTTGGGGTCATGGATCCGGTTTTCCATCTCCCAGGGGTCTTTCTCCAGATCAAAGAACAGTTCCTGGCGGTCAGCCGTCCCCGTTCCTCCTTGCTAAGCTTCGCCCAGTCGTCTGCATGGGGATCGTTCTCTTCCCGATAATTCGGCGGCAGGACGAACTCTTTCCCCGCCATCTTTTCCAAAAACCGGCGCGGCACATTTTCCGGCACCCAGGGATCATGGGGCGCACACCGGATGCCCGCTCACCGCCTGGCACAGGTTCACGCTCTCTTTGCACAACCTGTCAATCCGCGGGGTACAGGCATTCGCGTCCCCTGCATAGCCAAGGCTTTGGTATCTAAGCTGGTCAGCAAACACATAGATTAAATTAGGCATCATGACCTCCTTTTCCATCTGCAAAGCTTCTTTTCCCGCTTGACGAATCAAACGCCGCTTGGTACAATCAGGGTGGCCGGCAATCGACAGGCGGCCTAACTGCCGGCAGCCAACTTGCTTACAAACAATCAGCTTGCGGGCGGACGACCCGCGAAGAAAGGAGCTTTCCATGCAGACAATCCTATTTCAAGGCGATTCCATCACGGACGCCGGGCGTTCCTGGGAGGATGATTTCAACCAAGGTTACGGTTATCCCACCCTGGTCCGGGGAGCGATGGGCTATGACCATCCCGGCGAATACAAATTTTATAACCGAGGCATCAGCGGCAACCGCATCGTAGACCTCTATTCCCGGATCAAAATAGACTTCATCAACTTAAAGCCCGATGTCATCAGCATCCTGATCGGCATCAACGACGTTTGGCACGAACTGGGCAGCCATAATGGCGTGGACGCCGACAAATTTTACAAGGTCTACTGCATGTTGATTGAGGAATTGCAGCAAGCCCTGCCTCAGGCAAAGATCATGATCCTGGAGCCCTTCGTCCTGAAAGCGAGCGCCACGCAGGCGGATTGGGACTATTTTTCCACGGAAGTGCCCAAGAGGGCGCAGAAAGCGAAAGAAGTCGCCGACAAGTACCACCTGGCTTTCATCCCGCTGCAGGAGCGCTTCAACGAAGCCGCCAAGGTCTGCCCTGCGGATTATTGGCTGGTAGACGGCGTGCATCCCACCACCATGGGGCATGAACTGATCAAACGCGCCTGGATTCAGGCTTTTGAGTCCTTAGCCTGACTTAATCCTTAAGCTGGCTTAATCCTTATCCTGGCTTAATCCCTTTCTAATGGGCGGCTCCCACGGGAACCGCCCATCAGATGCTTCATGCTTCCTACCCTTCCCTTTCCTCTTCTTTCACGAATTTTAAAATCGTCCCGGAATACTTCGGCAGGCTGACCGTCACCTTGCCTGCACGGACCTGGTATTCCTTCCCATGCAGGCTGTAGCCATCCTCCGTGGTCTGGAGCAGCTGCACCAGACGCCCTTCCCTGGCGGCCCCGACCTCCCAAACCTTGACGTCCTTTAAGATTTCCTGGCTGTTATTATTGATCAAAATGACGCACTGCCCTTCTTTATGGAAGCGTCCATACGCCAGATAATTGTAATCCGAGTCCAAATATTTGATGGAGCCTTTCCGCAGCTCGTCATGTTCTTTCCGCAGGCGGATGATGTCCTTATGGAAGGCGATCAGCCCCTGGTCCTCTTTGCCCCAAGGATAAGTCCTGCGGTTGTCCGGGTCCGTAAAGCCGCACAATCCCGCTTCGTCCCCGTAGTAAATCGTCGGGGCGCCCATCCAGGTCATCTGCATGACCACCGCTTCCCGGAACACTCCCTTGTTCACATGCAGGTTCGCCGCTTCGGGGCCCAGCGTGTTCGTCCTGCCCACCTTATGGTTGGTCCTGGTCAAAAAGCGGGAATGGTCATGGTTGGAAAGCTCGTTCATCGCCACCTGCCAGCTGGGCATCGCGAAATTGGCGGAATGATGCTTGATCGCGCCCCAGAAGCTTGCGGCATTCCCCAGCATATCGCTGCGGAAGTCATCGCTGTGCTTCTCCATGCCCGTCAAGAACCAGGTCACAGGCTCCATGAACGCGTCGTAATTCATCACGGAATCCCACTCATCCCCCTGCAGCCATTCCCGGGTGTTGCCGTAATGCTCCGCCAGGATGATCGCGTCCGGGTTCGCTTCCTTTACCGCCTTGCGGAACTCTTTCCAGAAGCGATGGTTGAAACGGGCGTCGTGCCCTAAGTCCGCCGCCACGTCCAGCCGCCAGCCATCCGCGTTGAACGGAGGCGAAACCCATTTTTTCGCGATGCGCAGCACATAATCCTCCAGCTCCCTGGAGCCCTCGTAATTCAGCTTCGGCAGCGTCTCATGCCCCCACCAGCCGTCATAAGAGGTATTATAGGGCCACTGGTCCTTCCGGCGGAAATCAAAATAATCCCGGTAAGGGCTGGATTCCGACAGATACGCGCCGGTCTCATACCCTTCCGCGTTCTCATAGATCCGCTCCCGGTCCATCCACTTATTGAAAGACCCGCAATGGTTGAACACGCCGTCTAAGATGACCCGGATGCCCCTGCGGTGCGCCTCTTCCACCAGTTGGATGAACAGCTCGTTGCTGGCTTCCAGGTTCGCCTGGTCGGTCACGCGCGTAATGTAACGGGACGCGTAACGGTTCTCCTTCTGCCAGGGTTCCAGGAGCGCCCCTTCGTCCTTTACGATCTTGCCAAAATGGGGATCGATGTAATCATAGTCCTGAATGTCATATTTATGGTTGGAGGGCGAGACGAACAAGGGGTTAAAATAAATCACTTCCACCCCAAGCTCCTCCAGGTAGTCCAGCTTATCCAGCACGCCTTGCAAGTCGCCGCCATAGAAGTTGCGGACGTCCGACTGCGCCGGATATTGGCCCCAGTCCTTTATTTTCTTCACTGGTTCATTGATATAGCGGTATTCGCCATCTTCCACGTCATTCGTAGGATCCCCGTTGCAGAAACGGTCCACGAAAATCTGATACATCACGGCGCCCTTTGCCCAGTCCGGCGTTCGGAAGCCGGGCAATATCACGAAATGATAATTCTCATTCACATCCTGCACCAGGCCCCTGACGTCGTAATAGCCCACCACACGCCCCGTCTCCACCTGGAAATAGTAGGCCAGCCTCTCATTTTCCAACTGCTGCTCATGGACGTAATAATCGAACAGGGAATCCGTTTCCACCTTGTTCATCAGAATCTTCTGCCCTTTATGGACAAAAAAAACACGGTCAACGTTATTCCTTGCCGTGCGAAAACGGATCGTGACTAAATCATAAGGAGCGGGTTCCGCCGGGTGTACGTAGTTTTCGGTTGTGTCGCTGAACAACCCCCTCCTGTTGAACACCGGCCTCATTGCCGTGAGATACTGCGACCGATACTCCGCTTGCAATAATTGTTCCAAATCCATCTGCGTAGTACCTCTTTCCATTATTCTATTTTCAATCCCATACATCTTAAAAAATGCGCTCTGTTTAGTATTATTCTACTTAAAGAACCGATATCCTGCAAGTTAATTTTTTGTAAACATATCGGCGGAATGGATTGGCAGACCAAAAAAGACAGCCTGTGCGGCTGTCTTTTTTAGAGAAGGTATTTCTTTCTTATGGGGTATAGCAAAAACTATAAAATGTATTGGGGGGTTACGAGTATTATACTATCATACGTCTCCTCGTTTGGCTAGACTCATTTTTCACAAATTTCACAAAAATGAGCATCCATTTTTGTAGAAGATTACGCAAACAAACTTTCGAATTCCTCGCGTCCGATCTTTTCCTTTTCCAAAAGGAGCTGAGCGCAGGCATGCAGCACGCCCTCATGCTCTTTAATGATCGCCTTTGCCTTGGCATAGCAATCATCAATAATGGCCTTGACCTCCCGGTCGATCTGCCCCGCCACGCTCTCGCTGTGGGACTTGGCATGCGCCAGGTCGCGCCCGATGAAGACCTCGTCGTCATCGTCGTCATAGCAGATCACGCCGATATTCTCGCTCATGCCAAAGCGCGTCACCATCCGCCTGGCCACCTTGGTGGCTTTCTTGATGTCGCTGGAAGCGCCGGTGGTGATATCGCCGAAGATGATCTCCTCCGCGATCCTCCCTCCCAGGGATACCATGATATCCTGCAGCATCTTCCCCTTGGTCAAAAACATCTCATCCTTTTCCGGCAAGGGCATCGTATAGCCCGCCGCGCCGATCCCAGTGGGGATGATGGACACGGTATAGACCGGACCCACATCCGGCAGCACATGGAACAGGATCGCGTGCCCCGCCTCATGGTAAGCGGTAATGCGCTTCTCCGCGTCGGATATGATGCGGCTCTTCTTCTCCGCGCCGATCCCGACCTTGACGAAAGACTTCTTGACATCGTCCGCGACGATATAGGCGCGTCCCTCCTTGGCCGCCACGATGGCGGACTCATTCAACAGATTCTCTAAGTCCGCGCCGGTAAAGCCGGCCGTGGTCTGGGCCACCTGCTTTAAATCCACATCGTCTCCCAATGGCTTGTTCCTGGCATGCACCTTGAGGATTTCCTCCCTGCCGCCGATGTCGGGGACGCCCACCGCCACCTTGCGGTCGAACCGTCCGGGACGCAGGATCGCGGGATCCAAGATGTCCACCCTGTTGGTCGCCGCCATGACGATGATGCCTTCATTGACGCCGAAGCCGTCCATTTCCACCAGGAGCTGGTTCAGGGTCTGCTCCCTCTCATCATGGCCGCCGCCCATGCCGGTGCCCCTGCGCCTCGCCACCGCGTCGATCTCATCTATGAAGACGATGCAGGGAGCGTTCTTCTTCGCCTCTTCAAACAAGTCCCTGACGCGGGAAGCGCCCACGCCCACGAACATTTCCACGAAATCCGAACCGGAGATGCTGAAGAACGGCACGCCCGCCTCCCCTGCCACAGCCTTGGCAAGGAGGGTCTTGCCCGTGCCGGGAGGTCCCTCCAGCAGCACGCCCTTGGGAATCCTGGCCCCCACCTTCGTATACTTGCCGGGGTCTTTCAGGAAGTCCACGATCTCCTCCAACTCCTCTTTCTCTTCTTTTAAGCCGGCCACGGACTGGAAATTCACCTTATTGTCCCCTACGGACAGCTTCGCCCGGCTCTTCCCGAAATTCATCATCCGCCCGTTGGCCCCGCTGTTGGCGCTCTGCGCGTTGAACATCATGAAAAGGAAGATGCCCACCACCAGCACGATCAGCATAGGCAAGAGGGTCGTGACCAACCAACTCGGGCGGTCCACGTCATTGATATACGGCTGGATGCCCAGGCTGCGCACCATCTCCTCCGCCGCCTCCACGTCCGTCACGTAAAGGGTCTTCGTATCCTCGCTGCGGCGGATGGTCAAAAAGCCGGTAGGGGTCTCCGGGTTAGGGGTGATCTGGACGGAAAGGATCTTCCCGGCGCCCGCGTCCGCGACGAACTGGTCCTGGGTATATTCATACTCCGAATCCCGGAACACGCCCAACACGCTGGAGATCATCACGATCACTAGCACGAAGAATATCATGGAAAAAACGCTTCTGTTACTTTGCTTCAACTTCTTTGTGCCTCCTACAGCATTAATCGAACTGCACTATGCCGATGTAGGGCAGGTTCCGATACTTCTGCCCATAGTCAAGCCCGTATCCCACCACGAACTCATCCGGGATGGAAAAGCCCGTATAATCCACCTTGACGTCCACCACGCGCCGGTCCGGCTTATCTAAGAGCGTGCACAGCCTTAAGGACTTCGGGCCCCTGTCACGGAGCATTTCCAGCAGATAGCTCAAGGTCCTGCCGGAATCCACGATGTCCTCTACCACCAGCACATCCTTGTCCTTGATGGATTCATCCAGGTCCTTGACGATCTTCACCACGCCGCTGGACTTGGTGTCCTTGCCGTAGCTGGATACGGACATGAAATCCAGGGACACCGGGACCGTGATCCTTTTCGCCAGTTCGCACATGAAAAAGCTGCCGCCTTTCAGCACGCACACCAGATGGACCTCCTTGCCTGCATAGTCCCTGCTCACCTGGTCCCCGATCGCCTGGATCCTCGCGTCTACCTCTTCTTCCGATAAAAGTACCTTGATATGCTCCGCCATGCTTCCTCCTATCCGGCTAAAGCCTTCCTCTTCCGTGGCCTCTTTGGGTTACGCCCCTGACCCTACGGGTCCTGTTGGAAGCGCACCTGCAAAATACGCCTGGTCTCATCGCTTACCTTATAATATTCGCCGATCCGATACCCCACCGCCCATAGGACGTGGCCCTCCTCCGCCAACACGAAAACCTCGTCACGCCGGTCGCGGGGGACCTTTTCATCAATGAAATATTGCTTCAGGGATTTGCGGACAATTCCGTTTCCACCGCGGATGCTTAAGAAATCTCCGCTTTGCCGCCTTCGAATGACCAATATCTTATTTATTTTATCACAATCAAACCATTTCGTATACTGATTTTTCGGAATAATTTCACTTTTTTTATAGGGAAAGGCCCGCAGCCCAAGCGCCGCGCCGCCGGGAAGGGCCACCAGCTTCTCCTCCCCATCCAGCCCCTCCAGGCTTATGGAGATTGGTAAAACGCCCTCGCCCTGACCCCCGCGCTTTCCGCCCTCTTCGGGGGCATCCAGGGAAGCCCTCTCCAGGAAGACCCATCCATACTCCTTCCTTGCACGGACCTGCCCCGGCAGGGAAAGGGAGGCGTTGCCCTGCCGTCCAAAAAGGGCGGCCACGGCTTCCACATGGGAGGCGGCAAGGTCCCTGCCGGTGACGCTCACCTTTTGTAAAAGCGTTAGGATCATGCGCTTCCCGATGACGGGATGCAGGGAAAGGAACCCGGGGACGCTGACGCGCCAGCCGCAGTCCCAGGCAGAAGCGGTCCGGGCAGCGGCTTCCTCTGCCTGCCCGCAAAGATAGTCCTCCGCCTCCTGCAGCATCTGCGCCGCCTGGCTGATATGGGAGGCGGCCCCATGGCACACCTGCCCCTCCGCATAGGGCAGGATATGGTGGCGGATGCGGTTGCGGGCATAGTCATCCCCATCGTTGGTCAGGTCTTTCCGGTACCCGATCCCTTTCTGCTTAAGGTAGTCTTCCACCTCCTGCCGCTTCAGGCAAAGCAAGGGGCGGACGATGTCGTCCCGCCTGGGGCGGACGCCCCCCAGCCCCGTCATGCCGCTGCCGCGGAACAAATGGAACAGGACCGTCTCCGCCTGGTCGTCCATGTTGTGGGCGACGGCGATCTTAGACGCCCCGAACTGCCGTGCGGCCTGCCGGAACGCCTCATATCGGACCAACCTGCCCATCTCCTCCTCCGAGCGCTTCTCCCTGGCCGCTTCCCCGCGCACATCCCGTTCCACCAGGGTGAAAGAGACTCCCAGCTTCTTACAGAGGCCCTCCACATAGGCGGCGTCCTCTCCCGCCTCTGCCCGTATGCCGTGGTTTACGTGCACCACATGGATGGTTAGGCCATATTCCCTGGCCCAGCGCACCAACACAAACAAGAGGCAAACCGAGTCCGCCCCTCCCGATACGCCCGCCACCACCCGTTCCCCAGGGTTAAGCAGATGGTGGCGCTCTATGAAGGAAAACACCTTTTCCTCAATCTTCCTCGTCTCTTCCATGCTTTCACTATAGCCAATCCAAGCGGGAAAATCAAGGGTTTTTACAAGGAATTACCATGCTCCCACAAGCCCAGCACCAGGATGGTCATATCGTCCAGCACCCTGCCGCCGCTTGCACGAAGCACGAACTGCAGCAGCTTCTTGGCCATCTCCTTGGGATTTTGCTCCTGCATCTTGGCAATCATGCTTTTCATGGCCGCCTCATAATGTTTTTGCCCCAGGGCGTCCAGCACGCCGTCCGTCATCATGATGATGTAGTCGCCGTCCATCAGCTCACAGGAAATGATTTCCGGCTCCACAGACTGGAACACGCCCAAGGGCAGGCAATGGGAGTCGATCTGCTCCACCAGGTAATCCCGCTTCACGAAGGACGCCGCCGCGCCTACCTTGTGGAACTCACAGCTTCCTTCGAACAGGTCCAGGCTGCAGATATCCAGGGTGGACAGCCCCTGCTCCCTCCCTTGCGCAAGGACGGCGCTATTGACCAGGTTCACCGCGCTCTCCAGGTCGAACTCCGCTTCAATCATTTTTTCCATCAAATCCAGGATCCGCCCGCTGTCCCGCCCGGCCTTTTCCCCGGAACCCGTCCCATCTGACAGCAGCATGGTGAATTTTCCACAATCCGACTCAATAAAGGCATAGTTATCCCCGGAGCTGTCCTCATTTTCCTTGACCGCCCGCGCTGCCCCGGTCATCACCACGAAAGGCGCTTCCTGGGTCAGCACGAAGCTGCGCTCCGCCTCGTCCACCAGGTCCGGGCTTGCCACCGACATGACGAGCCGCTTATTCAGGACGACGGACAATAGCGCGGCCACATCTTCGGACTTCATCGTACCCCCTTTGGGCAGGCTCATGGTCAGGCCGATGCTGGTCCTTTGCTCCGCGCGCTCTATGTAAAACAGGTTCCGCGCCAATATCCCCTCCGCTTTCAGGAAATGGCAGACCAGCCTGCGCTTGCGTTCCTCCATCGGGCGCACGCGGAACGCTTCCGAAGCCACCCGCGTCATGACCTGGGCCATCTCCTGTAAATTCTCCCGTAAGGCCTGGCGGTTCTCCCATTGGCCGCGTTCCAACAGGATCCCCTCTCGGTCCCTCCCCGGGGAACAAAACTCCCCGTCCAGGCTTTTCGCCAACTCCCGCAGGGAGTCCGCGCAGGTCAAAAGCCTCCTCTTCCCATAATCCACCATTTCCAACGCCCCGCCCCCTTGCTTGTCCAACCTCATCTTACGAACCATCCTCCCTTCTGAAACGTCTTATCCCAGTATAGTCCCCGCGGCCAAAACTTTTTGTCAAAAGCAAGCATGGTTTCCCCGATTTCGTGCGACAAAAAAAGCAGGTATCCGCATACCTGCTTTCCAAACCTTATCCTTTATTCTCCTATCCTTTATTCCTGGCGGAAGAAGATCTCGTCCTCATACATCAGCCCAAGCTTATCCTTGGCGACCTCTTCGGCGTATTTCTTCGTCTGCGTATATTTACGATATTCCTCAATGTCAGCGGTGCGCTTCGTCTCTTCCGCGAGCTGGGCGTCCAACTGTTCAATCTGCTGCGTATAATATTCCTTCTGCTTCCGCAGGTCCACGCTCTTGACCGCGACCGCCACGACGATGAACACGACGACCATGGAAACCAGGAACATGCTGAGCCGGTTCTGCGGGTTCTTCGTGCGCGATGCACGGAACTTTACCGTCTTCCTTGACATGGGCGCTCCTTTCCGCATTTCAATGCTTTGTAAGGAATATTCTAAGCACTTTTACCCGCCGCGTCAATCCCTTTTTTACATTTCGGGCAAAACTTTTTCGCTTCCTTGCGGCGCTTTGCCTGATTTGGGCGCACATCCTCCCCGCTTTCCTCCCCGCCAGGAAGAACGGCTTCCCTAAAAAGCGGGCGACTTTCCCAATCATCCCCAGGACCTTGCCCAGGAAAAGGGAGACATATTTCACCAGGATGGGGCTTGCCGTCTTCAGGTAAAGGAACATGCCCGCCAGCGCCCCGCCTACGGCGAACCAGCGCAGCTTGCCGCTGCTTTCCCGGTACATCAAAAGGAACGCCTCCACCGAGCAAAACGCCCAAAAGCCCAAGTCCTCCAGCCCTACCAGGAACCCGTTATGGGGGACCACCTTGCGCAGGATGCGGAGCTGGTCATATACGAACGTCAGGAAAACGCCCAGCAAGAACGCATGCAGCAGGAAAATGTTCTCGTCCGCCATGCCGTCACCGGAAAAGCCTGGCGAACAGGGATTCATTCTTCGCGCCGCCCTGCCCCACGTCGGAATAGGTGAACGCGTCGAGCTTGCCGTCGATGTCCACTTCTCCTTTCTCTAACGTAAGCCGGTTCACATGCAGGTCCTCGCCCTTGATCATCAGCATCCCCTGCTCGGTTTCCAGGAGAATCTCATGGACATCGAAAGACAGCACGTCATTCACGCCGCCAATGGTACATGTCCTACGGTTCATCATGACCACCTTGTGCATCCGAGCGCCCGCTTGACCTAAGTCCTCCATAAACCCCTCCATATGGTCTTGAATTTAAGCCCAATAATGACCTACTTCCAATATATTATGGGGCGGGGGGAATTATGACTGGGCGGGCGGCGGGGGCTGGCAGTTAGGACTGACGGTCTAGGCATACAGCCGCGACCGGCGGTCCAGGCTTGCGACCTGGCTGACAGTTAGGGTGGGCGGTCCAGGCTGGCGGTCGGGGATGGCGGCCGGGGCTGGCAGCTAAGGCAGGTAGCGGAACAGCTCCTTGGCTTCCTCCTTGCGGACGGTCTCCTGGACGTCCAGCACCTCCACTCGGACTTCCTTATTGCCAAAGGAAATGGTGATGATGTCCCCTTCCTTTACATTGGCGGAGGCTTTCGCGGGCTTTCCGTTGATCATGACCCGCCCGCCGTCGCAGGCTTCGTTCGCGACGGTGCGCCGCTTGATCAGGCGCGATACCTTAAGATACTTGTCTAACCTCATTTCCTAACATCCTTCCATCTCTTCGGGCACGATGCCCTCGGACGCCCAGCGCCCGTAAATAACCTTAGGAAGAAAACAGAGAACCTGGCAACAGGTTCTCTGGTGGGTTCCGTTCCATACAAGTACGATTACGCGTTCACCGCATCCTTTAACGCCTTGCCTGCCTTGAACTTAGGAGCCTTGGAAGCAGGAATGACGATGGATTCCTTGGTCTGGGGATTGATGCCGTCCCTGGAAGCCCTCTCGGAAACCGTAAATGTGCCGAAGCCAACCAACTGGACTTCTCCACCATTCTTCAATTCTTCAGTAACTACATTCGTAAAAGCCTTGATCGCCCTTTCCGCGTCTTTCTTAGAGATTCCAGCGCCCTGTGCAACCGCTGCGATTAAATCTGTTTTGTTCATTGCGAACTCCTCCTATACTGAGTTTCATATTTTGGTATTTTCCAGAATGCCTGATTACCTTGTGCTTTTCAAGAAACGCGTCCCGTCAAAACACCTATACATATATATAGTCGCTTTTCTTTTGTTTGTCAAGGTTTTTTAGCCTTTTCCCTAAGAAGTTTGACCTTAATGTCTGTCAGAGGCTTTCAAACACTTCCTCCAAAAAACGGCGCTTCGCTTCTTCCTGGTCCAACAGCTTTTGCAGCTTCTCCCGGTTCTTCTCCGGGATCCAGGCTTTCCCGGAATTATAATAAAAATTGACGATTTTCCAGAACTTCTCCGGATACGCCAGGCGGTAATGCAGGTCGATCCAGGAGTAGGCGGAAATGGGCCTGACGCTGTCGTAAGCGTCCAACAGGGCGCTGCCCAGGCCCACGTCCCAATCGCTTTTCTCCAAAAGCTTCCTTAAAAGCAGGTATAAGTCCCTGACAGGGTTATCCCGCATACATTTTTCAAAATTGACGATGTGCCACTCGCCGCCTACGCGGAGGATATTGTGGTATTGGTAATCCCCGTGGCAAAAGGACCGGCACTCCGGCTGGCGTTCGGACAGGCCGCTGTATGCGCCCCAGTCGCGCATCACCGCCTCCGCCTGCTCCAGGTAGGGGTCCATGGAATTGAGCAAGGAAATCTCAAACCAGGTTTTCTGCCCCTTCTGGCGCAGGTAACGCCTCACCTTCCGCAGCTCCCGATTATGCTTCTCATATTCTTTTCCCGGGGAAAAAAAGACCTCCGGCAGCCCGTCCTCCTCCATCGCCATGCCGCGGTGCAGCTTCGCCAGCTCTTTCGCCGCCTCGATGCACTCCGAACGGTCGCGGATGTTGCACTCCCGCCCCTCGAAATAAGTCTTCAACAGATAGGACGTCCCATCCGCGTCCTTGGAAAGCAGTTCCCCCTCCTTAGTAGGCAGGATCTGTTCCACACGGACTTCCCCCTGCCCCGCCACCTGCTTGAGCAAGCGGTCCTGAAGGCGGCATTTCTCCGGGTTCCCCTTATATTCTTTCAAGATATAGCACCCCTGGCGCGTATCGCACAGCAAGGCTCCCCTTCCTTTTCTGGTCCGCTGGACCTCCACCTCATACTGTTCCAATACGCCGACTGCCCGATCATTCATCTTTACCCCTCCAATCTATCCTATCTTATGAAAGGAAGGGGAAAAGTATGATTCCAGGTCAGGACCTGTTTTCAAGCAGCCAATCCCGCAGCTTCTCTTTGTCGTTGTATTCGGGATGCTCCAGCACCAGCTCCAGGAGCTGGTTCAAGGCCGCCCCCAGTTCCCGGCCGGGCTTCCATCCCATGTCGATCAGGTCCTGCCCCGTAAGGGCTAACGTCTTCAGGGAGACACATTCCCCCTTATGCACGATCTCTTCATAAAGCGCCTGCCATTCCTGCAGGCGCGCAAGCTTCTCCTGCCTCTGATGATCGCTCTGGGCAAGGATGTCCGCCCTCCATACCTGGAACAAAAGCGGCATCTTGTCAGCC
>CANPWC010000023.1 GCA_947581905.1 uncultured Acetatifactor sp.
CGGTGTTGTAGGAGAAATCGCCTGCCTTGTAGCCGTGCTCTTTCGCCTCCTTGGTCCGGGCGAAGACCTTACGCAGTTCGTCGTGCACGTCCGCATAGGTGGCCACGGTGGAGCGTACGTTGATGCCGATCGGCGTGGCGTCGATCAGCTTGATGTGCCGGATGCCGTCCGCGCGGACGCTTTGTATGTGTGCCGGCGGCTTCGTGCCGTTTAGGGCGCTTTCGACGGCGGGCACCAGGCTTTCCAGGATCATGGTGGTCTTGCCGGAGCCGGAGACGCCGGTGACGGCGATCAGCCGTCCTTTCGGGAAATCAACCTTAAGAGGCATGACCGTATGGATCTGGGAGGTGGACAGATGGATCGTCCCCAGTGAAAAGAGCTCTTCTTCCGGGACCCCTTGCCGTAAAAGGATGGACTTTTCCCCGGACAGAAAGCCCCCGATCAGGGAGTTTGGGTCCTTCGCCACTTCGGCGACGGTCCCTTGCGTCACCACGTATCCTCCGTCCGCGCCTGCCTTGGGCCCCAACTCCACGATCCAGTCCGCATGGGACAGGATGGCGGTGTCATGATCGACTAGAATGATGGAATTTCCATCGCTTGCCAGGTCGTCCATCACGCCGGTGACGCCCTTGATGTTTTGGGGATGCAGCCCGATGGAAGGTTCATCTAACACGTAAAGGACGCCGGTCGTGCGGTTGCGGACGGCGCGGGCAAGCTGCATCCGCTGGCGTTCCCCGGTGGAAAGCGTCGATGCCTCCCGGTCCAGGGTCAGGTAGGACAGGCCTAAGTCCATGAGCCGTTTGGCGGCATGTTGGAAGGATTCACAGATGCTTTCCGCCATCGGGCGCATTTCCTCCGGCAGGGAAGCGGGGACGCCCTCTACCCATTCCACCAAGTCTGCAAGGGTCATCCGGCAGGCCTCGTCTAAAGAGATCCCCCGCACTTTGGGAGCCCTTGCCGCTTCAGACAGCCTGCTGCCGCCGCATTCGGGGCAGGGGCTTTCCTTAAGGAATTTCTCCACACGCTTCATGCCTTTCTCGTCCTTGACGTGGGACAGCGCGTTTTCCACCGTATAGACCGCGTTGAAATAGGTGAAATCCATTTCCCCGGCGGTGTTCGTCTTTTCATTATGGTACAAAAGGTGGTATTTCTTGGCGGGACCATGGAAGACCAGGTCCTTTTCCCGCGGCGTCAGGTCCCGAAACGGTACGTTCGTGCGGATGCCTACATGGTCCCTGGCGATGTCCTTCATAAGGGACCACATCAGCGCCTGCCAGGGCGCTACCGCCCCTTCCTCGATCGTGAGGGAATCGTCCGGGACGAGCGTGGATTCGTCCACGGTCCGGACGGTGCCCGTCCCATCACATAGACGGCAGGCGCCGGTGGAATTGAATGCCAATTCTTCCGCGCCGGGGGCGAAGAAGCTTACCCCGCACTCCGGGCAGACAAGCTCCTTGCCTGCGGCCACATGTAAGGACGGCTCCAGGTAATGCCCGTTCGGGCAGCGGTGGCTTGCCAGGCGGGAATACATGAGCCAGAGGCTGTTAAGCAGCTCCGTCCCCGTCCCGAAAGTGCTGCGGATGCCCGGCACGCCGGGGCGCTGCCGCAGGGCGAGGGAGGCAGGGACATAGAGGACTTCATCGACCTGCGCCTTTTGCGCCTGGGTCATGCGCCTCCTGGTATAGGTGGACAGGGATTCCAGGTAGCGCCTGGATCCTTCCGCGTACAGTACGCCAAGCGCCAGGGAAGATTTCCCGGAACCGGAGACGCCCGCGATCCCCACGATCCGCCCGAGCGGGATGTCCACGTCGATATTTTTCAGGTTGTGTACTTTCGCGCCCCGCACCTGGATGTGCGTAGGCTTTCTGTTCTCTTCCATAAGCTCCCTCTTTCCCGGCTTCCTTGCCGGACCGTTCGTCGCGATGCCTCGCTGGAGTGTATTTTACCACGCTTTTCGCATCTCGCCAACTATCTTTTTTTTTACACTTGCGCCCCTTATCTTTTTTTACACTTGCGCCTCCTCTTTCAAAATGATATACTTTTAAATGACCCTATTTTTGCCTGCCGCGCCTTATCTTACACGGTTGCGGGAGGGCGCTGGCGGAATGAGACGAGATTGAGGAGTTGCTGCCATGTTATTGATTGAAAATGGTTACATGATCGATCCGAAGTCGGAGCGGGAGGGGAATTATGACATCCTGGCGGACGGCGGCCGGATCGTGCGGATTGGGAAGCACCTGTGGCAGGGCTGTTACGGAAGTGAGAAGAAGCGCTGGAAGAGGATCGACGCGTCCGGCTTGCTGGTAGCCCCCGGCCTGGTGGACGTGCATGCGCATTTCCGCGATCCGGGCTTCCTCTATAAGGAAGATATCGAGTCTGGGGCGCGGGCGGCAGCGCGGGGCGGCTTCACCACGGTGGTGCTGATGGCGAACACCAAGCCTTGCGTGGACCAGGAAGAAACCCTGCGTTACGTGCTGGAGAAAGGGCGCACGACGAAGATACATGTGGAGACCTGCGCCAATGTGACCTTGGGGATGCAGGGCAAGGAGCTGACGGACATGGAGTCCCTGGCGGACCTGGGGGCCGTGGGCTTTACGGACGATGGGAAGCCCCTGATGGATGCGGGGCTGCTTCGGAAAGCCATGAGCAAGGCGGTGGGGCTGGATATGCCGATCAGCCTCCATGAAGAGGATCCCTCCCTGATCGCCGATAACGGCATCAACCGGGGCAAGGCAAGCCTTCACTATGGCATCGGCGGTTCCCCGCGGGAGGCGGAGATCGGGCTGGTCGCCCGAGACCTGAAGCTGGCCCTGGAGACAGGGGCCTGCGTCAACATCCAGCATATCAGCACCAAGGAAGCGGTAGGGCTGGTACGTCTCGCCAAGCAGCGGGGGCATAACATCCACGCGGAGGCTACGCCCCATCATTTCACGCTTACGGAGGATGCGGCGATCCGTTATGGCACGTTGGCGAAGATGAACCCGCCCCTTAGGCTGGAGGAGGACCGCCAGGCGATCATCGCCGGGCTCCTGGACGGGACCATCGACCTGATCGCGACGGACCATGCGCCCCATAGCGCGGAGGAAAAGGAAAGGTCCATCACGGAAGCGCCCAGCGGCATCATCGGGCTGGAAACCGCCCTGCCGTTGGCGATCACCCAGCTGGTGGACAGCGGTTACATGCCTATGCGGCAGGTGCTTCGCTGCATGACGTTCAACCCCGCCGCCCTGTACCACTTGGATGCCGGGTATCTGGCGGAAGGGGGTCCTGCGGACATCGTGCTGATCGACACCGTGGCGGAAGAGGAAGCCGGGCATTACCTTTCCAAATCTTCCAACTCCCCGTTTACCGGATGGAAGCTGAAAGGCGTGGTCCGTGCCACGATCTGTGGCGGCGAAGTCGTATATGAACATCCCTGATTGAAAGAGGGACGCAGGGCCTAACGAGGCCAGGAGAAGAATCATTTTTTGTAAGGAGACAAGTTGAAGGTGAACTTTCAAAGATTGATTGGTACGCGTGCCAAAGCACGCATGGGGGTAGAGACATGAAGCGAAAAGTGACAGCCCAAGTGGTTTCCCAGCGTAAGATCGCCCAGGACGTTTATGAGTTATGGATCGCCACGGACTTAAGCCAGGAAGTAAGGCCCGGACAGTTCCTTGGCATTTACCCCAAGGATAAGAGCATGCTGCTGCCCCGGCCCATCAGCGTCTGCGAAGCCTGCGCGCAAGAGGGCAGGCTTCGTTTGGTCTATCGGATAGCCGGGCAGGGGACGAGGGAATTTTCCACATATCGAACGGGAGACGACGTTGCCGTCCTGGGTCCTTTGGGCAACGGCTTCCCCTTGGATGCGGGAGAGGATAAAAGGGTCTTTTTGATGGGAGGGGGCATCGGCGTGCCGCCCCTCTTGGAACTGGCGAAGCGCCTTTGCGCAAGCAAACAGATCATCCTGGGCTATCGGGACGCGCAGCTTTTCCTGGCGGAGGATTTCGCGCGGCACGGCTCTTTATATGTGGCGACGGAGGACGGCAGCGCGGGCACGAGGGGCAATGTGATGGATGCGATCGCGCAGAACGGCCTTACAGCGGACCTGATCTACGCCTGCGGACCGATGCCCATGCTGCGTGCCATTAAGAGGTATGCTGAGGAAAAAGGGATCCCGGCTTACCTTTCCTTAGAGGAACATATGGCCTGCGGCGTAGGGGCCTGCCTGGGCTGCGTGGCGAAGACCAAGGATGTGGACGCCCATTCCAACGTCCGTAATGCCAGGATTTGTACGGACGGCCCGGTGTTTGAAGCGCGGGAAGTGGAGATTTGACGGCAGGGGGTTCGGGTCGCTTTACGATGATGATCCAGTTGGCTGCCGGCGCGACGCAATGAGGGAATTAGCCGCCGTGAGCGGCGCAATGAGGAATTTAGCCGCAGGGCGCGGCGCAATGAGGGAATTAGCCGCAGGGCGCGGCGCAATGAGGAAGTTAGCCGCCAGGCGCGGCGGAATGGAGATTAGCATGAATACGAAAGTGACGATCGCCGGAGTGGAGTTTTCAAACCCTGTCATGACGGCTTCCGGGACCTTCGGTTCCGGCATGGAATATTCCGAATTTGTGGATTTGAACCGCTTGGGGGCGGTCGTGACCAAGGGGGTCGCCAATGTTCCCTGGCCCGGCAATCCCACTCCCCGGGTGGCCGAGGTTTACGGCGGCATGCTCAACGCCATCGGCCTGCAGAACCCCGGGATCGACCTTTTCTTAAAGAGGGACATCCCGTTCCTCAAACAGTTCGATGCCAAAATCATCGTCAATGTCTGCGGCAAGACGGTGGAGGATTATGTGGAGGTCGTGGAGCGTCTGGGGGACGAGCCTGCCGTATCCATGCTGGAGATCAATGTTTCCTGCCCGAATGTGAAAGAAGGGGCCATCGCGTTCGGCCAGAAGGCGGACGCCCTGTCTAAGATCACCGCCGAGGTAAAGAAGCATGCCAGGCAGCCCATCATCATGAAATTAAGCCCCAATGTGACGGATATCGCCGAGATGGCGCGGGCGGCGGAAGAAGCCGGGGCGGATGCCCTGTCCCTGATCAACACACTGACCGGCATGAAGATCGATATTCACAGGAGAACCTTTGCCCTGGCCAACAAGACGGGAGGCATGAGCGGCCCCGCCATCAAGCCGATCGCCGTGCGCATGGTCTATCAGGCGGCCCAGGCGGTGAAGATCCCGATTATCGGCATGGGCGGCATTGGAAGCGGGGAAGACGCCATTGAGTTTTTGCTGGCGGGGGCGACGGCTGTCAGCGTGGGGGCAATGAATTTCGTCAACCCCTATGCCACGGTGGAAGTGGTAGAGGGCATTGAAGCTTATCTGCAAAAATATGGCATTAAAGACGTGAACGAACTGATTGGGGCGGTGCGGGAGCGTTGACAAGTCCAGACATACCGGAACGAATCCCTTCATATACTTATTCCAGTAGAGGATATGGAGGGATTTTTTATGGAACTTTTCAAGAAAAAGATACATATGGACCGCGTCAAGACGGAAGCGGTCAGCCAGATCGTCCTGGAGGACGACCTGAATGTGCCGGAGCAGAAGCCGGATGTGGAGGGCTTGAATTTCAGCCGCGGCTGCGTCCTGGTGGACGAGGTCAGGCCCGGGGCGGATCATGTGGACGTCCGGGGACGGCTTTCTTTCAATCTCCTTTACCATACCCAGGAGGATGGAGGGCGGCTGGCCTGCCTGGAGGGGAAGATCCCTTTCGAGGAAAAAGTAAACCTTCAGGGGGCCTTGGGCACGGATCATGTGACAGTGACGGGCAAGGTGGAGGATTTCAGCGTGGGGATCATCAATTCCCGCAAGCTGAGCGTCCGGTCCGTCCTTACCCTGGATGCCTGGGTGGAGGAACTGTACGATGAGGAGGTCCCGGTCGGGATTGAGGGCGGGGAGGCGGTGGAATACCGGAAAGCGCCTGTGGAGGCGGCCCAGATCGCCATATCCAAGAATGACATTTTCCGGATCAAGGAAGAAGTCAGCCTGCCCGCCAACTACCCCAACGTGTTCCAGGTCCTGTTTGACAGCGTGGAGCTGGGAGAGGTGGAGGTGCGCGTCCTTGCCGAGAAGATCCAGCTGCAAGGGGAAGTAAGGCTTTTCCTGCTTTACGAGGGCGAAGGGGAGGAACGGCCTGTCCGCGCGTATGAATGTCGGATTCCCTTTGGCGGGATGCTGGACTGCCAGGGCTGCCGGGAGGATATGATCCCGGACATCCGTTATGAATTGGCGATGGCGGAGCGGGGACAGCTGGATTTCGCCATCCGTCCGGATTTAGATGGGGAGGAGCGGGTCTTAAGCCTGGAACTGGTGCTGAACATCGCCATGAAGCTTTATGAGGAAGAAAAAGTGGAGATGGTCACGGACGTCTATGGCACCTCTGAATGGGTGGAGGCGTCTTTGCGCCCGGCCCAGCTGCGCAGGCTGTTGGGCAAGGTGAATGGGAAATGCAAGGTCGCGGACCACGTCCGGGTGGGGGGCGGCAACATCCTGCAGCTTCTCCACAGCGAGGGAAGCGTCAATGTGGATGAGGAAGAAATCGTGGACGGAGGCGTGCGCCTGTCGGGAAGCCTGTGCCTGGACGTCCTTTATGTCACCGATGATGATGAAGCGCCTTATGCCAACATCCGCGCCCATCTTCCGTTCCAGTATACCCTGGAGGTAGGGCGGATCGCGCCCTCGGACGCCGCCCGCGTCAAAGCCCAGGTGGAGCAGCTCCAGGTAGCGATGTTGGATGGGGAGGAAATGGACGTGAAAGCCATCCTTTCTTTTTCCACCACAGTGTTCGCCAATGAACCCATGGAACTGATCCAGTCCGTTTCGACGCGCCCCCTGGATGCGGCCGACTTAAGCGCCCTGCCGGGCATGGCGATCTATTTCGTGAAGCCTGGCGACAACCTTTGGAATATCGGCAAGCGGTATTTCGTCCCCGTGGAATCCATCCGGCAGTGGAACGGGCTGCAAAGCGACACGTTAAGCCCGGGGCAGAAGCTTTTGATCGTCAAGGGGGCATGAACCCAGGCTATTACGGTTTGGCCCGGGCGTTAGAACCGGGCTAATTTTCATACTGGGTATTGACAAGGCCTTATTGATTGTATTAAAATAAATACAATTTCAATGTATACAAAATACATCTCCCGACCAACGGGCGGGAGTCTGGGACGAAAGGGCATCGTGTATGGATAGCTATCAGATGAAAGCCTATGCCAAGATCAATCTTGGCCTGGACGTGGTAAGGAAGCTGGAGAACGGGTATCATGAAGTCAAGATGATCATGCAGACCATCGGCATTTATGATGAGCTGCGTTTCACGAAGTGCGGGGAAGGCATCCATTTGACCGCGGAAAGCCCGGAAGAGCTTTCCGTGGGCGAGGATAACCTGGTGTACCGTGCGGCGAAGATCATGATGGAGGAATACCGGATCCCTTCCGGCGTCAGCATCCATTTAAAGAAGACGATCCCGATCGCCGCGGGCATGGCGGGGGGAAGCAGCGATGCGGCCGCCACGTTCAAAGGGCTTAACAGGCTGTTCGACCTGGGGGCTTCCCTGGAAGACTTGATGCGGCTGGGGGTCCGGGTCGGGGCGGACGTCCCCTATTGCATCCTGGGCGGCACCGCCCTGGCGGAAGGGATCGGGGAGAAGCTTACATCCTTAAACCCTGCGCCGGAATGCTTCGTCATCGTGGCGAAGCCGGACATCCGAGTTTCCACGAAATATGTATACAGCAACTTGGACGTGCAGGGGATCCAGTCCCATCCTGACATCGACGGGATGGTGGAGGCGATCTGGGAGGAAAGCCTGCAGGGCGTCCTGGACCGCATGGGCAATGTGCTGGAGGGCGTAACGGTGAAGCTTTATCCGGAGGTGGAACAAATCAAGGCAAGGATGAAGGAGCTGGGAGCCTTGAACAGCCTGATGAGCGGAAGCGGCCCTACGGTGTTCGGCATCTTCGTGAACGAAAGGATCGCCCGGGAAGCGTTTGAACAGATGAAACAGGAAAAGCTAGCGCCGCAGATGTTTTTGACCGGCTTCTGTTAAGCGCATGCAACAATCGTGCGGATAGGCACGCAAGATGCGAGGGGATAATCATGCAGGATAATTTACAGGTGAAAATGGACGCATTCTTACCGCTTCGGGACGTGGTGTTCAACACGCTTCGGCAGGCCATCTTGACCGGGGAGCTCAAGCCCGGCGAACGTCTGATGGAAATCCATCTCGCCAACCGCCTGGGCGTCAGCCGGACGCCGATCCGGGAGGCCATACGAAAGCTGGAGCTGGAGGGGCTTGTCACCATGATCCCCAGGAGGGGCGCGGAGGTGGCCCAGATCACGGAGAAGAGCATGCTGGACGTGCTGGAGGTACGCAGGGCAGTGGACGCCTTGTGCGTGGAGCTGGCCTGTGAGCGCATTGATGAGGAGGCGCTGGAAGCCCTGCTTATGGCAAGGGATGAGTTTGAACGCGCCGTAAGGAGCAAGGACCTGAAGAAAATCGCGCAGGCGGACGTGGCTTTCCATGACATCATCGTGGAAGCGACGGGGAACAAGCGCCTGGTGCAGCTGGTCAACACCCTGTCTGAGCAGATGTACCGTTACCGTTTTGAATATATCAAGGATTCCAGCCAACATGGCAGGCTGGTGGAAGAGCATCGTTCCATCTATGAGGGCATCCGAAAAAGGGACAAGGAGGCCGCTTCCAGGGCGGCGAAGCTTCATATCGACAACCAGCAGAACGCCATCTTGAACCAGATCCGAAATTAAGCGCGCCTTTTACGTATAAGCGCCTGGAAAATGGGAATAACTCCTGATAGGACTTAAAAGAAAGGGGGAACCCCATGAAAGAAAGGTGCAAGAGGACCCTGGCGGCGATGGCGTGCGCCTGCGGCGCCTTGGGCTGGTGGGGCGTCTTATATCCGCAGTTAAGCCTGCTTCCAGACACTTATCGCATAATATCTGCGGAAGAGGCTGTACAGGATGGCCAAGAAGTGGTAGAATGGGATTTTGAGGGAGGCATTTACATGGACCTGCTGAATGCCGGGCCCGAACGGATCAGGTTCCGCAGCGGCTTATGGGAATGCCTGACGGATTGCCTGGATTTTTGGAAAAAGGAGTAGCACCCATGAGTGTGTCAAGGAAACAACTTTCGGAGAAATCTTCCATCGGGGTGTTCGATTCAGGCGTAGGGGGGCTGACGGTGGTCCGGGAGATCATGCGCCAGATACCGAATGAGTCCATTATTTATTTCGGAGACACGGCAAGGGTCCCTTATGGGAACAAGTCCAAGGAGACGGTGACGAGGTTTTCCCGGCAGATCGTCCGGTTCCTCTGCTCCCATGACGTGAAGGCGATCGTGGTGGCCTGTAATACGGCGAGCGCTTGTGCGCTGGATGAATTGGAGCAGGAATTCGACATCCCCTTGATCGGCGTGGTAAAGCCCGGGACCAAGGCGGCGGTGGAAGCCACGCGTAACGGCAGGATCGGCGTGATCGGCACGGAAGCCACCATTCAAAGCGGCATTTACAGCAGGTACATAAGGGAGCTTCGAAAGGACGCCGCCGTTTACGGCAAGGCCTGCCCCCTGTTCGTCCCTTTGGTGGAGGAGGGGTTGTGGCAGGATCCGGTGACGGATGAGATCGCCAGGCGCTATCTGGCGGAGCTGATCGACTGCGGCATCGACACCCTGATCCTTGGCTGTACCCATTATCCCTTGATCCGTTCCACCGTGGGCCGCATGATGGGGGAGGATGTGGCTTTGGTGAATCCCGCTTATGAGACGGCGCTGGAGCTTAAGCGCCTGCTTGAGGAGGAGGGGCTTTTGAACCATGAGGCGCGCACGCTAGGCTCGATCGGGCATCAGTTTTATGTCAGCGACGGCGCGGAGAAGTTCAAGCAGTTTGCCAACGCGATCATCAAGTACGGGATCCTTTCCGCCAAGGTGGTCAATATTGAAGAGTATTAAGGATTGGGGAGTATAAAAACAGGTGGTATGAGGAAATTATGACAAAGGATGTGCTGCTTGCGATCAAGGGTCTGCATTTCAATATGGCGGACGACGAGGTCAATGTGGAGACGGTGACGAGCGCGGAATATTATAAGAAAGACGATCGGCACTATGTGATTTATGAGGAGTCCAGCGAGGGCTTCGAACAGACGACGAAGAATGTGATCAAGATACAGGACCATTCCCTGGACTTGACGAAGAGGGGATTGATCAACGTACATATGGTTTTCGAGGAAAACCGGAAGAACATGACCAACTATACCACTCCTTTCGGCGACATCTTAATCGGCATCGACGCCAAACGGATCAAGCTGACGGAAGAGGAGGAGAACATCAAGGTGGACGTGGATTACGTGTTGGAGGTCAATTATGAATACATGGCCGATTGCCGGATCTCCATGAACATCAGCCCCAAGGGGGAGGAATTTTCCCTCCGGTCATAAGGGGGCTTTATCCAGGCAGGGACGCCGGGCGGTTGGATGGCGGCCATGGCTTTGCAAAACGATGGAAACAGAAGTATCACAAGATAAGAAAGGAATGTAGAAAATGACGTTAAAAGAATGTTATGGATTGGTTGGCTCTTATGACGACGTGATCGGAAGGCTGCGCAGTGAAAGGCTGGTACAGAAGTTCGTCCTGAAATTCCTGGATGATCCCAGCTATGGCAATCTGCACAAGGCGCTTGAGGAGGGCGATGCCAAGGAGGCTTTCCGCGCTTCCCACACCATCAAGGGCATTTGCCAGAACTTAGGCTTCCAGAGGCTCCAGAGGTCCAGCCATGACCTGACCGAGGCCCTGCGCGATGGAGGCAATGACCATGTGGAGGAATTGCTTCAAAAGGTGGACGAGGATTATCAGTTCACGGCGGCAGCGGTGAAAGAGTTCAAGGAATCCAACGGATTATAAGGTATAATGTCGACAGGAAGGGCACCTGTCGACTTCTGAATTAAATGTGCGCCTGGCGGCGCACGGAAACATGGTATAAGGCAGGATGAGATGATTATAGGGCAAATAGAAAGATGGCCATGCCCCCGGACCAGTTCCAGGGCATGGCCATTTTGGACGCAGGATCACTTCAAAGGCTTCGCGCCCGCTTTCTCCTGGGCTTTCTCCACGAACCTGCGGAATTTGCTCTTCTTGACTTCCGGCTTCTTCTCGGACTTGCCATGGAGGCCTCTTACATCCATGATGTAGATGCCGCTGACGACGGCTTTGACTTCCTTTTTCACAGGGATGGCATCGAAAATCTTTTCATCAGAGATCAGCGTCATGATCTGCGGGCCAACCTTGACCTTGACGACGGGAAGCTTGGTACGGCGCATCATCTTAGGCGTCTGGTCGATGACGGACTGCGGCAGGCCGGAATCCTTGATCCGCATCCGCTTCTTGTCGATGATCAGCATGGAAACGGTCTGTTTATGCGCTTCCAATAAGGCTTGTTGTTCATCCTGCTTCTTCTGCGCCCTCTTCCCTAAGAAGTATAATACGACGAGGCCGATGATGGCGACCGCTAGGATTATAAGTATAACGATGAGTGGCTTTGGCATGGGGAAGTTCCTCCTGGTTTCTCTATAGTCTGACTGCCCTCTATTTTATCACAGGTACCCGCCATAAGGCAATAAACATTTCCATAAAAAAATCTTTTCATTCCCAGCGTTTTGTGGTATAAATGTAATTGTTACGGCTTTCGGCCTTAAGAGGGCCGCGCGGACGGCGGCAGTGCCGGCGCGGCATGGGAAGCGGCAGGCTTGCGCGTGTGCCGGAGGGCCGCGCGGACGGCGTTGGACGGCGCTTGGGGCGAAAGCGGTCGAGAGGAAGTTTGCGAGGAGAGTATGCAGATGAGGAAATGGGTCACTTTAATATGCCTGGGCCTAACGGTTTTCGCGTTGGGCGGCTGCGGTTCCAAGAAAGAGGATGGCCAGGCCGCGGGTACGGAGCGGTTCAACCTGAAAGACATCCAGGCGGAAGATTATGTGGACTTGGGAGAGTATAAGGGTTTAAGCGTGGCGGTCTCTAAAGCCCCGGTCGATGAGGAGCAGGTTAAAACATTGACGCTTCGGGAATACTGTGGACAGGTGAGCGCTGAAAACGGCGGCGTCACGAATCGGGCAGTGGAGCAGGGAGACACGGTCGTCCTGGATTATGAAGGGAAGCGGGACGGCGTGGCGTTCGAGGGCGGCACGGCCCAGGGAGCCACCCTGGAGATCGGTTCCGGGGCGTTCATCGATGGCTTCGAGGATGGGCTGGTAGGCGTGATGCCTGGGGAAACCGTGGACCTGAACCTTACGTTCCCAGACCCGTATCCTTCCAATCCGGACCTGGCGGGCGTGGAGGTAGTGTTCACTGTCACGGTCCAATATATTTGGCCGGATGAGATGTGGGATGAAGTGGTAGCTGGCTTCGGTTCCCAGGATTATGCCACGGTGGAGGAGTTGCAGGAGTATGTAAGGGCCTCGTTGGAGGAATTGGCCCTGGAGCAGTATAATACGGACGTGGAGAGCGCGATCGCGGACGCGGTCGTGAACAATGCCTCTTTCGGCGAGCTTCCGCAGGAGATGCTGGACCAATATGCCGCCAACGTCAAGCAAAGCGTCAACAATGCCGCACTGAGCAATTATGGCGTGGACGGAGAGACGTTCACCCAGGTCTTGTACCAGATGACCTTGGATGAATTCGCTTCCACCAATGCCTTAATGTCCGCGAAGCAGGTGATCGCTTATCAGGCGATCGCCAATTTGGAGGGAATCGCCATCACGGACGAGCAGATTGAGGAACAGATCAAGCCCTATGCGGACCAATATGGCATGACGGTGGAAGAGGTGCTGCAGCAGGCGGACCGGGAGGAGTTCCGGGAGATGTTCATGCTGGATGCCGTGACCCGCTTCCTGCGTGAGAATACGACGATCACGGAAGAGTAGGATGATGGCGGAAGCGCCGATATGGAATAATTTAGCCGCTGTATGCGGCAGATGGAGGAAATGATGGATTTGACGGATATCAGGGACTTATATCGGAACAGGGAACAATATTTTGACAAGGAAGTGACCGTCGGCGGCTGGGTCAGGAACAACCGGGATTCCAAGAACTTCGGCTTCCTGGTCATCAACGACGGGACGTTCTTTGAACCCCTGCAGGTGGTCTATGGCAGCCAGTTGGAAAACTTCGACGCCCTGTGTAAGATGAACGTGGGCACGGCCGTGGTCGTCAGCGGCAAGATCGTCGCCACGCCCCAGGCGAAGCAGCCTTTTGAAATGCAGGCGGCCAAGGTGGTCGTGGAAGGCGCGTCCGGCGCGGATTATCCTTTGCAGAAAAAGAGGCATTCCTTTGAATATCTGCGCACCATTTCCCATTTGCGCCCCAGGACCAACACGTTCCAGGCGGTATTCCGCGTGCGCTCCCTGATCGCTTACGCCATCCATACCTTTTTCATGGATCGGGGCTTCGTCTATGTGCACACGCCGCTGATCACCGGAAGCGACTGCGAGGGGGCGGGGGAAATGTTCCAGGTCACGACCCTGGATCTGAACAATGTGCCCAAAACAGAGGATGGCGCGGTGGATTATTCCCAGGACTTCTTCGGGAAGCAGACCAACCTCACCGTCAGCGGGCAGCTCAATGTAGAAACCTACGCGTTCGCCTTTAAGAACGTTTATACGTTCGGACCCACGTTCCGGGCGGAGAACTCCAACACGACCAGGCATGCCGCGGAGTTCTGGATGATCGAGCCGGAAATGGCTTTTGCCGACCTTAAGGACGACATGCTCCTGGCGGAATCCATGTTGAAGCATGTGATCCGTTACGTCCTGGAGAATGCGCCGGAGGAGATGGCTTTCTTCAACCAGTTCGTGGACAAGGGCCTGATCGACCGCCTCAACCATGTGGTAAATTCCGACTTTGGGCATGTTACCTACACAGAGGCCATCGACATCCTGTCCAAGCACAACGATGAGTTCGATTATAAAGTGTTTTGGGGCTGCGACCTGCAGACGGAGCATGTGCGTTATCTGACGGAAAAGGAATTCAAGCGCCCGGTGTTCGTGACGGATTATCCCAAGGAGATCAAGGCGTTCTATATGAAGCTGAACGACGACGGCAAGACGGTGGCGGCCATGGATTGCCTTGTGCCGGGCATCGGCGAGATCATCGGCGGCAGCCAGAGGGAAGATAAGCTGGAAGTGCTTGAGCATAGGATGGAGGAACTGGGGCTTAAGAAGGAAGACTATGACTTCTATCTGGACCTGCGCCGGTACGGCTCCGTCCGCCATGCGGGCTTCGGCCTGGGCTTTGAGCGCTGCGTCATGTACCTTACCGGAATGTCCAACATCCGAGACGTCATCCCATTCCCCAGGACGGTGAACAACTGCGACCTGTGACCATCTTTTTAAGGATTTCCAGTGCTTCCCGGGACAGGGACGGATCCGTATGGACCATTGCGACCGGCGGCTATCCTTTTTTACGTAGGATAGGAAGCTGGGTAAGCGGGAAAAGGCAGGGGTTGGCGTATCCGCCGAAAATCCCTGCATGCAAGAAAGGACCGCGCACGAAATCGCCTCGTGCGCAGTCCCCTTTTTTTGAAAGAAGATCATTCTTGCAGATACAGGCTTACACGGCTCTGGATCACTTCGGCCACTTGCTCGGCATCTTTTTCCCCGGTAAAATAATCCGCCGCTTCTTCCGAAAGGATCCGGTAAATGGTATCCGTGCTGTTGCCTCCGAAATAGGCGTGGTCGATCATATCCTGGAGGAAATCGAAATCCTCCTTACCGGCCTGTGGCAGCGGTTCCGTATAAGGCAGCCCATCATAGGGGTTGACGCGTGATACGACATTGGTATACAGGGAGGTTTGGAACTGTTTTTCCAACACATCCTTGCGGACGGAGAACCCGCTGTTCATCAGGTCCTTTTGGTAATCCTTGGACAGAAGCAGTTCCAGGAACGCCCAGGCGCCCTCTTTTTGCTGGGAAGCGCTGTTCATGCCGAAAACATAGGAGGTCGTGATGCGGTATTTCGGCTCCCCCGCCTGGTTGGGATAACCCGCGAAACAGGCGTCCTCCCCGTAAGCCTCTTTCAATTCCAGATAGCCTTCCCATCTGCTTATGCTGGTTGCGACCGTCAGGATCTCATGGTCCCTGAAATAAACGGCCAGATAGGGCGGCATAAATCCCGGGGCGCTCCCCAGGTCAAGCGAAGAGATGCGCTTCAGGAGATCCGTGAAGCCCTTGTCTTGGAAATGACATTCCAGGTTCGTCCAATCCACGTATTCATCCATGTCCATACATAGGGCATAATACAGGAGGTTGACCTTGTCCGGCATCCAGCTATAGGGGACGCCGGGGTTGGCTTCGACCATGTCCAGGAGTTCCTTGGGCGTCCAGCCTCCGGTTGCGGTGACGCCGCTATCGACCACCATTCCCTGGACGCTGAACCCGTCCATCAGCCGTATGAGCTTCCCATCTATGGTACCGGCCGAAAGGACGGCGTCAAGAAGTTCTTCCCGATGCACGTTCCCGGCGTCCAGATAGGGGGAGAGGTCTTCCAGGACGCCTTTGCCCGCAAGCATATCAGCATCCAGGTAAGCCAGCTCGATCAGGTCTGGCCCTTCCCCTCTTAGAAGGTCCATTTCAAAATCCATGCCATCCGTGGCGTAGGTCTTCACTTCCAGACGGTAAGCGGGATAAACCTTATGAAATTCCTGGGCGACCTTTTCATACCATTCCGTCCCGTAGCTTCCGTCATTCGCCGTGATCACGCCCACGGTCACGGTCTGGACCTGGGGAAGTTCTTCTTTTTTGCATTTTTCCAGGGCCACCAGGCGGGACGCGTTGCGGTATCCGTCCTGGACGAGCAGGGAGATGTCGCCGTTTTCTTCAAGGCTTGCCATTTCGATTTCCGAAGCCCGCAGTTGGATGGATTCATCGTCCCAGGAAAGCAGTTTTTGCGCCATATTTCCGGAGGGGCTATAGAGAATCAGGCCCTCGTCCTCCACGATCAGGATGCCCTCCTTGCCGCCGCTATAGAGGGACAAAGGTGTGGCAGGCCCATCCGTCTCTATGGGAATGGGCTGTCCCAGCGCGGCATTTGCCAAGTCGATCGGGCGCAAGGAAACCTCCTTTTCGGACAAAGAATAGTAATAAAGCCCATCCTCCCCGGCATCCACCAACCCCTGGCCGACGACCCCAGATGCTCCAGCGTCCTCCCAGGGGATCACGCCTGTCAGGTTCCCGGCCGCATCCAGCAAATAAAGGTTGCCAGAGTAGTCAAGCAGGCATATCGTGCCGTCTTGGGACAGGACATAAGACTGGCATGTCAGGAACGATTCTTTCAAGCTTTGGGCGTCTTGCCCCATAAGGCCCATGATATCGGCGTCCTCGAAAAGGACGGCGGCGTCATAGGCCGCTTCCCCGTCCGGGTTCCATTTCATAAGATGGGGCGCGGCTTCCTTAGGGTCTGATAAGATGCAATAGACGGCGCCCTCTTGGTCAGTAAACAGGTAGCTTATGTATTCCTTTTCTATGGAAAAGAAAGCTTCCGCGTCCTGCCCCTGCCGTTTCCGGAAGATATGGGAAGAGGAGATGCCGCCGTCCTCATAGTCATAAGCAAGATAATAAAGGTCGTCCTTTGCGAACGCGTATCCGCCTGGCATGAGGTCGATGTCCGAAAACGCCTCCCCCCACTTCGCGAGGTACGCCTCGTCTTCCCGCAGGAAGGAAGGGCCCTGGGCCTCCTGCCCTGCCTCGGTCCCTTCAGGTTCGGGTTCCTTGCCGGAACAGGCGCATAATAGGAAAACCGTCATACAAAGTAGAAAGATTGATTTCTTCATGATCTCCTCCTAGGTCTTTGCCGCGTGGGAAAGGCCGCGCGGCTTTTTATAAGGGAAGTATAGCATGGCTTGAAAGGGTTGTCAAAAGGAATATGGTTTTCAAGGCGGGGCGGCGCTATAATTATAAAGTTAATATTTTAAGGCAGGGCGGCCATACGCTAAATTGTTACGAAAAAATTAAGAAAAAACAGGTGCAAAATGTCGGAAAGTGTGTTATGCTAGGAGCATGGGCAAGAAAAAACATTTTTTGAAAAATTGCATAGTGACGTTTTCCCTTGTAGCGGTCCTGGCGGCTGACTTCTCAGGCAGCCTGCATAAGGTATATGCCACGGACATTTCCCAGGTGCAGAGCCAGATCGAGTCGGACAAGAATGTGCTTTCGGGCATAAATGACAAGATTTCCGGGCTGACCCAGGAGCAGGACATCCTGGAGGAAGAGATCGCCGACCTGGATGCCGAGGTGGTAAACCTCTTGACCAGCATCGGCCTTAAGGAAGATGAGATTGCCGCTAAGAAAGTGGAGATCAACGGGAAAGAGAATGAGATCGCGGTCAAGCAGGTGGAGATCGGGTTGGCGGAGCAGGATTATGAAGCCGCCAAGGAACAGGAGGACGCCCAATACCAGGCCATGGTCCGCAACATCCGCGTGATGTATGAGAATAATGGCTCTTCTCTGTTGACCATGCTTCTGGAAAGTGAAAGCATCGGCGATTTCCTGAACCTGGCCGAGTATACGGAGAAAGTGTATGATTATGACCAGCAGGTTTTAGCCGATTATAAGGCTGCCAAGGAAGCGGTGGCGGCTCTGTGGGACAAGCTGGAAGCGGACAAGAAGCAGTTAGAGGCGGATGAGGCGCAGTTAAACGCCGACAGGGAGCAGTTAGAGGCTGACAGGGAACAGTTAAATGGGCTTAAGGAGGAATTGGACCGCCAGCTTGCCCAGAAGAAGGCGGAGTCTGCCGATTATGACGCGGAAATCCGCAAATACAAAAACCAGGCTTCCGAGCAGAAGAAGAAGATTCAAAAGGAAGAGAAGGAACTGAAGCGCCTGCAGGAGGAAGAGAGGAAAAAGCAGGAAGCGGCGAACAAGAAGGCGACAAGCGGCGCCAATCCCAACGCTACCGGCGGCAACTATTCCGATACGGGTTATGTTTCCACCATTGACAGCGCGGCGGGCAGCGATTTGGGCAAGAAGATCGCGAAGTATGCCTGCCAGTTCATCGGCAACCCTTATGTGTCAGGCGGGACCAGCCTGACGAACGGGGCGGATTGTTCCGGCTTTACTTACCGCGTCTATAAGGACTTCGGCTATTCCCTGCCCAGGACTTCTTATGAGCAGCGAAGCGTTGGCAAAGAGGTGTCCTATGCGGAGGCGCAGCCGGGCGACCTGATCTGTTATAGCGGGCATGTGGCCATGTACATCGGCAATGGGCTGATCGTCCATGCCAGCACGAAGCGGACGGGCATCAAGATCAGTAACGCGAATTATCGTTCCTGGATCACCATTCGGAGGGTTATCTAGGGACAAGGCACGGCGGATTCAGGATAGATGGCCCCGAAATCCACTCGGCATGAGCCGGGATTTCGGGGCTTTTTCTATGGACGGCGTCCGGGAGGGGTAGGTTGGACAATAAGCTCGATAGCTTATTGTCCAATCGGCTATTTGTGACGCTCGGAATGGAGATTAACATGACGAAACAAGAGGTGCTTGGGAAATATTTTGGATATGGCAGCTTCCGTCCGGGGCAGGAAACCCTGATTGACGCCATCCTGGATGGAAGGGACGTGTTAGGGGTCATGCCGACGGGCGCTGGGAAGTCGGTCTGTTACCAGGTCCCCGCCCTGATGCTTCCAGGGATCACGTTAGTGGTTTCGCCCCTGATTTCCCTGATGATGGACCAGGTCAAGGCATTGAACCAGGCGGGCATCCATGCCGCTTATATCAACAGCTCCCTGACGGAAGGGCAGATCGGGCGGGCGCTTACGCTCGCCGCCCAGGGGCGGTATAAGATCATCTATGTAGCCCCGGAGCGGCTGGAAACGGAGGGCTTCCTTGCCTTTGCGGGAAGCGTGGAAATATCCATGGTGACGGTGGATGAGGCGCACTGCATTTCCCAGTGGGGGCAGGATTTCCGCCCCAGTTACCTAAAGATCACCCAGTTCTTGGAGCAGCTTCCGGCAAGGCCCATCATCAGCGCGTTTACGGCTACGGCGACAAGGCAGGTGCGGGAGGACATCTTATGCGTCCTGGGCCTAGCCGACCCGGAGGTGCTGGTGACGGGCTTTAACCGGGAAAACCTGTATTTTGAGGTGCGCCATGTGAAGAATAAGGATGCGCAGCTTCTGGACTATATAAGCGCCCATTCCTCCGACAGCGGCATCATTTATTGCGCCACCAGGAAGAACGTGGAAAGCGTCTGCGCGTACTTAGAGGATATGGGCGTGGACGCGACCCGGTACCATGCGGGGCTTGGGGCGGACGAGCGCAGGCGGGCCCAGGAGGACTTCCTTTACGACTTGAAGCCGGTGATGGTGGCGACCAACGCTTTCGGCATGGGCATTGATAAATCCAATGTGCGTTATGTGATCCATTATAACATGCCCCAGAGCCTGGAAAATTATTACCAGGAAGCCGGCCGTGCGGGCAGGGACGGGGCGGCGGCAGACTGCATCCTTTTCTATTCCCCGCAGGATGTGAGGACGAACCAGTACCTGATCGAGAAAAGCAAGGACGACCAGGAGATGGAGCCCCAGGTAAGGGAAGCCGTCCTGGAAAAGGATTACGAGCGTTTGAAAAAAATGACCTATTACTGCGTCACCCATGACTGCCTGCGGGATTTCATCCTGCGTTACTTCGGGGAATATGGCAGCTCGTATTGCGGCAACTGCTCCAACTGCCTTGCGCATTTTGAAAGCGAGGACGTGACGCAGGTCGCGAAAACGCTGGTTTCCTGCGTGGCGGGCAGCAGGCAGCGCTACGGCATCAACGTGATCCTGGATACGGTGCATGGGGCGAATACGGTGAAAGTCCGTAATTACGGCCTGGACCGGAATCCTTGCTACGGCAAGCTGTCCAAGGTGGACACGCCGAGGCTGCGCCAGGTGCTGAACCATCTTTTGCTGGAAGATTACCTGACAGTGACCAACGATGAATATAAGCTGCTTCGTTTCACGCCTAAAACGAAGGAGCTGTTGGAGGACGGGGCGCGGGTCGTCATGAAGCTGCCCAGGCAGGAAGAGGGGCAGGCGGCGCAAAAGGGGAAGCGTCCGTCGGGGAAAGCCGCTTTCCTGGAGGATGAGGAAAGGGATCTGTTTGAAGCGCTCCGTGCGCTGCGCATGGAGATCGCCAGGCAGGAACGGGTGCCTCCCTACCTGGTGTTTTCCGATAAGACATTGTTGGAAATGTGCAGGAAGCGCCCGGAGGACCGCGCGCAGCTGTTAGGCATATCGGGCGTGGGCGAGCGGAAATTGGAAAAATATGGCGCGCTTTTTTTAGAATGTGTGGAAAAAGCTTCCAAAAGGTCAGATTAATTCCCGGATGCGGGAAACCTGGTGGAGGATTTTGACGGAAAATGTTACAATAAGGAAAGCCGCCCATAAGGATTGGGCTTACGCTATCCTGGGCGGACGTTCCAGGAAAGGATGGATGAGGCATGGGTCAGGAAGAGTACCCCTCCATCGACATGGCCCGGTTCGGCAGGAAGCTGCGGGAAGCCTGCGGTCGCAACCGTGTGACGGCTTCCGACCTGCAGAAGTTTCTCCATCTCGGATCCGTTCAGGCAGTCTATATGTGGTTCGAGGGAAAACGCCTGCCTAACCTGGACAATCTGTATGCCCTCAGCAAGTACCTGGACATTTCCATGGAGGAGCTGCTGGGCGAGGCTTCTGCGGACGGAGACGGGGCGCGGCGAGACGACGAAAGGCTCGGGCATCAGGCGCAGGACGATTCCGATTACGGTAAGAGGCTGCTGTTCTATTGGAGGAACTTACGGGAAGAGAAATGAGGCTGTGCCGATAAAAAATACGAAAGTAAATAATTGTATCATTTTGATGCCCTGCCGTCACTTAACAGACTGTTAAATGACGGCAGGGATTTGTTGTGGTAAAATGATTCTGCTGACACAGGATCCAAGCCGATTCCATCAGCGGATTGTGTAAATCGGGGGGCATATCTATATCTACATTCAGAACGGCCGTATCGGCTGGACTTATGGTCCGGGAGGCGCGCCCTATTTTTGACAGGCAGGAAAGGAGGGAAGTTCTTTATGCCGGAAAGGGAGTATGCCTGGGCATCTTGAAAATCTCAATTATTTCCAACATTAGAATCTTAGCTGCATGCCCGTGGCGGGCCTGGGGGCTTTTGCCCATGACGGGATATGGTCCATGGCAGGTACTGACCCATGGCAGGTACTGTCCTATGGAAGCTCCTGGCCGATGGTCAGCTTTGGGCCTTGGCCGATGGCGGGCGGCAGGACGATAAGGGTCAAAGGAGAGGAAGAAAATGACATACGAAGAATTTAAGGGTGAGTTGTATCGGATCATGATGCAGCAGGATGCTGTGGTGGGAAGGAAGATCATGCTGCTGGAAAAGGGCTACACCACCCGGGACGACCAGATGCTGAACCTGATCCGTTACATCAACCGCGTAACCTACGGACGGGAGGACAATGTGATGCACGGGGACTTCATACAGGTGGTATGGGGAGAGGGCAGCGTCCGAAGCATGATGAGTTGGGATGTGCGTACTTATTTTGAACGGTATAAAAAGGAAGGCTGGCAGGGCATCATCCCGGAACTGCTTTTGAAGATCCAGCACTCGGGGCTGAGCGCCGAATGGTTGAACCTTGAAGAGGAAGGGTATGGGCAGGCGCGGGAGAAGCTGATCTTACGTCCCATCAATTTCGACCATAACCGGTTCGAACTGGAAGATTGCATCTATTGGAAGAAAGGGGACATCGCCCTGACCTTATACGGCGTGGTCTATGATGCGGAGGATGATTATGTGACCATGAAGATCAAGCGGGCGATCTGCAGCGGCTGGGGGCTGTCGGACGAGGAGCTTTTACAGGACGCCATGGAGAACACGATGCGCCTGATGCCTCCCAGGCTCTATTTAAGCACGGACCTGCGGGCGAAGCATCCGTGGACGGAGGGGGAGTTTTTGCCGGATGAGGCGGCCGGAAGCGGTAAGGAAAGGGGAGAAGCTGGCGAAGGGATCCCCTGGGCCATCCATCCTGGCAATGAGATGGAGGGGACGTTGGGATACCGCCTGACGACCACACGGGTCTTAAACGGCGCGATCGCCTTTTTCTACCCCGGTGTGCGAGGTCGCCTGGCTGAGATGTTCGGGGACTTTTATGTGGGCTTTACCAGCATCCATGAAGCGGTCCTCCATCCCGTGCGCTTCCAGTCGCCTTGGTGCATGAGGGAATCCATCCTTGGCATCAACG
>CANPWC010000024.1 GCA_947581905.1 uncultured Acetatifactor sp.
CGTATTTTAACGGATGCGAAGATCCTCTATGAATGCCGGCGGTTTGACTTAAAATCAAAAAGCTCCATTGCCGGGGAACAAAAATATTATCTGTCGGATCTGGGATTTTACTTTGCAACCAATACGGACAACAGGATATCGTACGGTCCGGCTCTGGAGAATATCGTATATAACTATGCCAGATCGAAAGGATATGAAATCAGCGTGGGAAGGATTGGAAAATTGGAATGTGATTTCATCCTGCGCGGCGGCGACAGGAGTTATAGTTATGTGCAGGTAGCCATGACGATGATGACGGACAGGAAAACGGAGGAGAGGGAATATAAGCCTCTGGAATCCGTGAGGGACAATTATCCGAAATATATTCTGACCAGGAATGACTTGGTACAGAAGAGGAACGGTATCATCCACAAAAACATCCCGGAATTTATGGCAAGTGGAGGGTTGTTTGATTAAAGGCCATAAAGCCGGCGAGCGGTCCCCGGCGGATATCCCGCCAGGAAGCTTCAAGGAAAAAGTCGCGGGCAGAAATCTCCAAGTAGAAATCTCCAAATAGGAAGCCCCCCTAAAGTCCTGATATAAAGTATGAAATTGTCTAAGGAACAGGAAAAGACAAGAATACTTTATATCAGGATTTTTTATTTCAATTTTCAAGAGGAGGCTTACCATGCCACACAAAAGAATCCTAGTCACCGGCGGGGCCGGCTTCATCGGCTCCCACCTGTGCGAAAAGTTACTGAACCAGGGCAACGAGGTCATCTGCCTGGACAACCTGTTCACCGGCAGGAAGGAGAACATCCGTCACCTGATGGACAACCCTTATTTTGAGTTCATCCGTCACGATGTCGTCGAGCCGATCTATGTGGAGTGCGACCAGATCTACAACCTGGCCTGCCCGGCCAGCCCGCCGCATTACCAGTTTGATCCGGTCAAGACCGCCAAGACCGGCGTGATGGGTGCCTTGAACGTCCTTGATCTGGCGAAGCATTGCAAAGCCCGGGTCTTGCAGGCCAGCACCAGCGAGGTCTATGGCGACCCGGAAATCCACCCCCAGCCGGAAAGTTATTGGGGGCACGTAAATCCGAACGGCATCCGCTCCTGTTATGACGAAGGCAAGCGGATGGCGGAGACGCTTTTCTTCGACTATCACCGCCAGGATGGCGTGGATATCAAGATCGTGCGTATCTTCAATACCTATGGTCCCCGGATGCGCCCGGATGATGGCCGGGTGGTATCCAATTTCATCATGCAGGCGCTGCGGGGCGAGGACATCACGATCTACGGGGACGGGAAGCAGACCCGGAGCTTCTGCTATGTGGACGACCTGGTGGAAGGGCTGATCCGTATGATGAACAGCCGGGATGGGTTTGCCGGACCGGTGAACCTGGGGAATCCCGGAGAGTTTACCATGTTGGAACTGGCGGGGCTGGTGCTGGAGCTGACGGGTTCCGGTTCAAAGCTTGTATATAAGCCCCTGCCTCAGGACGATCCCACCCAACGTAAGCCGGTCATCGACCTGGCGAAGAGGGAACTGGGCTGGGAACCGACGATCCCCCTCAGGGAGGGATTGTCGTCCACGATCCGGTATTTTGAAAGCATATTGACGGCGGAATCCACGTTGAGCCAAAGTGATGGAATAAACCGCTCAAATGAACCGAAGCGGTTATAAAATCTAAGGAAGAAAGGAATTTACATAAGGGTTAGGTACAAATGAACATCGCAGTAGTTGGAACAGGTTATGTCGGACTTTCGCTGGCGGTCTTACTGGCGCAGCACAATACGGTTTATGCCGTGGACATCATTCCGGAAAAGATAGATAAGATCAATCGGGGGCAGTCCCCGATCCAGGATAAGGAGATCCAGGAATACCTTGCAGGCGGGAAGCTGTCCCTGACCGCCACCCTGGATGGGGATTCCGTTTACGGGAAAGCGGACTTTGTAGTCGTATCGACGCCCACGGATTACGACCCGGATAAGAATTATTTTAATACTTCCTCCGTGGAATCCGTGATCGGACAGGTCCTTAAGAAGAATCCCAAGGCATTTATCGTGGTGAAATCCACCGTCCCCATCGGGTTTACAAAGCGGATGCAGGAAAAGTTTGAAACGGGGCGCATCCTTTTATCCCCGGAATTTTTAAGGGAGGGGCGGGCGTTATATGACAACCTGTACCCGTCCCGGATCATCGTCGGCGTGGACAAGGAGGACGCGGAAGCGGTGGAGCAAGCCCATGTTTTTGCGGGGCTCCTGAAACAGGCTGCTAAGAAGGAAAATGTGGAGACCCTCATCATGGCCCCTACGGAGGCTGAGGCGGTAAAATTATTCGCCAATACTTACCTTGCCTTGCGCGTGGCTTATTTTAATGAGTTGGACACCTATGCGGAGCGGAAAGACCTGGATGCGGAATCCATCATCCGCGGCGTGGGCCTAGATCCCCGCATCGGTTCGCACTATAACAACCCCTCTTTCGGTTATGGGGGTTATTGCCTGCCGAAGGATACGAAGCAGCTTCTGGCGGATTATCAGGGGATTCCAAATGACCTGATCGGGGCCATCGTCGCGTCCAACACGACCCGCAAGCGCTTCATCGCAAGGCAGGCCATGCGGAAAGCCGCGTCTTACGCCATCCGGGGCAGGGAAAGCGCCTGCACGGTCGGAGTGTATCGGTTAGTCATGAAAACAGGATCGGATAATTTCCGGCAGTCCGCGATCCAGGATATCATCGGAATGCTGACAAAGGACAATGCGGATGTCGTGGTTTATGAGCCGACGCTTTCGGCGGACCGCTTCATGGGCTGCAAGGTGGTACGCGATCTTGCCAGGTTCGCCGACATGTGCGACCTGATCTTGGCAAACCGGCATACCGCGGAATTGGAGCCTTATAAGGAAAAGGTTTACAGCAGGGACCTTTTTTCGGTTGACTGAAAATGTTTACAAGGGTAGTTAGGGAGGTGGAAATGGGGCATGAAGAACAGGAAGCGCGTCTGGTATATCCTGGGGTTTAGCATATTTGGGATAGCGTTCCTCCTTTGCGTGGCCTGGATCGTCAAGTATCTGGAGGATTTGGACAGGCAGGCCTTGGAATCGGCTAAGATCAAGGAAAATTATGTATCTGCCGCCGGTGAGGAGCTGCCGGATGAGGGAAACGAAGTAGATGAGCCTGCGGGCCTAAGCGGGCAGCCGGATCCTGTCGAACAGGGCGGGCGATCAGATCCTACCGATCCTAACGGGCAGGCGGATATCCCCGGGCTAAGCGGGCAGCCGGATATGGCCGCTCCAAACGGGCAGGAGGATCCCTCCGCTTCCGGGGAGGCGTTAGAAGCCTCCCGCCTGGCAGACCTTTCCGCCTATCCCGTCCCGGACAAGGAGATCGACTTTGACGGGCTTGTGTCAGAAGTGAATGCGGACATCTATGCCTGGATCACGATCCCGGGGACCAACGTGGACTACCCCGTCCTGCAGCATGCGGACGACCCGGCTTACTACCTGGAACATAACATGGATGGAAGTAAGGGGTACCCGGGCTGTATCTATACGGAATATTACAATTCCAAGGATTGGGACGATCCCAATACCGTGCTTTATGGTCATAACATGCGCAATGGGAGCATGTTTGCCACGCTTCATTATTATGAGGACGGGGAATTTTTTGAGGAGCATCCGTACGTTTACCTGTACTCGCCGGACAAGGTGCGCGTCTACCAGGTTTTTGCGGCGTATGAGTTTGGCAACGTCCACCTCCTGCTTGGTTACAATCCTTGGGACGAGGAAAGCTTTGGGCAATACCTGGAGGACATCTTTAAGGAAGACGGGATGAACAACCAGTTTGACAAGGACCTGGAACTTTCTTCCGCGGATCGGATCATCACCTTGGAGACCTGCATCGGCGGCAAGCCGCAGAAGAGGTATTTGGTGCAGGCGGTCCTGGTAGCGGAAGGGGAGGCGGTGGAAAATGGCGGATCATGAACAGGGTTCCCGAAAAATGACGGATGGCGGCCAAAGCCTAAGGAAAGCGACAAGCTTAGGGGAAGCTTCGGAGAAGTTGGCAGGCCGCAAGCGGAGGCGCAGGAAGCGCCGCCTTGCGGTGGCGTTTGCATGGGCAGCGGTGGCAGGGGTGGTTTTAGCCCTGTTGGCGGGTGGCGTCGCCGTGGTGCGTATGGTTGGGCACAACAGGCTTCGGGCGAAAGTGGAAGGACAGGTCCCTTCTTTTCAGATGGATGACGAAAGCACGGATCCGGCAAAGGACGGGGATGGGGACCTGGCGCAGGATGCGGGCGGCAGTGGGGCTGTGCAAGGCTCCTTGTCCTCCGAAGAGACCGAAGAGGTGGCCTGGAAAGAGGGCTGGGTCCGGTACAATGACAAAATCTATGAATACAATGACGAGATCATGACTTTCCTGGTCATGGGCATCGATATCAACGGGGAAGTGGAGGAGAACCCGGACGCCTACAGCGGCGGTCAGGCGGACGCCCTCTTTTTGGTGGTGGTCGACCGCGGCAAGAAGAAGCTGAGCGTCATCGCGGTCAACCGCGATACGGAGGTGGACGTGAAGCTGTTCGACGTCCATGCCGAGGGGTATGAGCAGACGGTGAAAGCACAGATCGCCGTCCAGCACAGTTTCGGGGATGGCAAGGAGTTCAGCTGTGAGCTGACGAGGGACGCGGTATCCGAACTGTTCTACGGGCTTCCCATTAACGGCTACCTGTCCGTCAACATGGCGGCCATCGCCGAGTTGAACGATGCCGTGGGCGGGGTGGAGCTGACGGTGTTGGAGGATCTGACGAAGAAGAAAAAGGAGTGGACGAAAGGGGCGCAAGTGACCCTAGAGGGGGAGGAGGCGTTCTGGTATGTCAAATGGCGGGACATTACCGTGTTCGAGAGCAACCGCGGGCGGCTTGCCAGGCAGAAGCAATACCTGGACTGCTTCTTAAGGCGCGCCAAAGAGGCGGTGAAAGAGGACCTGACCCTGCCGGTTTCCCTGTACCAGAAGCTGGGGAAATACATCGTGACGGACATTTCCTTGGACCAGGTCGCTTACCTTGCGGGGGAGGTGCTGGATTATTCCTTTTCCATGGATGAGATTTATACCTTGGAGGGGACGACCCAGGTGGTCGACGAGCATGAACGTTTTTACCCGGACCGGACCGCGTTAAAGGAGCTGATGCTCCAGGTATTCTACCGCGAGGTACAAGAATAAGGTATCGACAGGTTTCCTGTTGATATAGAGCCACATGTACATAGAAAGAAAGGAGGGACTACGCATATGAAAAAGAGAATCATGGCATTTGCCTGCGCGTTTGCGCTCATGCTTTCCATGAGCCTCAACGTGTTCGCGGCATCGGCCAACGGTTCCGAAGTTGGCAACAACAGCCCGGACGCGTCGCTTACCATCGGAAGCCAGACGATCACGGAAAGTGACCTGACGGCGTATGCGGCTGACACGAAGGTGTCGGCAAGCGTGGAAGGCGTTACGCTTTCCGCAGTGAGCACCGATACGGCGAAAGCGGCTGTGGCGGAAGCAAAGAAGGTGGTTGGGGACAATGCCTTCATCGCTTCGGTAGTAGACTTGAATGTGCCGGAAGGGACGGGCGAAGCGGAATTTGTGCTGAACATCGCATCCATCCGCAAGAACCAGAGTGTGACCATCCTGCACGGCAAGGCGGATGGGACGTGGGAATCCATCGCGCCCAGCAAGGTGGAAGACGGCGCCGTGACCTTTAAGCTGACGTCATATTCACCGATCGCGGTCGTGGTGAACGCGACTGCGCCGAAGACCGGCGACCTGCTTTGGCTGGTAGCCGTCATGGCGGCGGTATGCCTGGGCGGCGCTATCGCTTTTGGCAGAAAGGCGCGCCTTAACTAAAGGACGGCAAATGGACGTAGGGCAAGGCCTGCTCGCGTCCATTTAGCAATCGACAACATCTAGGAATACCGACATGTGGCGCAAAAGGGACCTGCACGGCTTGTGCAGGTCCTTTGCATAGTTTGCTTAGGCGGACGCCCTGGAAGTCGGCCTGGACACGGTGCAGATGTGGCTTGCCGAGCGGGAGGGGGTCCTTGTAAAGTGACGGCGCCTAGGGGGCGGCTCATGCCTTGAGCGCCCCCTGGATGTTTTGCTTTCTTTTTTCATTCAATTTCTCGTACAGCGCGATCTCTTCCGCGGAGAAGCCCTCATACTGGATCTGCTCGAAGTCGCATAAGACGAACAACAGCTCCGACATGACGTTTTCCGCTTCCTGCGTCACAGAATACTCTTCCTTTTCCGATGCCGAGATCATTTCTTTCGTAAGCAGCTTCTGGGTCGAAGCGGACAACTGCCGCCTGGTGATGTTCAGGACGTCCGCAATTTCCTTGGGGGTGCAGTTCTTGTGCGGCTGGCTTAAATAATATAGAAGCTTTACGTCCGTGTTGGTCAGGTCGTTTCGTAAGGCTACGATGTCGAACAGCTTCTCCTGCAGCTTCCGTTCCTTATAAATATCGAAGAGGGTGCCCTCGCCCTCCAGCACGTCCGCGCTTACCCGCGTCCGTTCCTTCCCTAATTTGTAACTTCCCGTAATGTTGAGGGGAGAGACGCTCCCATCATTGGCGGCGTCGAACAGGAATCGATATACCTGTCCTTTCCGCTTCTCATAATCCGAGTCGTCGAAGACATCCTTGTAAAATTCATTATAGCATGCAAAGACGGTCCGCTTCATCTGGATCGTTTTTTTCATGCTGAAACCCTGTGAGACCAGGGAGCCTTTCGTTTTCACATAATAATACACCGGGATCTTTAACGCGTAGATGGTGTTGGTATGCCGGACATACTCCAGATTGAACAGGAAGTCCTCGCACCAGCTGATGGAATGGTCCATACGCAGGTGGTATTTCTCTACGATGGAGCGCTTGTAAAATTTGTTCCACAGTACCCCGTAGTAGAAATCCGCCGGCTTCTGCATCATTTTCACGGCATAATCCATGCGCGTCAAGGCCCCTTCCTCCTCGATGCTCCCTTTCAGGGCCACGCGTTCCCCGATCACCCTGTAGAAATCAGAAATCACCATATCGCAGCGGTTCTCCGTGGCAGCCTGCACGAAATATTTCGTGGCCTCGGGGGAAATCCAGTCGTCACTGTCCAGAAACTGCAAAAACTCTCCCTTTGCCATGGCGATGCCCTGGTTGCGCGTATCGGACACCCCGCTGTTCTCCTTATGGATGACTCGGACGCGCCCGTCCTTTTGGGCATAGGCGTCGCAGATGTCTCCGGATGCGTCCGAACTCCCATCGTCTAATAAAATCAACTCAAAATCTTTATATTCTTGGTTCAGGATGCTGCTTACGCATCGGTCGATCGTTTTCTCCGCGTTATAAATCGGAACGATAATGCTTACCTGTGGCATTTCCTTAAGAGTCTCCTTTGTAACCGGTTTTGGGCTTCTTTATTATCATATCCTTTTTCGCGGGTTTCTTCAACCTCTATTTTTATGGATCCTGTGGAAAATATTTTATGGGGTGTAACAGTTCAGCCAAACGCCTGATTTGATGGAAAATCGTGCTTGCACGAATTTTCCATCATGTCTGGCGGTTGAGGGAGCGCCATTTTATGAGCAAAGGGAGTCGCGCAGCGACGTAAAAGCGCGTAAGCGCGACTTTGCGAATGGCGCGGCTGAATAGTTACTATGGTGTAACAGTTCAGCCAGCCGAAAATCAACCAGAATGTAAAATATTATTTTACATAACGTGTGAAAATGTAAATACCGTAATATCGATAATGTGAAAGACAGAAAATGGTATACAGAAAAATGAAAAAGCGATTAAATGGAGAAATGCACATTTTTGAAGCCAAATTATAGGAAAAACTAACAAAAATGCACATACGGATTATTACATATTTTACAAAAATGGCATTTTAGGAAAATACATATTGAAATAATGTAAAAATATAGTATAATGTGGATAATAAACGAAAGGGATTGGGAGGCGTAATTTATGGAAAAAAAGCAACGTGTCAAACTGACTGTTGGAATCTTGTTTGCCGTGGCCTTGGTCGTTTTATTGGTCCTTGCCGTGACCGCCCCCTATGGCGCGGATTACAACAGGGATAGTGCCTCCAGGGTGCTGGAGGGCAACCAGGGTGGCGAGGAGGGAGGCATATACCTTGCCGCCGCGCAGGCGCAAGGGCTTGAAGCGGAAGCCCAGCCGTCGCAGGACGGGGATGCCATCCTCCTGGAGAAGGGTTCCGGCAGCGCCCAATGGAGCTTCCAGGTGGAGCAAAGCGGTGATTATTACTTGAGCGCCGGCTACATGGCCCTGGAGGGCAACGGGCAGGAGTTGGAGTTCGACGTCCTGGTGGACGGAGAAAAGGTGACGGATACGGAAATGTCCGTTACTTTGACAAGGATTTGGTCGGACTCCGGAATCTTTTCCCAGACGGCGGCCGGTGATGAGATCCGCCCGTCGCAGTCCGAGGTGGAGCTGTGGATGGAAGAACCGTTCCGCCTGGGCAAGAAAGACAGGATCAGCGTATGGCTGGAGGCAGGGGAGCACACGCTCTCCATCCAAAGCACCGGACAGTCCGCCCTGATCAATTATGTAAGGTGGTACCAGGAATCCCCGAAGTCCTATCAGGAATACTTGGCAGGCTTTGATGGGAAGAACGTGGACGCAGGCTATTATCAGCAGGTCGAGGCGGAGACGCCGGCGTTGAAATCTTCTTCCTTATTATATGCCATTTATGACCGTTCCAGCCCGTACACGCTTCCGTACCATGCGACCTGCCTGCGGTACAACACCTTAGGCGGCACGAACTGGTCCGACAGCGGGCAATGGGTGGAATGGCAGGTAGAGGCTCCGGAAGACGGTTTCTATCAGCTGGGGCTGCGTTATAGGCAGAACGAGAACAAGGGACAGAGCAGCCTGCGCAGGTTGGAGATCGACGGGCAGGTGCCGTTCGCGGAAGCGCAGGAGATCGCGTTTGACTACGACATCGACTGGCAGGCCCAGTTCTTGGGGAACGGGACGGACCCGTACCTGTTCTACCTGACGAAAGGGACCCATGAAGTACGTATGGAAGTGGTCCTGGGCGAAGCCCGGGAAGTCGCGGACCAGATGGAAGGGACCTTGTACGACGTGAACTCCCTGTACCGGGAGATCATCATGATCACGGGCACGTCCCCTGACATTTACCGTGACTATGCTTTGGAGACGGCGATCCCGGACCTGTTGGATAAGCTGCAGAAGAGCTTGTCGGAGATACAGTCTTACATAGAGTACCTGGAATCCCGTTATGGGCAGGATTGCTATTCCTCCAGGATCTTAAAGCAGATTGAGACGCAGATCCTTTCCTTCCTGGATAAGCCCTACACCATCGCCAACAGGCTTTCCGTCTTTAAGACCAATATCGAGGCCCTGGCGGAATGGATCCTGGAATTTGAGGAACAGCCCCTGCAGGTGGATTACTTCTACCTGACGGGCGTGGGCGCCAACAATCCCGTGGCGGAAAGCGGCTTCATAGGGAGGCTGGGCCACGAGGTGAGGACGTTCATCGGTTCCTTCTCCCATTCCTATAATGAAGTGTCCTCCGATGAGAGCGGCGAGGTCCAGACGACCTTGACGGTCTGGATGGGGAAAGGACGTGACCAGGCCAACGTCATGAAGCGGCTGATCGATGTATACTTCACGCCGCAGACGGGGATCGGGGTCAACATCAGCCTGGTGGAAGGCGCCCTGGTGAAAGCCACCCTGGCAGGACAGGGACCGGACGTCAACATCTTTACCACCAGGGGCGAGGCGATGAACCTGGCTTTTAGGGGCGCGATCAGGCCGCTAAACGGGATGGATGGCTTCGATGAGTTGAAGACGCAGTATTCGGACAGCGCGTTCGTTCCTTATGAATATGAAGGAGTGACCTACGCGATCCCGGAGACGCAAGAGTTTTATGTGATGTACATACGCACGGACGTATTTGAAGACTTAGGGATTGAGATCCCCAACACCTGGGAAGAGCTGATGGCGCTTTTGCCGATCCTGCAGGCCAACAGCCTGTCGATCGGGCTTCCTTATACGGATGGATACGCGACCATGAACAGCGGGATCGGGACCATCAACCTGCTGCCTACACTTTTAGCCCAGCGCAACATCCCCATCTACCAGGAATCGGAAGAAGGGACCGTGACCAGGCTGACCGATTCGGATGCTTATGATTCCTTTGAGCAGTGGGTGAATTTCTATGTGCAATATGACTTCGACCTGTACAAGGACGATTTCAACCGCTTCCGTACCGGAGAGATGCCGATCGTGATCTCTACCTACGCGCTGTACAACAACCTCTCCGAAGCCGCCCCGGAAATCGCGGGACAGTGGGTGATGGCTCCCATCCCCGGAACGGTGCAGGAGGACGGGACCATTAACCGGGCGACCAGCGCAAGCGGGACCTGCAGCATCATTTTGGAGAATTGCAAGGACAAGGAAGCCGCCTGGAAGTTCCTGGAGTGGTGGAGCAGCGCCGAAGTCCAGCAGATGTATGCCGCGGAGATCGAGACGGAATTAAGCACCTTGGGCAGGCATACCCCGGCGAACCTGGAAGCGTTCCAGAACAGCTACTGGACGGACGATGAGAAAGCGCTTCTTCTGGAGCAGTGGAAGAACGTCGTGGAAGTCCCTGAGATCCCGGGCGGCTACTATGTGTCCCGTAATGTGGACAACGCTTTCCGGCAGGTATATTACAACGGGGAGAACGCCAGGGACACCCTGTATTATTGGATGAATGCGGTAAACGAAGAGCTGCTGCGTAAACAGGACCAGCTGGAAGCCAGGAAAGGAGAGTAACAGATGCCGACGAAAAAGAAAAACATACTGGGGCGGATCGCGGACTATTTCAGGCACTATCACACGAGCTGGCTCATGATGATGCCGTTCCTCATTTTCTTCGCGATCTTCACCATCTTCCCCGTGGTATTGTCCGTGTTCTTGAGCTTAACGGATTATGACATGGTACAGAAGCCCATTTTCGTGGGCGTTGAGAATTACCTTCAGGTCTTCCTGAACGATGAATACTTTATCGTCGCCCTGAAGAACACGCTGGTGTTCTCCATCATCATCGGGCCTGCCAGTTATGTGATCTGCTTCTTGGTGGCTTGGCTGATCAATGAATTGAAGCCGATGGCGAGGGCGCTGGTGACGGCCCTGTTCTACATCCCCACCATCGTCGGCGCGGCGGGCTGGGGCGTCTGGAAGCTGATCTTCAGCTCCGACCAATACGGGTTGATCAACGGCTTCCTGATGAAGTTCGGGCTGGTGAACGAGCCTATCGGCTGGCTTACGGACGAAGCCTACATCATGCCGGTGCTGATCATCGTGCAGCTGTGGATGAGCATGGGCATCAGCTTCTTAACCTTTATCGCGGGCTTCCAGAACGTGGATAAGACCTTGTATGAAGCGGGCATGATGGACGGCATCAAGAACAGGTTCCAGGAGCTGTGGTACATCACCATCCCCTCCATGGCGAACCAGATGATCTTCGGCGCGGTCATGCAGATCGTCAACTGCTTCGCGGTAGGAGACGTGTCCGCGACGCTTGCCGGACTGCCCAGTACAGGGTATGCGGGCGAGACGATCGTCACCCACATCATGGACTATGGTAACTTAAGGTTCGAGTTCGGTTATGCCTGCGCCATGGGCGTGGTCCTGGTCGTAATGATGCAGTATTCCAAGAAATTTGTAACCTGGCTGATTGGCCGGATGGGACATTAGGAGGGCGCGAACAGTGTTGAAGATGAAGAAAAGAAAGAAAAAACTGGGAATTGACAACAGGCGGTCCAAGATCGGCAACGGTCTGGTCATCTTCCTGCTTTTGCTGTTGGGCGCGTTCATGGCGTTCCCCTTGTACTACACTGTGATCCAATCTATCAAGCCCTCAGAAGAATTGTTCCAGTTCCCCCCGAGGCTTTATGTGATCCGTCCTACCCAGGAACACTATACCGAGCTGTTCCAGCTCATGTCCAACCTGTGGGTGCCTTTCTCCAGGTACCTGTTCAACACCTTGTTCGTATCCCTCTTGGGCACGGTGCTCCATGTGGTGTTGGCGGGCATGGCGGCTTATCCTTTGGCAAAGCATAACTTCCCCGGCAAGGACGCGTTGTTCGCCATCATCCTTCTGGGACTGATGTTCGTGGGGCAGGTCACGTTCCTGCCGTCCTTCATCATCATTGCGAAGCTGAACCTGCTGAATACCTATTGGGCTTACATCCTGCCGAACATCGGCGTCTCCCTGGGACTGTTCTTGATGAAGCAGTTCATTGAGCAGCTCCCGGATTCCCTGATCGAGGCGGCGAGGATTGACGGGGCGAACGAGTGGAAGATTTATTTCAGCATCATCTTCCCGAACGTGAAGCCCGCCGTGCTGACGGTGTTCATCTTCCAGTTCGTGAATATCTGGAACGGCCTGTCGAAAGAGCTGGTCTACGATGAGCAGCTTAAGGTGGTGAAGGTGGCCCTGGAACAGGTCAGCGCATCCAACGCTTACGCCAGGATGGGTTCCGGCATGGCCGGTTCCGTGCTTTTGATGATCCCGCCCATCGTGGTATTTATCCTGATGCAGAGGAACGTGGTGGAAACGATGACCTTTGCCGGTATGAAGGAGGGATGATATGAAAAGGAATTTGATACGCGGCTTATGCGCCTGCGCCGGTCTTTTGTTATCTCTTGGCATGTCGCTTAAGGTGTCTGCGCAATCTAATTTTAACAGTTATACCTATGATGAATGGGATGAATCGGTAGCCGCCCCGGCAAGCTACGAGCCGGTGGTCGCCTTGAACGGGCAGCAGATCGGGGCGGGAGACTTCAAGGTCCCGCAGGATTTCTTCATGGACGGTCAGGGGACCTTGTACCTGGCGGACACGGGCAATAACAGGTTGGTCCTGCTTGATCCCGACCTGGAGTTCTTAGGGACTATCGAAACGGTGCTTCTTGATGGGGAGGAAATCCCCTTAGAGGACATTGAGGGGCTGTATGTGTCGGAGGACGGCGTGATCTATGCGGCGCAGACCTCCCACAACAGGGTCCTGGTCATCCAGGACGGCACGGTCATCGAGACCATTGAGAAGCCTGTGAGCAACTTGATTTCAGAAGACTTCGTCTTCTCGCCGACCAAGGTGGGCGTCGACATGTATGGCAGGGTCTATGTGCTTTCCAAGGGCTGCTACAGCGGACTGCTCCAGTTTGACCTGGACGGCAGCTTCATGGGCTTCTTCGGGGCCAACAAGGTAGAGGTCACGGCGGACGTCGTCTTCAACTATATGTGGAAAAGCATCCTCTCCGATGAACAGAGGGCTGCCATGACCAGCATCCTGCCGATTGAGTATTCCAATGTGGACTGCAGCAAGGATGGCTTCGTCTATACTTCGACGGTAGGCACCCAGCTTCCCAAGAGCCAGATCAAGAAGCTGAACCCCCAGGGGAACAATATTTACTTCGCGGTTGGCAACGAGGAGATCAATTTCGGGGACGGCGAGTTCCAGTACGTCCGCGGAAGCGCGAACTACCCGTCTTTCATCGACGTCAAGGTCAATGCGGACGACTTCATCTTCGGCGTGGACTTGACCAGCGGCAGGATCTTTGAACGGGACCAGGAAGGCAACCTGGTGGCAGTCTTCGGCGGCATGGGAAGCCAGTTGGGGACGTTCACGACGCCGGTGGCGGTAGAGGTCTATGGGAACAGGGTCTATGTGCTGGACCGCCTGAAGAACAACATAACCATCTTCGAGCCGACGGAGTACGGCGCCCTCGTGGAAGAGGCGATCCGGCTGTACAGCGAAGGGCTTTATACGCAGTCCGGGGAAGCCTGGGCGAAGGTGGTCCAGAAGAACGGCAACTCCATGCTGGCCTATAACGGGCTGGGCAAGGTATATGCCCAGGAAGAGGAATATACGGACGCGCTGCAGTATCTGCGCCACAGCGGCGACCGGTACAGCTATTCCAGGTCGTTCGGCAAGAACAGGCTGGTGATCGTAAGGAAGTTCGGTCCGGCGGCCATTATAGCGCTGATCGTATTGGTAGTCGTCTTAAATGTCGTTCACAGGGTGAAGAAAAGGAGGGCGAAGAAATGAAGCGATTGAAAAAAACGGCGACAAATCCGTTCTACACGGTGATGCACCCCTTTGACGCCTCCTATGACATCCGTTTCAAGGGAAAAGGGAACGCGACGGTCTCCATCGTGATCTTGGCCGCCCTGTTCTTGACGATGATCTTCCAGAGGCAGAGCACGGGCTATATCTTCAATTACAACAAGCTAAGCGACCTGAACGTCTTCCTGCAGTTTGCCACGGCGATCCTGCCATTCTTGCTTTTCGTCATCGCCAACTGGATCGTGGCGATGCTCATGAACGGCACCGGCAGGATGAGGGACATCTGGATCTATACGGCTTATTGCCTCGTCCCTTTCATCCTGGGCAACATCCTGGCGGTGCTGTTGAGCAACGTCCTGGTGATGGAGGAGCCTTTCGCCAGTTACGCGCAGGTCTTCGGGGCCGGATGGAGCCTGGTGATCTTATTCATTGGACTCATGGTGATGCACGAATATAACTTCGTCGGCAATGTCTTCAGCTGCGCATGCACTGTTTTCGTAATGTTCATCCTTCTGTTCGCCATCATGCTGGTGGGCAGCCTGGCATCGGATTTTTACGGGTTCCTTGCGACGATCGTCCGTGAGTTCTTGCTGCGAGTGAGCTAGGAGGTGTGGAGAGTGAAGAAAAAAACATGGAAAATACTGATCCAAGGCTTGCTGTTCGCGGCGGCGCTTGGCCTGTTCGCCGGCCTGTTGATCTACTTGAACAGTTCCGGACAGACCTCCGGCGAGGAAGTGATGGAATGGGAGCCTGAAGTGGCATCCGGTTACACCGACGCCTGGGAGACGGTGGCGCAAAACGACCGCCTGGAGCTTCTGTTCCAGCCGTCCACCACGCAGCTCATCGTCAAAGATAAGGCTGCCGGGGTCGAATGGAGGAGCAATCCGGAAGACGCTGCCGAGGATCCGGTGGCGTTCGGGCAGAACAAGACCTTGGTCCAATCCGTTTTGAATGTTGATTATGTCAATGACCAGAGCAATTTTTATACCATGAACAGCTTCCAGGGTTCCGTACAGAAGAACACCTACACCTATGAGTATCAGGAAAATGGCCTTACGGTCAACTGGAAGTTCGGGAATGAGGGCCTGGAGATCCCCTGTTATTTCGGGATCGAGGAGGACTGCTTCGTGGCCAGGGTGCTCACGGGCCAGATCGTCCAGCATGGAAGCCTCCAGATATCCAAGATTTCCCTGTTGCCTTTCTTTGGGTCCGGTTCCACGCAGGATGAGGGATACATGGTCGTGCCGGATGGGTCCGGAGCGATGATTTCCTATAATAACCAGAAACAGGCGTACCAGTCCTACGTACAGACCGTGTACGGGACGGACCTGGCCTTGAACCTGCCAAGCAGCACCCTGGTGACGCAGAACGCCACGATGCCCATCTTCGGCATCCGGAAGAATTCGGACGCGCTGTTGGCGGTGATCACGGAGGGCGAGTACCAGGCGGAGCTCCACGCGGAGATCGCCAAGAAGCTGACCAGCAGCAACACGGTCTACAGCAGCGTGGTGCTGATCCAAAGCGAGAACAACACGCTCCTTGCCAACAGCAGCGATGAGGAGACGGTGGTCATGCTTTCCGCCCAGCAGCTTCCGGATCCCTGTTATGAGGTAAAGTACTTCTTCCTGGAGGAAGAGGCTGGTTACAACGAAATGGCGGCCCGCTACCAGCGTTACCTGGTGGAGGAAAAAGGGATGCAGGCCGGAGGGGCGGCGCAGAAGGACATGAACCTGACGTTCTTAGGCGGCGTGGAAGTCCGGGAGACGTTCCTGGGCATCCCTTATCGGACGGTTAAGCCCCTGACGGCTTACAAAGACCTGCAGGAGGATGTGGCGAAGCTTACGCAAGCCTCCGGGTCCAATTTCCAGGTCAGCATGACGAAGATGGAAAAAGACGCCAACCAAAGCAAGCTTCCCACCAAGCTGTCCTATGAAAGGGCGCTGGGAGGCGAAAGCGCTTATAAACGCATGGCGCAGGGCCTTGAGGACGCGGGCGTCCCGTTCTATCCCATTTATGACCCCGTGACCATGTACCGCGCGGGACATGGCTACAATACCCTGAAAGCGGCGCGGAACGTGTCCCGGTCCACCTCCCCGCAGTATACTTACCTTTTGACCTCGGGAGCGCGGGACAGCGGGATCTCCCCTGCCTACCTGGTTTCCCCGAAGTACGCGGAGGATATCGTAGGGAAGCTGTTAAAGAGCGCCTCCAAGAAACAGGTGCAGAACCTGGGGCTGGATGGGATCACCAGAAAGGTGTATTCCGACTTCCGCAAGGACGGCACTTCCCGCAGCCAGACCGGCGCCTATTGGGAAAGCGCCTTACAGGAAGCGGCCCAGTCCGCGGGCAGCCTCTTATTGGATGGGGCCTATGCCTATGGGTTCCCTTACGCGGATGTGATCACGGACGTCCCCATCTTTTCCAGCCAGTATGACGTGGAGGATGCCGCGATCCCGTTCTACCAGTTGGTCATGAGCGGTTATGCGTCCCTTTACAGCACGCCCGTCAATATGAGCGGGAACCCGAGGGAAATGCTGCTGCGCTCCATTGAATACGGAGTCGCCCCTTCGTTCCTCGTCATGGCGGCTGATTCCGAAGCCTTGCTGGATACGGACTTAAGCAGTTACTACTCCGTGGCGTTCGGGGATTGGGAAGAGGAACTTAAGTCTGTCTTAGCCGAGGCTAAGGAGCTTGAGGGAGCCTTAGGCCAGAAGATGACGGGCCACAGGCAGTTGTCACAGCAGGTCTATGCGACGACCTATGAAGACGGAACGGAAATCTATGTCAATTATGGGGAAGAGGCCGCGGACGTCGATGGCGTGACGGTTCCGGCAATGGGATTCGCCAGGAAAGGAGAGAAGTAAATGCGTAAGAAAATGCCATATCATACGAAAAGGAAAATTTACGGATTTTTGTTTATCACTCCCTGGCTGTTGGGCTTCCTGTTGTTCTTCGCCGTCCCGTTCATCCAGTCCTGCCTGTATGGCTTCCAGGACCTGACCACATCCGTGGACGGCATGGTGGGAGAATGGGTCGGACTTAAGAACTTCTCTTACGCCCTGTTCCGGGATACGGAATTTTTGGTACAGTGCGTGGGTTCCTTAAGGGATTTGGTCCAGGTCCCGCTGATCCTGGTGTATAGCGTCTGCTTCGCCCTGCTGCTGAAGAAGGATTACCCCGGCAGGACCTTGATGAGGGCTATCGCGTTCCTGCCGGTCATCATCGGTTCCGGCGTGTTGATGGACATCATGAAGACGGACGTCTTCTCCAGCAGCGTGAACGGCGCGGAGACGACCTACCTGTTTTCCAGCAGCGGGCTGACGGGCTTCTTCCAGTCCATGGGGCTGCCGGTGGGAATGATCGGCTTCATCAATGAGGTCATCAGCAAGATCTTCGACCTGACCTGGCGCTCCGGCGTACAGATCCTCTTGTTCCTGGCAGGCCTGCATAACATTCCTTCCTATGTATATGAGGCGGCCGACATCGAAGGCGCGAACGCGCTGGAGCAGTTTTTCAAGATCACGCTTCCGATGCTGACTCCTATGATCCTGTTGAACGTGGTTTACAGCGTCATCGATATTTTCGCGGACTTCGGGAACGCGATCATCCAAATGATCTACAATACGGCGTTCACGAATGTAAGGTTCGGTTATTCCAGCGCCTTATCCATCCTGTACTTCCTGATGGTGGCGGCGGTATTGATCATTTTGTATCTGGTGATGAAGCGATTTATCGTGCATCCGGAAGAATAGGAGGAAAAGGATGGAAAAAGTATTGTATAAGCTGAAAGACGGAAAATGGTTCTGGACGATCTGCAAATATGCGATCCTGATCCTTCTCGCATACCAGCTGCTTTATCCGGTGCTGTACATGATCAGTTCCTCCATAAAGGATCCCCTGGATTCCTATGACCCCAGCGTCATCTGGATCCCGAAGCATTTATCCAGCGTGAGCTTCCTGGACGCGTTCAAGTCCATGAAGTACATGGACGCCCTGATCGGCAGCCTGCAGATTGGCTTGGGATGCGCGGTCCTGGACGTGGTCTCCTGCTCCCTGGCAGGATACGGCTTCGCCAGGTACCGTTTCCCCTTTAAGAACGCGTTCTTCGTATGCGTCATCCTGACCTTGATGGTGCCTACCCAGACGATCATCCTGCCTTATTACCTGAACATGAGGTTCTTCGACCCGGCGGGCATCCTATCCCTGTTCGGCAAGATCACCGGGAAAAATATGGCGATCAACCTGGTGGGCAACAACCTGGCGTTCTATATCCCATCCCTGTTGGGAGCCGGGATCCGGTCCGGATTGTACATCTATATCTTTAAACAATTTTTTGAGGGGATGTCCTCCGCCTTGGAAGAATCCGCATATGTGGACGGCAGCGGGCCGTTAAGGACGTTCCTTTACATCATGCTTCCCAATGCAAAGAACGCGATCGTGACAGTGTTCCTGTTCTCGTTCGTGTGGCATTTCAACGATTACTACCTGTCCAAGCAGCTGCTTGGCACGAGCCGCCGCACCTTGATCGTGGCCCTCTCCTCCCTGAGGGTGGACCTGTCAGCCTTGATCGGCGGCCAGACCACCACGGATCCCATCCGGATCCAGACCAGGATCCAGGCAGGCTGCCTTCTGACCATCCTGCCGATGTTCCTGCTGTATATGGTGGCCCAGAGGAAGCTGGCGGACAGCATCGAGCATATGGGGATCAAATAGGGGGGCTTTCATTGCAAAACACTCCCGATGGGTGTTTGATATCAGGTCGGATGCGGATAGCATAGGCCAAAAGAAAGGAGATTTTATGAAAAAGAAAGTATTGGCAATGTTGATGGCAGGCGTGCTCTGTGTAGCGTCCCTGACTGCCTGCGGCGGCGGCAAAGAGGATGCCGCCAGCCAGGGAGGAGACGCGCAGGGAAGTACGCAGGAAGCCAAAGATCAGGGTTCTGAAGACGGCGGGCAGGAAGCCGAGGGACAGGAGGCGCAGGAAAGCGCGCTCCCGGACACGTTGGAGGATCCGAACCTCGTGATCGTATGGAATACGACGGAAGAAGTCTGGAACCAGACACTGGCGGATAACCCGTCCGCTTTCGACCTGGTATGGTCGACCAAGGCAGCGTTTGAAGAGAAGTATGGCGGCACCGTCACCGTGAACGGCGTGGCTTGGGGCGACCAGGCGAGCACCGTCATCGGCATGGTAAATTCCGGAGAAACCTGTGACCTGGCGGAAGCCCATGACCAGAACTTCCCCGTATATGGCGCGAAGAACATTGTGCAGGACATTTCCCAGTACATTGACTTAAATGATGATTTCTGGTATGACAGCGTAACAGACGCTTTCACCTATGGCGGCGTGCATTATGCGGCAGGCGCGGCGGCCACCCCCGTGGTCATCGCTTATAACAAGACCCTCTTTGAGCAGAACGGCGTAAAGACCCCGAGGGAATACTTTGCAGAGGGCAACTGGACCTGGGATACCTTCCGTGAAGTGGCCATGTCCCTGACCGGGGATACGGATGCGGATGGCACGAACGATGTGTTCGGCTTCGGCTGGTGGGATTCCTTCTATGTACAGATGCTCAATGCCAACGGCACGACCCATTTGAACTATGGCGCCGACGGCACCATCAGCGGCAACTTCCAGACCACGGCGGCCCAGGAGACCTTCAGCTTCCTGCAGGATGCTTATGTGACGGATAAGTACATGATGATCCCCGACGGCGACAACTTCATCAGCGCGTTCAAGGGCGGCAACCTTGCCATGACCTGCGAATATGGCTTTAACGCTTTGTCCGTATATGAATGTGATTATGAGATCGACTGGGCTCCCCTGCCTCAGGGTCCTTCCGGACAGCCTTATGACTGCGGCGGAAGCTTGACCGGTTTCGCGATCCCCATCACCAGCGCCAATCCGGAAGGCGCGGCTGTATTCATCAGGATGGCTTATGAATTGAAACAGCAGAATGAGCAGAGCGCTTTGATCGAGAAGTATGGACAGGAAGACGTGGACCTGATGAACGAGCTGGGCCAGCACATCAACTTCGCCCCGATCGGCATCGAGAAGTATTGGGATGCGAACTGGACCCTGTTCCAGGGCATGATCAACGGAACCCCTGTGAGCACCTTTACGCAGACCGCGGACGAGCAGATCGCGGAAGGCGCGGCCATCACGCTGGGAGAATAACGCAGGGCTCTTGATTGGAATTACATAAGGGCAAGGGAAAAAGTTATGAAAAAATGGAAGCTTGGATTGGCTTTACTCCTCTGTCTTGCGCTTGCCTGTGGCTGCGCAGGACAGGGGATTTCCCCTATTCAGGGAACGGAGGATGCCGAGGGGCAGGCCTCTGGCAAGGAACAGGAGACGCTGGATGCGTCCGATGGTACGGACGAAGAGGAAGCTGAGGGTCAGACGGAGGAAGAAATGGGCAGTCAGACAGAGAATACGGAAGTATACCAGAATGTGCCTTACCGCCTCTATCCTACCTCCGAGAATGCCTGGGTGGGGGACGTCATGCCCATGGAGGATGGGGACACCCTCCAGCTCTATTATCTGTATGATACAGACCATAATGGGGTCGGATACCACCCGATCCATAAGTTTTCCACGAAAAATCTTTATGAGTACCAGGATGACGGGCTGGTGGTCGATTTCGGGAAGTCCGAGGACGACCCGGATTTAGCCATCGGCACGGGCAGCGTCTTAATCGGGCAGGACGGCAAATACCACTGCTTTTATACCGGGCACAATGACGGCTTCCCGGAAAAGGGGCTGGACAAGGAATGCGTCATGCACGCCGTCAGCGATGACAACGTGACCTGGACGAAAGTGCCGGAGGACACGTTCTATGCGCCGGATGGGTATTCCGGGGATGATTTCCGGGATCCGTTCGTGTTCTGGAATGAAGAGGAACAGCGCTATTGGCTTTTGATCGCGGCAAGGGAGGAGGAGCTTGGCGGCGTCGTCGCGAAGTTCACCTCGGACGACCTGTCGAAATGGACCCTGGAGGATCCGCTTTATGCGCCGAACGCCCAATATATGCTGGAGTGCCCGGACCTGTTCCTAATGGGGGACTATTATTACCTGGTCTACAGCTGGGACTGCGTGACCTATTACGCGGTCGGCGAGTCCCTGAACGGGCCTTTCACTGCGCCGGAGGATAATGTGCTGGACGGCACGGGATTCTGTTTCTATGCGGCCAAGACGGCGAAGCTTGGCGACGCCAGGTATCTGTGCGGGTGGATCGGGCGTAAGAGGGAGCCCAAGGATACTGGGGCATACGACTGGGCCGGTTCGCTCCTGATCCATCAGTTGGTGCAGAAGGAGGACGGCGCCCTGGGCGTCAGGGAGCCGGAAAGCTTCCGGGAATACTTTGCGAATGAGGCAGAGCTTGCCATGGCCGGCACGCAGGGGACCGTGGAGGAAGCAGAGGGAGGCTATCAGCTGTCCGCGTCGGACGGGGAGGTTTCCCTGGTGGATTTCGGGATGCGCAAGCCCACGATGATGCTGGAATTTGACATAACCGCCTCAGGGGATGGTTATGCCGGGATCGCTTTCGGCCCTGCGGGGGAATATGGGAAGTACGTCGGCGTCGTCCTGGATTGGGTGAACCAGACCATCCATTATGACGGAAGCGTCTTACCCAGGCTTCCCTATGCGGAAGCGGTCAATGTCACAAGGTTTGCCTTTGAGCCGGGCCGGAAATACCATGTCAAGGCCGTCATGGAGAATGAGATCGTGGTAGTCTATGTGGATGGCGCCAAGGCTTTGAGCAACCGTATTTACAAATCCGTAGATGGGGCGGATTGGGGGATCTATACGAATGGGATGGATGCCCTGTTTGAGGACGTACATGTTTATACGCCCTAAGAAGGAGTCATATGGAAACGAAAGGAAAGATAACATTACAAGACATTGCGGATATGGCGGACGTTTCCAGGAATACGGTATCTAAGATATTGAACGGACGTTATACGGGTCCGGAAGAGACCAGGGCCAAGGTCTTCAACATGCTGGTAGAAAACAATTACAAAGGCTTCGGGGCGCTTAGCGCCCCGGAGGAGAAGAAGGAGATCAAGACCATCCTGCTATTGTCCCATGG
>CANPWC010000025.1 GCA_947581905.1 uncultured Acetatifactor sp.
GGTCGGAATATGGTGCCTCAGACCAGTTCTACCGCTACAGCGTCGCGACGCCCACCTGGGCCGTTGGCAAATCCATAGACGTGATGGAAAAGGCATTTTCCGCGGCATGCCCCCATCTTCCACACAATAATCATTGAAATATTTATCAAAAATGCTACAATGAAAGTTAGGATCCAAATGAAAAAGGAGGCGTCCCATGAAAACGATCACACGAATCTTCATCGCCCTTTTGAGCCTTGCCGCGGTCGGCTTTCTGGCAGTGGTCATGATCGATCCCCAAAAGGGGCAAGAGCTCCAGGAAAAGTTGGTGGACCTAGTCAACCAGCGCAGCGAACTACTTGAGGTCTCCCCGGTCCGGGAGCTGTCCATCGCCTATGAACTGCCGTTTGAGGACTACGACCGCCTGTATGAGGAATATCATATCGAATACGGTCTCGATACAAATTATCCCGACACGGTCTATACCTGGTTCCGCGACCTGGAAAGGGACCTCTGGCTCCCGTTCCAGAACGAGCAGCTTAAGACCACTACCGTAGGGGAAACCCTCCTTTTGGACCAGGACGGCGTCGTAAAACGCGGAAGCGCTGAAGAGTGCCCCGGGGATTCCATCACTGGCGAAGTCTGCATCCCACGGTCCTTCCTGGAGGATGTGCCGGAGGGGGATTACTGGGTCGCCCTTTTAGCAAAGCCGGACCATCCGCAGCTTCCCTACGACGGTCCCTATTATATCCTGCGTTATCTGGCCATTTATGATGAATGTGACTTCCATACCGAAGATTACGAGATTTCCAATGGGGGCGGCGGCGAGGTCCTGGTGGACCGCAGCACCGGCGAAGGATATACTTTCCATCTGCTAAACCTGGGCGACAATATCGTCACCGATGTCTGGAAGCTGGAGAACATGGCAGGGGAATTCCATCAGAAGCACCTAAAAGAGGGAGAGGATTACATCCTGCCCGAAGATGGGGCGAGCGTCACGCTGACGCCGGAATACCTGGACTCCCTGCAGGACCTTTACGGTTATCCTTTCTTATTCGGCTTAGGGGACCACTCGGAGGTTTGCACCATTGACGAGGACAAGGAACGGTACCTGTCCATCTTCCTGACGGACGGCCCGATTGCGGATCCCCCTTTCATTGACGGTCCGGAGTCCTACTCCGTCTCTTCCGGCGAGGACTACGTATTCACGCTCCACTTAGGACGCGCCATCAACATCCAGGAGCCCTACTGCAGCCTCACCTTCAGCCAGGAGGACGGGACCACCTATTATGATGATTTTGGGAACATCATAAGCTACTACCGTTTCCTCAATGAAGAAATCCAGGAGGATGACACCTATGTCATCCCTGCCGAGGTATTCCAAGAAGCCGCGCAGCGGGGAGACACAAGCGCCTGGCTTGGCATCAATTTCCAGGTGACGCAGTTCGCGGCGTCCAGCTATTGTCCATACATGGGCTATCCCATTTACCTGGAGCCATAAGGGCAACCATAAGACGGTCCATCCTTTTCCAGGCTGCCGTGCATCCATCCTCCTTACTGCTGCCAATAATCTTTATTGTCAGTAAAGGCAAGGATCCACTTGCGCGGCAGCTTGCGGTATCTTTTCCCCAGGAAATAGCCTGCATATTTGCATACGCTTTGGCTAAACAAGCGGAAGATTTCCCCTGCCTTGCCCTTGCGCAGCAGGTGGCGCGCCGTCTGCAGCACCATCCGCACGCCCTCGGACTCTGACGGGACGTCCTCGAAGACTTCGGGATGGTCCGCCTGGGAGACGCCCAGGTCGAAGTTGCGCCGAAACTGCTGCCCATTGGTATAATGATGGGAATGCACCACTTCCGCCTCCGCCACGTACGCGATCTTATACCCTTTCCGAATAGCCCCCGACGCATAAATCATATCTTCATTGAAAATCGTGTGCCGCACGAAGCCGCCCAATTCCTCGTAAATATCCCTGCGGTAGGCTGCGCAGACATTGGAGCAAAAGAACGTCTTAATGCCCAATTCCTCCAAATCCTGGTAAGACTTCACCCGGGACTTGTCCGGATAGTTGAACTGCCGTGTATACCTCTCGATCTCCCCGCAATCATCCTTGGGAAGCTGCCTGGCATAAGCGACGGCGACGCCCGGCCCTAAGCCTGCGGCCAGCCTCTCCAAGAGCCTGTCGTCCACAGGCATGGCGTCCTGCGTCATCATGACGAAGATTTCCGACTGGCAGCGCTTCACCGCTTCCCGCCTGGTCCGTCCATGGTCGAACTCCCGCTTGGAAAGGTGGCGGACCTCCACATTCCGATGCTCTTTCAGGAATTGGGTCCCGTAGACCAGGTTCTGGAAATATTTTTCCTCTGTATTCATCAGCAGGATGGTCCGAGGCGGGACCGTCTGCCCCTCCAGCTTTCGAATCAGCGTAAAAATGCTTTGGTCCGGCTTATAAACCGGGATTATGACATCTATGTCCATTTTCGACATCCCCTCTTGGGCACTGGCCGTCCGACCCGTCTCATGCCCCAAGCTTAAACCCCTATCGGATATGCCCCCGCAGGGCACGTCCCCACAGGATATGCCCCCGCAGAGTGTGTCCCCTATCGGACACGCCCCGCAGGGCACAAGTTCATTATAAAACGAAAAAGGGAGCCTGTAAAGCTCCCTTTTCATGTCGTCTAATCCTCTGCTCCTGCCTTTTATGCTATCTGGCCCAGCTTTTCCTACTATCTGGTCCTGCCTTATTTCAGGCGGCTTGCCGTATCGGACTGGATATGGCTGCTGTATTCTGACACGGTGCTGGACACCGTATAATTCTCATCTCCAAACAAGAAGCCATGCAGCCATACCACGTTGGATTCCAGGCTTACCGGGATGACGCAGCTGCCCTTGCCGCCTCCCATGCCTGCCAGGCCACGCATATCCTCCTGGGGGAAGCCGTCCTCAGCCACAATCTTATAATTCGCCACATCAGGAAGATAAGAAAGGATGTCTTCCTTCGTTAAGGATGTCACCACGTTTTCCATCGTCGCCTCAAACACCTTGGTCAGGGTATTGAGGTCCGCCTGCTTCACCTGTTCCTCGATTGCCAGAAGCACTTCCCGCTGGGACGCCGCACGGGCGAAATCATTGCCTGCCTTGTAACGGATGCGGCAATAGGCGGTGGCCTGCATCCCGTTCAGCTTCTGATAGCCGGTCTTGGTCACGGGCGTATAGCTGTCCGTCTTAAGCCCCATGCTTTCACAGATGCTGTACTGGTAGTTGTTGATATGCTTAAGCTCCGTGTCGTCCACGTCCAAATAGACGCCGCCCAGGCCGTCGATGACGCCGATCAGCCCCTTATAACCGATCGCCACATAATCCTTGATGTTCATGTCCAGGTTGGCGTTCAGCATTTTAATGGCCGTCTCGCCGCCGCCGATGTGGTAGGCGTGGTTGCACTTGGCATAATAATCGCCCTCTACGCCGGGGTTCGTGTTCAAATAGGTGTCACGGTACACGCTTACCAGCTTGATGTCTCCCGTATCCAGGTTGATGCTGGCGATCATGGTGCTGTCACTGCGGCCGCCCTTGACAAGCTCCGATTTATTGTTGGCGTCTATGCCAAACAAGGCGATGTTCCAATACCCTTTCATGGTGCTGACGACAGGGTCGTCGTTCTCTTCCATCTCCTGCACCTCCGGCGCGATCGCCAAAGATTCCGGCTCGCTGGGAATCTGTGCCATGATGGGTCCATCCCCTTCGGTGCTGCGCATGACCAGGAGCAATACCGCCGCCATGACCGCGAGCAGGATGATTTCCACCCCAAACACGATATATTTGGCTTTCCGCTTCGGCGGGCGCTGCTCCGATACCTTCTTATACCCGCCTTGTTCTGAGTTGACTGCCATTTTCTTTTTCTCCCTTACGTGTATTTTGATCTTTTGATGGCGCTACCTGCCAAAGATGCGCCCTAGCCGCCTTCAATAGGCGTTTTTATTGATAAAGCCGGTGAAAAGCGTCATCAGCATTATCTTGATGTCAAAGCCCAGCGTCCAATTTTCAATATAATAAATATCATAATCAATCCGCTTGCGGATGGACGTGTCCCCCCGAAGCCCGCTGACCTGCGCCCAACCGGTAAGCCCCGGACGGACCTGGTGCTTCACCATATAACGCGGAATCTCCTCCTTGAACTTCTCCACGAACAGGGGGCGCTCAGGCCTGGGCCCCACCAGGCTCATATCCCCTTTCAGGATGTTGAAAAGCTGGGGAAGCTCGTCCAAGCTGGTCTTACGTAAAAACCTCCCAAAGGGCGTCACCCTGGGGTCGTTGCGGATCGTCCATGCCTTGCGTTCCTCTTTGGGCGACTGGACCTCCATCGTACGGAACTTATACATGTCAAACGGCTTATTGTGCAAGCCGATCCTCTCTTGCTTGAAGATGACCGGGCCAGGGCTGGTGTACTTGATCAACAGGGCGATCAAAAGCATCAGGGGCGAGGTGATGATGATGCCAAAGATGGAACCGACGATATCCATCACCCGCTTCGTCATGACGTTCATCGTGTTCGTGAGCGGCACATGGCGGATGTTGATGACAGGCAGCCCCATCAGGTCCTCCGTATAGGGATGGGTAGGGACCAGGCTGTTATAGTCCGGGATGAACTTCGTATGGACGCCGGCCTTTTCACAGACGCCCACGATCTCTTCCAGCCTGTCATAATCTTTCAGGGGCAGCGTGATCGCGATCTCATCCATCTTGTTCTCCGGGAGGATGAACTCCAGGTTCCCGATGGAGCCTAAGACCTTAATCCCCTTGTAAACGGCCCCCCTCGGCACATGCTCGTCCAAAATCCCGCACACCACATACCCCCACTGGGGATTCTCCAGGATCCGGTCGATATATTCCTCCGCCGCCCTGGAATAGCCTACCAGGATGATGTGCTTCAGGTTATAGCCCTTGCTCCGCATCGTCTGCAGGCTCTTACGCAGGACCACGCGGGAACAGCCCGTAAAGAACACATTGAAGCAGAAGAACAGGAACATCATGCTTCTGGAAAAGTTGATTTCCTTTATGACCACATATAAGAAAAGGATAAAGGCCACGATGCCGATGGCGTTGGCCTGGAAAACGCTCATGATCTCATGCCTGCGGCGCGCCGTCCGCTTCGGCGTATAGACGTTGCACTTATAATACAGGACCATATATAAAGGGACGATCCCCACAAGCATCAGGAAATAATTCCTTGCGGGCAAATCGCCGGGCTCCGGCCCAGCCTTCAGGACATAAAACTTGACATAGTAGGCTAACGCATAGGAAAACGCCGTAATAAGCGCATCCATCATCAAATGCAGCCGATTGAACACTTTTTGATTATCCCTGATCATCCGCCATCACCTTGTTACGATACCCTAAGACCGCTCCAAAACGACCTGCCTAATACGCCCCGCAGGGCGCTATTCGACCGTTTCCTCCCTTGAATTAAAAACATTTTACAATATTATCCCGCCAGGGGCAACTTAAGAATTTATGAAGCGATTTCTTAAGATATTTTAAAAATTTGTTCGATTGAAAAGCAGACGGAACACATTCAGGTAAAGCTGCCCCTGAATCGCCAGGTAATTGGGCAGGCGCTTCCATCCAAACTTCACCCTGCGGCTCCTTCCTTCTTCGGAAAAAAGGCGTCCTAAGCCGCGGCAAAGCCCTTTCAGGTATAGCATACCCATTTTTTTGCATGTAAAGAAACAGGTTTTGATGGCAAATCCTGTCAAAAGAAATGGAAGGTTCCAAAGCCATTGCAGCAACGGCATGTTTTTCCCGATCAGATAAACGCTGTTGGCGGATGCCAGGCTGGTCTTAAAGGAATTATAACGGGAGCCGGAGGATGCGCTTCCCGCGTGGCGCACCTTAGCCTGCGGCTCATACCAGGATTCATAGCCGTAGATCCTGGCGCGATAGCAGATGTCGATATCTTCCAGATAAGCGAAATGGGCCTCGTCAAACAGGCCGATTTCCTCAAAAACGGACCTGCGGTAAATGGCCGCGCCCCCGCAGGCGGCGAAAACCTTTACGGGGCGGTCGTAATCGGCCGCCGGACGGCCCTTGCCCCGGGCGAACGCCCAGCCCAACACGCAGTATCCATCCCCCGCATCGTCTATCAGGTCCGGCTCCTCCCAGCGAAGCATCAAGGAGCTTATCGCGAACGCCCGCCGGTTCTTCTCCATGGCACGGTACAGGGCAAGGACGAAGCCAGGCAGGACCTCCGTATCGTTATTCAACAGGATCACGTAAGGGGTCTTGCTTGCCTGGATCCCCACGTTGACCGCATGGCAGAATCCCGTATTCTCCGGCAAACGGACCAGCCCGGCCTGCGGGTAACGCTCCGCCACCAACTCGGCGCTGCCGTCCGTGGAGCCGTTGTCCACCACCAGGACGCGGAACAGGTCCGCTTCCTCCAGGCGTCCCAGGCTTTCCAGGCAGCCGCCGATATATTTCATCCCATTCAGGTTGGGGATGACGACCGTCACTTCCGGCATGAATGACACCCCTTTCCTCCTAACTTCGTCCTGCTTCCCCATCCGCTCCGCCAGGACGCTTACGCCAAGCCACAGCGGTCAGGGCGCTTCCTGCCCGCTCCGCCAAGACGCTTAACGCCAATCCCAGCAGCTGGGGCGCTCCCCGTCCGCTCCGCCAAATGCGCTTAACGCCGCGGCATAGCGGTCAGGGCGCTTCCCCGCGCCCCAGCTTCCGGCTCCATGTGGGGTCCCACAGGACGCGGTATCCCGCTTCCCGCAAAGCCCCGCCCAGGCGCAGGCCAAGGGCTTTCTGGTCCGTGCCGGGCGGAAGCGTCCCCTCATCGAACCGCCCCTCCCCCGGGACCTCCCGATAGGGCACGCCTGTCGCCTCATAAAACAACCCGCGGCATTCCTCTCGGATGCGGACCATGCGCAGATCCACCGCGGGCACATCCTGCGCGAGCGCCGCCCGGTGCATATAACCGCTGAATCGGGCGGGCAGCCCCAAAAACAGCGCCTTTCCATCCTCATCCATGGCCCCGCCCGCGACCCTTAGACCCAGGCCCGGCAGGCAGCGCATCAGGACGCCTTCCTCTTCCCGGACCTCCTTGTCAAGGCGTCCCGCATGGGCAAGCAGCCGCCCTCCTACCGCGCCCACATCCTTTCGGACCGTCAAAAGGTCCGGGTCATACCGAAGCCCATAGAAGCCCAGATGCTTTTGGTGATATCCCTGCGCTTTCCACCCCATGTCCTTTACGAAATCTTCCACGGCGCGCAGCCCCGCCTCATAGGCATACCGCTTGCTTTGCGGGTTGGAGGCGGTGGAGCCCTCATGGCACCTCCAATGGTACAACACCCGCGGCACATGGCGCACCGCCTGGACCCGCGGCCAGAGCCTCGCCACGGCACGCAGCACCAGGTCATAATCCTGCGCCCCGTCAAAACCCTTCCGAAATTTCAATTCCTGGATCAGCTCCCACTTCATCACGCAAAAATGGCAGATATAATTGTTGGACAACAACAGGTCCAGATTGAACCCGGGCTTCTTATAAGTCTCATAGAAGCTTTTCCCTTCGGAATCGCACTTATCCTCATCAGAATATAGCAGAAGCGGCTCCTGCCCATCTTGGGCCTGCTCAATGCACGCAGCCATTTCATACAGCGCGTCCGGGGCAAGCAAGTCGTCATGGTCCAGCAAGCCGACATAATCACCGGATGCCGCTTCAAGGGCCCGGTTGGAATTTCCTGCGATGCCTTCATTTTCCGATAAGTGCAGATAACGGATGCGGGACTTCCTCCGGCGCGCGGCGTCCGCTTCCGACAGGGCCGCGACCACGCCCTTTAAGCTTTCGTCCTCAGACGCGTCCGCGATCACCAATTCCAGGTTCCCGTAAGTCTGGTCCAACACGGATGCGGCCATCTTAAGCAAATAGTCTTCCGGCGTCCGATAGACAGGCACGATGATGCTGAACAGAGGCGCTTTCTTCCACTGCCGCTTCCTTTGTTCCTCCAATTCTTCCCGGGACGGGGCCGGATCCGTCCCCAGGTCCGGCTCCACAAGCCGTTCCACGGCGGCATAATACGTATCCCCCAAGCCATTCCTTTTCAGGTAATATAAGGTCTTCCGCACATTTGCTAGCAATCCTTCCGCGCCCTCCTTATGCAAACTTGCTTTCACAAAAAAAGGGGACGTCGCAAAACAGGCGCTTGGGACACACTTGATTTTGCGGCGACCCCTCCTTGGTTCCTTAATTCCTTCGAGACGTCCCTACAGGCTTACAGGCAGGCTTTCAAGTCCTGCGTCAGCTTCTCTACCTTCGCCTGCGCATCTGCCAGGCTATTGCCTTTAACGCCCATGTAGAACTTGATCTTCGGCTCAGTCCCGGAAGGACGGGCGCAGCACCATGCGTCGTCCGGGAGCTCGAAATACAACACATTGGACTTCGGCAGCCCCGTAACGGTCTCTTCGCCGGTCTCCATGTCCACGATGCGGTCCTCCTGATAATCGCGGAACTTCAACACCTTCGCGTCGCCAAAAGCCTTAGGCGGGTTCCGGCGGAGCTTGTCCATGATTTCGGCGATCTGCTTGGAACCATCGATCCCCTTCAGGGTGATGGTATACTGGGTCTCTTTATAATAACCGTACTTCTCATACATATCCAGCATCATGTCCCACAGGGTCTTGCCATGCTTCTTGCAGTATGCCGCCACCTCGCACAGGCACATGACGGCGACGCAGGCGTCCTTGTCCCTGGCATGGGTCCCCGCCAGGCAGCCATAGCTCTCTTCCAGGCCGAACACATAATGGTTGGAGCCGGTCTGCTCGAAGCGCTTGATCTGCTCGCCGATGAACTTGAAGCCGGTCAGCACCTCGATCTTCTTCACGCCATAAGCCTGGGTGATGGGAGTGGTCATGTTGGTCGTCACGATGGTAGTCACCAGCGCGGGATCCTCAGGCATGGTCCCGGTCGCCCTCCGCTCCCTCAAAAGATACTCCGCGATCAGCATGCCGGACATGTTGCCGGTAAAGGAAACATACTCGCCAGTCTTCGCATCCTTGCAATATACGCCCAAACGGTCCGCGTCCGGATCAGTGGCCAAGACGATGTCCGCATCCTTTTCCTTGGCAAGGCGCAGGGCATAGGTGAACGCCTTGGGATCCTCCGGGTTCGGGTATTCCAGGGTCGTGAAGTTCGGATCCGGGTTCTCCTGTTCAGGCACCACATATACATGCTTGAAGCCCAGCTCGGACAACACCCGCCTTACAGGCAGGTTGCCGGTGCCGCATAACGGGGTATATACGATCTTGATCTCTTCCGCCATCTCCTTGATGACGTCGGGATGGATGATCTGCTTCTTCAGCTCCACCATGTAAGCGTCGTCGATCTCCTTGCCGATGACCTGATACAGGCCGGCGGCGACCGCCGCATCCTTATCCATGGTCTTGACGGTGTGGTAATCCTTGATCGCCTTCACTTCGCCAATGATTTCCTTGTCCTTGGGGGCCGTCACCTGCGCGCCGTCCTCCCAATAAACCTTGTAGCCGTTATATTCCGGCGGGTTATGGCTGGCAGTCACCACGATCCCGGCCGTGCATCCCAGCGTACGCAGGGCGAAAGACAGCTCCGGCGTAGGGCGCAGGGAATCAAACACATAAGCCTTGATGCCGTTCGCCGCCAGGCACAAGCCAGCCACATCGGCAAATTCCGGGGACATCCGGCGGGAATCGTAAGCGATGGCGACCCCCTTTGCCTGTGTGCCTTGTTTTAAAATAAAGTTCGCCAACCCCTGGGTGGCTTTCCGCACGGTATAGATGTTCATCCGGTTCGTGCCCGCGCCGATCACGCCGCGCAGGCCGCCCGTGCCGAACTCCAGCTCTTTATAGAATCTTTCCTCGATCTCTTTTTCGTTGTCTCGAATGGCGAGAAGCTCGTCTTTCGTAGCCTGGTCAAAATAGTCGTCCTCCAACCAGAAACGATACTCTTCCTGATAGCCCATTGTAATCTCCTCCTGTCGAAATAAACCTTTTTCCATTCTATACGCCCGCGCCGTATGCCGGCCGGGCCCGTACCATTTTCATTCTAACATATTTTCCCACATCTGAAAAGCCACTTTTGGGAGATTCTTTCCCGCCATTCTTTCCGCTACGATTTCCCGCCCTGCCCCGCAACGGCCAGGGAGAAATCGCTCCTGTCCAGGGAAAAGTTCGGGTTGTAATACGGGTCTCCTTTCGCCAGGACATCCTTCCATTTCTCGCGGAACCTTTGGGATTCCTGTTCATAACGCCGCGCGCGTTCCCCCACGTCGTCCAACCCCCGGGAGACGGATTCATAATGGTAAAGCTCCGCAAAAGGGGTCCATACATTCAACAGCCCCTTTTCGCGCAGGCGCAGACAGAAGTCCACATCGTTCAGGGAAATCCGGAACCCCTCGTCCAAGCCGCCCAGCTCATCGTACAGGCTCTTTTTCACCATCAGGCACGCGCCGGTGACGGCGGACACATCCTGGGCATAGCACAGCCTCCCCATGTAACCCAGGTTCTGCCTGGACTGCTTATAATGGGTATGCCCCGCGGTCCTATGGGCCCCCAGGCCGATCACGACCCCGGCGTGCTGGATGGTCCGGTCCCCATAATACAGCTTCGCCCCCACCGCGCCCACATCGGGACGCTGGGCATACATAAGCAGCTCCTCCATCCAGTTGACCGTGATCACCTGGGTATCGTTGTTCAAAAGGAGCAGATAATCGCCGTCCGCGTATTTCGCGCCGAAGTTATTCACCGCGGAATAGTTGAAGCCTCCCTGGAAGGCGACCACCCGCACCTTGTCCTCTTCCTCCACTTTCCTGTAATACTCCTGGATTTCGGGCGTAGTGCTGTTGTTCTCCACTATGAGGATCTCATAATTGTCATAGGTGGACTTCTCCAGGATGGAATCGACGCAGCGGCGCAAATCCTCCACATGGTCCTTGTTGGGGATCAAAATGGAAATCTTCGGGTTCCCGATGATCTGGTATTGGATGCGGAAGATCGTCTCAAAAGCCCTAGTGCTGGTAATGCGGAAATGTTCATATCCGTGCTTGCGCAGATGCTCGGACACCGCCCCCTTGGCCGCCTCGATGGCATAGGGCTTGGCCTCGATGCCGGAGGCAACGCTGCCCGGATGGCTCCTCCAATAATACATGAGGCGGGGCACATGGACCACATGCCTGGCCTTGTCCGTCAGGCGCAGGATCATGTCATGGTCCTGGCTGCCGTTATACTTCGTCCGGAACAATTCCGTCCCTTCCATCAATTCCCTGGAAAAGACGCTGAAATGGCAGATGTAATTATTGGCGCGCAGGTTGTCAGGGGCGAAATCCGGCTTGAAGTGCATCGTCAGCATCTTGTTGATGTCGCCGTTATGGAACGTGGTCTCGTCACAGTACAGGAAATCCGCGTCCTGTTCGTTGATGGCTTTGACATATTCATATAAAATGCTGGGATGGAGGATGTCGTCCTGGTCGAACAAGCCGATATATTCCCCGGTGGACATGGCGTAACAGGCGTTGGTGTTGCCGGCGATGCCGCCGTTTTCCTTCAAATGGCGGTATAAGATCCTGCCCCCTGCTTTGGCCGCATATTCCCGGCAGATTTCCCCGATCTCCCCATGCGCCTCATCCGAGCCGTCCGCCAGGCAAAGCTCCCAATTCTCATAGGTCTGGTTCATCACGGAATCCAGCATTTCCCGCTGGAATTTCGGATCATTGTTCCATAAGGGGACCAGGATGCTGACCTTCACCATCCGTGGAAAACGCTCCGCGCGCTGCCTTGCCGCTTCCTGCGGCGAAGGGAAGCTTTGCGTGCCGAACTGCTTCATGGCTTCCTTTTCCCTTTTTTTATAATCCAGCTTGGCTAGCACCCCCCGCAGGCTCCCGCAGTTGGCCACCCGGTCCTTTTGGCGGATCGCCCAATGCATCACGTCACGGGCCGGCTTGCTGGCTTTCCAGAGGGGATTGTTCTTGATCCTGCCCAATTTCCATTCCAGCTCTTCATTCTTGGCCTCCAAATCCGCGATCCGGGCCGCCAGGTCCGCGCATCGGATATGTTCCTGTTCATACGCTTCCTTATAATCAGTCCCTGCCATCTCTTTCTACCGGCCTTTCCTTTCCTTTTTTGTGCCACATGCGGTTGCTCCAGTGAAACAACACAAGGCCCGTGACGCGGTTGCGCGCCAGCAGCCCCAATCGATAAGTCCCTGCCGGCAAGTCGGATGCCGTGATGGACGCGATGCCTTTCCGCCCGCCCGTGACGCTTCCGTCCGCGGCGTCCATACTGCGGTCCCGCGCACCCGCGTCCGCAGCGTCCACCTCGAAGCCGCACAGCGCCACATTCTTCTGGTCGGGCAGGTTCTCTTCCAGGTCCGGGCGATACTGCCCCATCAGAGGCAGGAAGTAAGCCTCCCCCGGCTCCTCCCCCGCATCCGCGGCACAAATCAGCAGCGTCCTCTCATAACAGGCATTGTCGTCCCCCAACACGATCCCATACCCCTGGATCTTTCCATCGTCACAGCGCTCGACCCGAAACAGCAGGCATTCATCCCTCCGCACCTTGGTCCAATCCACGGCCCTTTTCTTGCCGCGAAAGGCCTGCGCCCGGTTTTGCGCCGTCACATAGGCGGGACGGATGCGCGTATCCAGGCAGTCCGCTCCCAAGCCGGCAGGATAATAAGGATCTTTTCCTTTCAGTCCGGGATGGGCCTCATAAAGCTTTGCCCGCTCCTTCTGCAGGCGGTCCAGCTTTTCCACGGACTCATCAGCGCCCCGGCTGACAGATTCATGATGATACGCATAAAAGCGGTTCACCACCACGTTATGATAACCCGCCTCCCATAACCGGAAACACAGGTCCACATCATTGAACGCCACCCGCAATTCCTCGGAAAAACCGCCTGCCTGCACAAATCGGTCCGCCCGGCACATCAGGCAGGCCCCCGTAACCGCCAACACGTTCCAGTCCTCCCGGTTGCGCCCATGGTCGTAATCTTCCACATCCTCCAAGAACTGCAGCTTATGCACGGGACCCATGGGCAGATTCGTGATCCCGTCATGCTGGATGCGCCTCCCGCCAGGGTAATAAAGCTTCATGCCAACGGCGCCCACATAAGGCAGGGCGGCTTTTTGGACCAAGGCCTCCAACCAGCCTTCGCAGGCCTGCTCCACATCATCATTTAAGAAAAGGAAGAAGACCGATTCCCTCTTAAGTCCCTCGGCAAGCGCCCGTTCCAGGGCATGCTCCGCGCCCAGGTTGCACATCTCGGAGAAATGGAACTCCATCGGGCGATAAAGGAGGGATGCCTTGAAAGGATACGCCCTTAGCAGGGCTTCCACCTGCTTTTGGTTATCCGCGTCGCTGCCGTTATCCACCACCACGACCTCGTAAGGGACGCACTGCGCCGTACGCAGGACAGAATCCAGGCATTGCCGCAAAAGGGCGGGGTGGTCCTTGGAGGGGACGATGAGAGAGACTCGATACGCCGTCCCGCCTGAAACCGCCGACGCGTCCTCGACTGCTGTCCCGTCCGAGCCCGCCGCCACCGTCCCGCCCGCAGGGACTTCTCCCCGCCAAGCGTCTAAGCTTCGGTAAACGTCCTGGACTTCCTCCGAGACCGCATGGAACAGGATGGCAGGGATGTGCCCGATGGAGCGGCAGCCCTTTCGGAATCCGCCCGCCGCTTCCGCCGCTTTCCTGGCCCATCGGCCAAATTCCGCCGGGTCGATATCGCCCGCTTCCCGCCACGGCCCGTCCAGGCATGCGCCCTCCGCCCAGGACCGGCGCAGGACGGTGACGCTTCCCCAATAAAAATAAGAGGTGAACGTGTCAGGGGACCAATCCGGCTTATACCAGGGGCTATGCCTGCGCCCGCCCGACTCCTCCACGTCCTCATCCCCATATGCGACGACCACCTCCGGGTGCGCGTCAAAATACGCCTGGATGCGCTCCCACGCCTCCTTGGACAGACTGCCCCTGGAGGCTCTCAGGACCACAAGCCGCGGCGACTCCTGCACCTGGAAACAGAAAGGGCGTTGGAAGCGATCCCGCCCATCGGTCCACTCCTCCGGCTTCTTCCCAGCTTCCCCTCCTGCTTTCCCTTCCGCCTCCCCTTTTCGGGCCCAAGCGTCATAATCCACCTTTTTGGCGGCCAAATCCCTCTGATAACGCCGCCTGAACGGATAGGACAACAACTCTTTCACCAAAGCCTTGATCACGTCCCCATCACTCTCCCCAAACCATGCCGGGCGGCCAGATCCTGTGCCGCCGCCATAGGAACCCGCACAATTTCCATCCGGACCGCCAGCTCGTTCTCCTCCTGCCGCTTCAGGCGGTCCAGGCGGAGGTTGATGTTCGGATCCTTCGTAGCAAAGACCAGGGTAGGGAGTTCCTCCGGGGCGGCGGCCTGGAAAAGCTTCCCATTTACCACCAGCAGATGCCTGTCCCTTAAGTTCAGGGGCGTCCCGTTCCAAGTAGCTTCCTCCAGCTTCACGATGCAGGAATCCATCGCCGGATCGATACGCAGCGTGCGGACGCCGCCGTCCACCTTGAGGCGGACATCTATCCTATTTTCCCCCTGGTAAGCGTCCGGCAGGAAATAAGAATCCTCCTCCCGATAGCCATCCCCACGGTCCTCATAGACCTGGAAACGGTTCACGCCAGCCGAGTCCTCATAGCGATCCACCCACTTCTGCGGCGAAGTCACGCGCATGCCGATATCGTCCCTGATCTGCGCCATGGAACGAAGCCCTCCGGTAACGAACCGCTGGAATGCCATCTCCCGCTCCCGGAACCTTTGCGCTTCCTCTTCGCGAATCCCCAATTCCTGCAGCATACGCCCCTCATCCAGGGCCTTGCGCTTCTCATTTTCCAGAAGATAACAATATACGGCGCGGTACGCCAGTTCCTTCGCGTCAGCCTGACGGTCAAAGGTCCATTCATAATCAATCAGGGTCCAGTCCTCGCCAGACACCAAAAGATTGGAGAACACCAGGTCATAATCCGTCACGCAAGCGTCCCCGCCAAAGCTGATACGCTTCCAATATTCCCGGAAATACCCATAAAACCCGTCCACATCCCCCTGCTCCAGGCAGCGGTCCATGAGTTCGGAAAGGGGCGTCCCCGACACATACGCGAAACGGGCGCGCACGCCTTTTCCGTTTGCCCCATTCCCCACGAGCCTGCATTCATTGACCGAAAGGGCGCTGCCCTGGTAGCGCTTCCGAAGCTTCTCATAAGAAGCGCCCATTCCGGCCACATGCCCGGCGGCGCTGCCGGACAACGGCGTCTTATAAACCGCCAGCCCATTCCCTTCCTCGACGATCTCCGTCTTGATCTGGTAATCCCTGGCACGATCGTTGGAATATTTCACATATTGCACGGGCAGCCCATCCCCTAAGACCAGCAGATAAGAATTGGAAAAGATGGGGAACAAGCCTTCCTTCGCCAGCCCGTCGAAAGCCCTTTTCTCATCAAACAAAAGCATCCTGTCCCGGTCGAAGTTCCGCAGGTTGTTGGAAAGCTCCCCCTTGGCGGGCAGCCGCTTATCGCTGTAGAGCGTCGTCATGAATTTATAATCGGGATAGGGATAATAAAAACTGCGTTCCTTCACGCCGCAGGCGTCCAGGATCTTTTCCAGGCCCTGCCTGCCGAAAGTGCGCACCCCGCCTCCGGCCGCGTAATCCTCGATGCCGCCGAAATAGGTCCCTAAGTGGTCCTCCCGGCAGCCCGCGAAATATTTTAACCCATACTTGTTTTCAATGGCGATCACGATCCGGCCGTCCGGTGCCAGATGGGGAAGCAGGATCCTCAAGAAATCTTCATAGGGCGTTGGTCCCCCGATGTAGCCCTGGCCATATTCAAACACGCCAATCAGGCAGATGTAATCATAATCTGCCGCAAGCCCCGGTTCGATATCCTTGAAATTCCCCACATGGATCGTCACGTTCCCGCAGTCCTTGTGGCGGTGGGCATTGATCAGGCTGCGCTTATAAGACAGGTCCACGCAGGTCACTTCCTCTGCCTTGGCCGCCAGCGCCCCGGTGATGGCCCCGCAGCCGCTCCCCACCTCCAGGACCTTGTCCCGTCCATCGATCGGCAGCCATTCCACGATATTTTCCCGCAAAGAGGAAAGGTGGTATAAAATAGGCCACTGCTTCCGTTCCTGGATCACCTTCCCATAATCTTCCTGGGGAACCTCCTGCACGATCCGAAGCAGCTCATCTTCCACCGCGCCGTCGCTATAATAATCCTGTCCGCCGTATTTGGACAAATCCAGCCGGACGTTACCGATCTGTTCCGTCATATCGCCCTCACCACGACCGTTGATTCACAATCAAAATATCCCACCGTGTTCTTGTCCGACACCACCGTAATATTCAGCACGTCATACAAACGGTGGTATACCTCGAAAATATCTTTGTTGTAGCCTGTCACGCCTAAGGACAGCAAATACTCCCCTCCCTGGAGGGTCATCCTCTGGGTGAACGTGATCTCTTTTACCTGCCCTGGATAAGCGCTTTCCAGGAACGCTTTCTCGATCATCGTGTTCGTCCCGGTGATCTCCGTCCCATGGACGTCCTTGATGGAAAAAGCGAAAATCGGCTCAGGGATATGCTCCAGGATGCGGACCCGCATATGGACGGTATAGGGGCTGCCCTTGATGACGGCGGTGGTGCGGACCCCCTTGTCATCCGTCAGGTAAAAAGCCTCAATCCTTGCCTTCCGGTCCCCATATTCCAACGCCTGCGGATTCTCGGCGCTGCTTTTGCCCTGAAAGGCCTGCTGCCCGGATGAAGCAGGCGCGGCCTTGTCCGTGCTTCCTTCCCCGGCGGCTCCTGCCCCAGCTCCCGCTTCCTTGCCCAGGCCCCTTTTGCCGGCATCCCCAGCCGGCCTGCCACCCTGGCCGGCCGCGGCCGCCCTTGCGGCCGAGCGCAGCGCATCGTCCTGCAAAAGGTCGTCCTCTTCTTTTTCATGGACCTCATATTGCCCCACCAGCACGCGCTTATAAGCGTCGATCATCTCCCGTGGGCTTCCCACGCCCAGGATGTTGCCCTGGTTGAGCAGATATACCCTGTCACAATATTTACTGATGCTGCTTAAGTCGTGGCTGACGAACACGATCGTCTTGCCCAACTTCTTAAATTCTTCAAACTTATGGTAACATTTCGCCTGGAAAAACACATCCCCGACGCTCAGCGCCTCGTCCACGATCAGGATCTCCGGCTCGATATTGATGGCCACGGCAAAAGCCAGCCGCACGAACATGCCGCTGGAATAGGTCTTGACCGGCTGGTAGACATAGTCCCCGATATCCGCGAAAGACAGGATGTCCGGCAGCTTCGCTTCGATTTCCTTTTCCGAAAAGCCCATCATCGTCCCGTTCAGGTATACGTTCTCGATGCCGTTGTACTCCATGTTGAAGCCCGCCCCCAATTCCAGCAGGGCGGAGATCCTCCCTTTCACGCGCACCTCCCCCTCCGTAGGGTTCAGGACGCCGGTGATGATCTTAAGAATCGTCGATTTGCCGGAGCCATTGGTGCCGATGATGCCTACCGTTTCCCCCTGGCCGATTTCCATGTTCACCCCGTTTAAGGCATAATGGAGCTTATGGTTCACCTTCCTGCCAAAGCCGAAAGCCTCCTTCATGCGGTCCGACGGCTTATCATAGAGCTTATAGACTTTTTTGACGTTCTTGACCTCAATCGCCAGGTTTTTCTCCATCACGCCCTCCTACAACACGTCCGCGAAGTGTACCTTAAGCCGTTTGAACACCAACGCGCCGATCCCGAACAGCACCACGGTCACGATCCAAAAATACATGGTGGAAAAGAAGTCCTGGAAAAACCACTGCCTTTCGTAAATCGCGCTGCGGTAGCCGTTCACGATATAGACCAGGGGGTTCAGCTTTAAGATCGTGATCCAGCCGCCACCGAGCGCCTCGATGTTCCACAGGATGGGGGTCGCCCACATCCCAATCTGGAGCGCGATATTGATGATTTGGGATAAATCGCGGAAAAAGACCACCACCGCGCAGGTCGTGTAGCTTATCGCCAACACCAGCACGAACAGGCAGAAGCTGTAATAGATGATCTGCAAGGTATAAATCGTAGGATAATACCCATAGACTGCCGCCACCACAAGCAGCACCAGCACGAAAAAGACATGGATGAAAGTCGCGGCTATGATCTTGATGATGGGCAGGACGCTGATCTTGAACACCACCTTTTTCACCAGGTAATGGTATTCCAAAAGGGCGTTGGTCCCATTGGTCAAAGCCTCGCTGAAATAAAACCAGGGCACCAGCCCGGCAGTCAAAAACAGCACGAACGGCACTTCCACGCCGTCCCGGTAAGCGGTGGAAGCGCTTCCCATGATCTTATCGAACACCACATAGTACATGGCGACCGTCACCACCGGCTGCGCCATCGCCCAAACGGCTCCTAAATAGGAACCTGCATACCTTTTTTTAAAATCATTCTTCGCCAGCTTCCAGATCAGGTGCCTGTTTTGGTAGAGTTCCACGGGAAGGACGGTGAACTTATCGTATCCGACGGCGAAAATGATGCAGGCAGCCGCTATGACGGCGCAGGAAAGCGTCTTTTTCAGAAGCTCCTCGCCAGGGTCCGCGTTCGGGTTATGGTGTAATATAATGATGGACGCCACCACTGCCGCCAATGCGCAAAACAGGGTGACGCCGCGCCGCTTTGTCATCTTCATGTCTGCTCCTGCCGGCCCCTTGCGGGACCCTTTAGCAATTTTCCTTTTGCTTACGGTAAGCGGACAAGCCTCCCCATTTGGTGTCCTTATCCGACATGATAAGCTCCATCCCCTCCGGGATCGGCCACTCTACGCCGATTTCCGGATCGTTGTACGCGATCCCGCCCTCATCGTTGGGATGATAGAAGTCAGAACATTTATAGCAGAACTCCGCATAATCGGACAGCACCAGGAAGCCATGGGCGAAATTCTTCGGCACGAAGAACTGCTTCTTGTTTTCCTCGCTCAAGAGCACCCCGTGCCACTTCCCGAACGTAGGGGATCCCTCACGAAGGTCCACCGCCACGTCGTATACTTCGCCGCGGATGACCCGCACCAGCTTATCCTGGGGGAACTGCTTCTGGAAATGCAGGCCGCGCAGCACCCCTTTCTTGGAAGCGGACTGGTTGTCCTGGACGAACACCACGTCGATGCCGGCCTCCTTAAAGTCATTGTAATGATAGGTCTCACAGAAATAGCCCCGGGCATCCCCGTGCACCGTGGGGGTGATCACCTTCAAGCCCTCGATCTCACATGTTTCTACCGTTATCTGTCCCATACGCTTTATCCTTTCTTATCTGATACGCCGCCCCATCACACGCGAGGCCCTATCCGACATGCTGCCCTACCCGGCATGCGGCTTTCCGTTCCGCTTTATAGCCCGTTGGCGATCTCCACCAGATATTTGCCGTAGTTGGTCTTCATGAGCGGCTCCGCCAGCTTCAGCAGCTGGTCCCTGTCGATGAAGCCCCTCTTATACGCGATTTCCTCAATACAGGAAATGTACAGCCCCTGCCTTTTCTGGAAAGCCGCCACGAAATCCGCGGCATCCAAAAGCGCGTCATGGTTGCCCGTATCCAGCCAGGCGAAGCCGCGCCCCAACGTTTCCACATATAGGGTCCCACGGGCCAGGTACTCATTGTTGACGCTGGTGATCTCGATCTCGCCGCGTGCGGACGGCTTTACGTTCTTCGCGATCTCTACCACGTCATTATCATAAAAATACAGTCCCGGCACAGCATAATTGCTCTTCGGCTCTGCAGGCTTCTCCTCGATGGAGATCGCCTTGCCGGACGCGTCAAATTCCACTACGCCGTATTCCCTGGGGTCCCTGACATAATATCCGAAGATCGTGGCGCCCTTTTCCCTGGCGGCAGCCTGTTCCAACACCCTGGTGAAGCTCTGCCCATAGAAGATGTTGTCACCCAACACCAGCGCCACATGGTCGCTTCCGATGAACTTTTCCCCAATGAGGAAAGCGTCCGCCAGGCCCCTGGGGTATTCCTGGACGGCATAATGGATATCCATCCCAAGCTGGCCGCCATCCCCCAACAGCTCCTCGAACACGGGCAGGTCGCGCGGCGTGGAGATCACCAGGACTTCCCGGATGCCGGCAAGCATCAAGGTAGACAGGGGATAATAGATCATAGGCTTGTCGTACACTGGCATGATCTGCTTGGAAATCGCTTTGGTCAAAGGATAGAGCCGCGTCCCGGCCCCTCCCGCAAGAATGATGCCTTTCATATCGTCCTCTTTCCCGACGCCCCAAAGGGACGTCCCTTACTGATACGGCAATGCGGCCAATAAGGCGCGTCAGCCGTTGTTCTTCTCATACATCTCGGAGTAATATTTCTGGTAATCGCCGCTCGTCACGTTCTTCATCCAATCCTCATGCTCGAAATACCACTGGATGGTCTTGCGGATGCCTTCTTTGAACATGGTCTCCGGATACCAGCCGATCTGTGCCTTGATCTTGTCCGGGGCGATGGCATACCTGCGGTCATGCCCCTTGCGGTCCTGCACATAGGTGATCAGGTCTTCCGTCACCAATGCCTTCCTGGGGTCGGAATCGTCCAACATTTCCTGCAGCGTCTCAATAATGATGTGGACGATCTCGATATTGCGCTTCTCATTATGTCCACCCACATTGTAGGTCTCGAACAGCTTGCCCTGCTCCTGCACCATGTCGATGGCCTTGGCATGATCCTCCACATACAGCCAGTCGCGCACGTTCTTTCCGTCGCCATAGACGGGAAGCTTCTTGCCCTGGAGCGCATTGTTGATGATCAAAGGGATCAGCTTCTCCGGGAACTGGTAAGGCCCATAATTGTTGGAACAATTGGTGATGTTCGCGGGGAAATGGTATGTGTCCATGTAGGCTTTCACCAGCATGTCCGAACTGGCCTTGCTGGCGGAATAAGGGCTGTGGGGCGCGTAAGGGGTCGTCTCATAGAAATATCCCCCGTCCTCCTCCAAAGAGCCGTACACCTCATCCGTGGATACGTGCAGGAACTTCTTGTCCGCACGGAACGTGCCGTCCGGCAGCTCCCAGGCCGCCTTGGCGCAGTTGAGCATGACCGCCGTGCCTAAGACGTTGGTCTGCACGAAGACCTCCGGATTGCGGATGCTCCTGTCCACATGGCTCTCCGCGGCGAAATGCACCACGCGGTCGATGTCATTGTGGGCGAAAATCTCGGCAATCGCTTCCTTATCGCAAATGTTGGCTTTCACGAAAGTATAGTTCTTACGCCCTTCCACATCCTTAAGGTTCTCAAGGTTGCCCGCATAAGTCAAGGCGTCCACATTGATGATGCGGATGGCGTCGCCATATTTGCGGAACATGTAATGGATGTAATTGGAGCCGATGAAGCCGGCCCCACCTGTCACTAAATAGGTTCTCATACCAAAAAACTCCTTTGTATCATTGCTTTTGCATTTCCATCCCGCGGAAAAAGGGGCGCACAAGCCTCCCTTCCCCGCACTTAGGAACAGTATACCAAATAATGCCGAAAATATCTAGTGCCGTTTCTGAAAAGTCAGGATAAACTTATAAACTGTGAATTGAAAATTTAAATTCCACCCCCAGTAACCCAGAAGTGGAATTTACCTCTTCCTAACTTCCCTGTGGAATT
>CANPWC010000026.1 GCA_947581905.1 uncultured Acetatifactor sp.
TCCTTACAGCGCGGAGCAGGTGATCTATGAACTCCATGTGAAGGATTTCTCCTATGATGAAGACAGCGGCATCCCGCCAAAGTACCGGGGCAAGTTCAAGGCGTTCACCGTGGAGGGCACCAACGGGGAATACCCCACCTGCATGGAATATTTGAAAAAGCTGGGCGTCACCCATGTCCACCTTATGCCGATCTTCGATTACAGCGCCCTGGACGAGGCGGGGGAAGAGAAGCAGTATAATTGGGGATATGACCCCCTCAATTACAATGTGCCGGAGGGGTCCTACGCCACGGACCCCTTTGACGGCACGGTCCGGATCCGGGAATGCAAGGAGATGGTCCAGGCGCTCCACCGAAACGGCATCCGCGTCATCATGGACGTGGTGTATAACCATACGTATTCGGATGATTCCTGGCTTGACCGGATGGCCCCCGGGTATTATTATAGACATTGGGAAGACGGGAGCCTGTCCGACGGCTCCGCCTGTGGAAACGACATCGCCGCTGGGCGCGCCATGGTGGACGAATATATCGTGGCCTCCATCCTGTATTGGGCGAGGGAGTACCATATCGACGGCTTCCGCTTCGACCTGATGGGGCTGTTGACCGTGGAGCTGATGAACCGCATCCGCCAGGAGCTGGATGAAGCGTTCGGCCCGGGGGAAAAGTTCCTGTACGGGGAACCATGGCGGGCGAATGAGTCCCCCATGGAGGATGGCACCACGGCTTCCCTGAAATCCAATGTGGACCGCCTGGACGATGGGATCTCGGTGTTCTGCGACGACACCCGGGACGTGATCAAGGGGCATGTATTCTATGGGGAAGTGCCGGGCTTCGTCAATGGAGGCAGGCATCTGGAGAAAAGGGTGCTTTGCGCCGTGTCCGGCTGGCGCAAAAGGGAGCTTTTGGACGAGGGGGCTTTTGGCGGCAGGCTTATGGCGCCGGGGGAAGATGCGCAGAACGGGGTGTTAGACCCTTGCTTTCAGACGGAATTTGCCCCGAAAAGCTGCGCCCAGGTCATCAATTACGTGTCTGCCCATGATAATTACACGCTTTGGGATAAGCTGGTGCTTTCCATGCACGGCGGGCGCGGGCACACCGACGACTACCGCCGTTCCAGCGGACCGATGCAGGAGGCGGGGGTCTTCCGGGTGAAGCACGGGGACGTGATGGCCGCGAACAAGCTTACCGCGTTCATCTGCTTTACCTGCCAGGGCAACCTGTTTTTACAGGCAGGGGAGGAGTTCGGCCGTACGAAATACGGCGACAGCAACAGTTTCCGTTCCCATCCGGAGGTGAACATGCTTCGGTGGAAGCAGACCGTGGAGTTCTCGGACCTGGTGGATTATTACGCGGGCCTGATCCGGCTCAGGAAGCGCCTGCCCGGGCTGAATGACAAGTCCGAAGACGCTTGGAAGCGTATTTTTGATGAAAAGGTACATGCGGAAGGGGTGGTTTCCTTCCAGGTGGACAACCGTCCCGCCCCGGGGAAGCATGGGGCGGAAGACGTGGTGCCCTGTGGGAGGCTGTTCATTTTGTACAATGCCGGCAGGGAAGCGGCCTGGGTGGAGCCGCCTAAAGGCGAATGGACCGTGTTGGCGGACGGGACGGAAACGGACTGCCGGAAAAGCCCGACCCTCGACTCGGACGGAAAGGTGCGGGTCGAAGCGCGCAGCGGGCTTATGCTGGGCAGGTAAGCCGCCCCGGGGAACATGCAAAAGATTGAAAACGAAGTTCCCTCGTTAAGCAATTTGTGCCGGAGCGTCACAAATTGCTTTGATGGCAGATGAGAAACCACATTCGCGTTTTCTCGTCGCTTTATCGCGCAAGCGCTCCGGAATGAGGAGGAAGTATGAAAAGAGCGAGCGGAGTGTTGCTTCCGGTGTCAAGCCTGCCGTCCAAGTATGGGATCGGCTGCTTTTCCAAGGAAGCCTATGATTGGGTCGATTATTTAAAGGAAGCGGGGCAGAGCTACTGGCAGATCCTTCCTTTATCGCCTACCGGTTATGGGGACTCCCCATACCAGTCTTTTTCCTCTTTCGCGGGCAACCCGTATTTCATTGACTTGGAGGAGTTGGTGGAAGAGGGGCTCCTTACGAAGGAAGAATGTGACGCGGCCGATTTCGGGGAGGATGCCGGACGCGTGGACTACGGCAAGCTTTATGAGAACCGCCTGACCTTGCTGCGCAAGGCCTATGGGCGCAGCAGGGCCTGGCAGGATCCGGAATTTGTCCGTTTCATGACGGGCAACGCCGATTGGCTGGATGATTATGCCCTGTTCATGGCGATTCGGCCTCGGTTTCACGGCGCGCCTTGGAGCGAGTGGGCGCAGGACATCAGGATGCGCTGGGGCTACGCCCTGGATTATTATCGGCGGGAATGCTATTTTGACATTGAATTTTATAAATACCTGCAATTCCTGTTCCGCAGGCAATGGGACCGGTTGAAGGCATACGCCAACAAGAACGGCATCGAGATCATCGGCGACATCCCCATTTATGTGGCGTATGATTCCGCGGACGCCTGGGCCGCCCCGCAGATGTTCCAGTTCGATGAAGATTTAAAGCCGGCCGCCGTGGCAGGCTGCCCGCCGGATTCTTTCTCGGCGGACGGGCAGCTTTGGGGGAACCCTTTGTATCGCTGGGACTATCATAAGCAGACCGGCTATGCCTGGTGGTGCAAGAGGATCGACTATTGCTCCCGCCTCTATGATGTGGTGAGGATAGACCATTTCCGCGGCTTCGATGAATATTTCAGCATCCCCTTTGGCGCTAAGGACGCGAAAGGCGGTCATTGGGAAAAAGGGCCTGGCATTGAACTGTTCCGCACCCTGGACGAACGGCTGGGCGCAAGGCAGATCATTGCCGAGGACTTAGGGTTCCTGACGCCGAGCGTGGCAAAGCTCCTTAAGGACAGCGGCTATCCCGGCATGAAGGTGTTGGAGTTCGCTTTCGACCCCAGGGAGGAAACGGATTACCTGCCCCACAGCTATGACCGCAACTGCGTGGTCTATACCGGGACCCATGACAATGAGACCCTGGTGCAGTGGTACAAGGGGCTGGACCGGGAAAGCAGGGCGTTCGCGGAAGAGTACATGGACGACGCGGACACGCCTCTTAAGGAGCGGTATTGGGACTTCGTGCGCATGGCGATGATGAGCTGCGCCAATACCTGCATCATCCCCATCCAGGACTATCTGGGGCTGGACGGGGAGGCTAGGATCAATTTCCCGTCCACGCTGGGCGGCAACTGGACCTGGAGGCTGGACCGGCGGCTTCTGACGGATGGCATCCGGGAAAAGGTTTATGGCCTTACCAGGATCTCCGCCCGCCTGTCGGACTGGGCGAAGCAAAGAGAGCTTAAGCTGGCGGCGGAAGCAAAGCAGAAGGAGCTTGAGGCGGCGGAAGCGAAGCGAAAGGAGCTTGAGCTGGCGGAAGAAGTAAAGCAAAGGGAGCTTGAGCTGGCAGCTAAAGCAAGGCCGGAAGCGCCTAAGCCGGTGGAAGCGGCGGATATAAAGAAAGGAAACGAACGTCTATGAGGTTCCTATATGGGAAGCAGGATTGGAAGACGTTTGAAAGAGGAGAAGAGAACTGCTATTTGATGACAAATGGCTTGGGAGGCTTCTCCTCTTTGAGCATGATCGGATCCTGCAGCCGTAATGACCAGGCGGTGCTGATGGCCTGCCTGCATTCGCCCAATTATCGGGTGAACATGATCCACAGGTTGGAGGAGTGGCTGGACCTGGGCGGGAAGCGCTATGCGATATCCAGCCAGGATTACCAGCGCCACGCGGAAAGGGAATGCGGATACCGGCATCAGACCCGGTTTTCTTTTGAGGATTATCCGCAGTGGCATTATCTGGTGGATGGGGTGGAGATCGTCCGTACCATCGCCCTGATGCACGGGAACAACACGGTGGGCGTCACCTATGAAATCCGGAACCGATCCAACAGGGAGGCGCGGCTTTCCGTCAGGCCTCACCTGCAGTTCGTCCCGAAAGGGACGCGCCTGTCACAAAAGCAGGAATTTACCCTGTCCTACGAGACGATAAACGCAAAGACCACGGGCAAGATCCTTTCCAATAACCGCAGGCTGTCTTTTCGGACCAACGCGTCCTTAAGCAAGCTGCCTCCAAAGTTCTGCGACACCCTGTATTATGCGGATGACGTGAAAGATGGCAAGATGGAGCTTGGCAGGACGATGGTGAACCATGAGCTGTCCCTCCAGGCGCCTCCCGGGGAAATGGTGGTCCTTGAGATGGTTTATGGCGTGGACGTGGTGCTGCCGGATATGGGGCAGATTTTGGAAAGCATAAAGTCGTACCGCGACGATTGGCGGAAGCGTTCCGGCTTTCAGGATGAGACGGCCCTCGCCCTTTGCGCGGCGGCCAGCCAGTTCATTTCCTACCGGGCTTCCACCACGAAGCAGACGATCCTGGCGGGCTTCCCCTTTTTCGAGGATTGGGGGCGGGATACCATGATCGCCCTGGTGGGCTGCTGCCTGTCCACGAAGCGCTTCCAGATGGCGGAGGATATCTTAAGGACGTTCATGCTGTATTGCCGCAAGGGGCTTATGCCGAACCTGTTCCCGGAGGGCAAGGACGCCCCGGGCTACAACACGGTGGACGCCTCCCTGCTGTTTATCATCGCGGTCTATGAGTATTACTTAAGGACTAAGGACGCCATGTTCGTGGAAAGCGCATATCCTGTGATGGCGGAAATCATCCAGTGGTATGAGGCGGGGACGGACTATGGCATCCATATGGATGAAGACGGCCTGCTTCTGGCGGGAGCGGGCTTGGACCAGGTCACATGGATGGACGTCAGGGTAGGGGACATCCTGCCCACGCCCCGGCACGGCAAGCCGGTGGAGGTGAACGCTTATTGGTACAATGCCCTGCGGGTGATGGAATTTTTCCAGAAGACCCATGCCGCCGACCGGAAAGATTATGGGGCCATGGCTAAGCGGGCGCACCAAAGCTTCCTGGAAAAGTTCTGGAACGAGGAGGCAGGCTGCCTTAAGGATGTGGTGACGCAGGAAGCTTCCGCGAAAGGTGGGATGTGCCCGGACGGCCAGATCCGCTGCAACCAGATTTGGGCGGTGTCCCTGCCGTTCTCGCTCCTGCCCCGGGACATGGAGCAAAAGGTGGTGGAGACGGTGTTCCAAAAGCTTTATACCCCTTATGGCTTACGGACGCTGGACCCGGAAGACGAAGAATATCGCCCGTTTTATGGAGGCGCGCAGTTGGACCGGGACCTGGCTTACCACCAGGGGACGGTATGGACTTACCCTTTGGGCGGTTATTACCTGGCGTACCTTAAGGTGCATGATGATTCCGAAGAAGCCGTTGCATATGTGAAAGGACAGCTTTCCGACATAGAGGCCGCCCTGCGGGAGGGCTGCGTGGGACAGCTTGCGGAGATTTATGACGGGGAGGACCAGTCCGCTTCCAAAGGCTGCTTCGCCCAGGCGTGGAGCGTGGGAGAAATCCTGAGGGTCTATGAGCGCCTGGAAGAGCATCTTAAAATTTTTTAAATTTTTCAGTTTGCACTATGAAAATAAAATATTTTATGGTAAGATGGACGATGAATGGGGAAACCGTAAAAAGAGGGGATAATCGTTGCGGGAAGGTTTAAAATAAGGAGATTCGGCAACAAATATAAGGAACGCCGCGGGAAAGGGGTAGTTATTTCATGCAGTGCACGGATATCGGGATTGATTTGGGTACAGCCAGCATATTGGTCTACATCAGGGGCAAGGGCGTCGTGCTGAAAGAGCCCTCTGTTGTGGCTTTTGATAGAGATACGAACAAGATTAAGGCCATTGGCGAGGACGCCAGGCTGATGCTGGGGCGTACGCCGGGCAACATCGTCGCCGTCAGGCCCTTGCGCCAAGGCGTGATCTCGGATTATATCGTCACAGAACAGATGATGCGTTATTTCATCCAGAAAGCCATCGGCAAGAGGACGTTCCGCAAGCCCCGCATCGCGGTATGCGTGCCCAGCGGCGTCACGGAGGTGGAGAAGAAGGCGGTTGAGGACGCGACGTACCAGGCGGGGGCCCGGGAGGTGTCCATCATCGAAGAGCCTATCGCGGCGGCCATCGGGGCCGGGATCGACATTTCCAAGCCTTGCGGCAACATGATCGTGGATATCGGCGGCGGCACTTCCGATATCGCGGTGATTTCCTTAGGCGGCACGGTAGTCAGCGCCTCCATTAAGATCGCGGGGGATGACTTTGACGAGGCGATCGTGCGTTATATGCGGAAGAAGCATAACCTTCTGATCGGCGAGAGGACGGCTGAGGACCTGAAGATCAAGATCGGCTCGTGCTTCCCCAGGTTGGAGCCTGATTATATGGACGTGCGGGGGCGTAACCTGGTGACGGGCCTGCCGAAGACGGTGAAAGTCTCTTCGGAGGAAACGGAAGAGGCGCTGAAAGAGACGACGATGCAGATCGTGGACACCATCCACAGCGTATTGGAGAAGACCCCGCCCGAACTGGCGGCGGATATCGCGGACCGCGGCATCGTGCTGACCGGCGGCGGAAGCCTGCTGCGCGGGTTGGAGGACCTGATCTCCGCGAAGACCGGCATCAACACCATGACTGCAGAGGATCCCATGACCGCCGTGGCGATCGGGACCGGCAAGTATGTGGAATTTCTGGCAGGCTATCGCGAGGATTAAGGGCTTAGGGGCCCTGGCCCGTCCGGCGAATCCATAAATCTTTGAGACAAGAATCCGGCTGCCGCAAGAAGCAGCCGGATTTTAACGTTAGGGGCAGTGGGGGACGTATGGAAGCAATCAGCGGATACGTGGAACATATCATTTTTCAGAACAGCACGAACGGCTATACGGTCCTGTCCCTGATGACGGAGGACGGGGAGGTAACTTGCGTGGGGACGCTTATGGGCATCTCCCAAGGGGAAAGCATAAGCGCCTGGGGGGACGTCATTTCGCACCCTGTCTATGGGGAGCAGTTCAAGGTCGCGTCGTTCCAGGTGGTGGCGCCCGCGGACCGGGTGAGCATTGAAAGGTATCTGGCTTCCGGGGCGGTCAGGGGCGTGGGGGCGGCGTTGGCGGCACGGATCGTGAAGAAGTTCGGGGACGACACGTTCCGGATCATGGAGGAAGAGCCGGAACGCCTGGCGGAGGTCAAGGGGATCAGCCTGCGCAAGGCGCAGGAGATCGCGGAGCAGATGGAGGAACGCAAGGATCTGCGGGACGCCTTGGTGTATCTGCAGCAGTTCGGCATTTCCAACACGCTTGCCGTGAAAATATATGACGCCTATGGGATGGAGCTTTACGGCATCTTAAGCGAGAACCCTTATCGGCTGGCGGAGGACATCTCCGGGATCGGCTTTCGGATCGCGGATGAGATCGCCTCGAAGATCGGGATCCATACGGATTCGGATTACCGCATCCGCTGCGGGGTAATGTACGTGCTTTCCCAGGCGCTGGGGGAGGGGCATTGCTACCTGCCCATGGATGTGCTGCTGGAGCGCGCGTCCATGCTGCTTCATGTGGAGGCCGTCTACATCCGCCCCCAGGTGGACAACCTGATGATGGACCGTAAGTGCGTCATCAAACAGGACGCGGTGTTCGCCGCTTCCTATTATTATGCGGAGTTAAACTGCGCCCACATGCTGCATGGGCTGAACCTGACCTTGATGACGGGGGATGATACATGCGCCCGGGACAAGATCCGCAGGCTGGCCAAAGAGCTTCATATGGATGTGGATGACCTGCAGCAGGAGGCGGTGCTGGAATCCATCAAAAGGGGGCTGTTCCTCCTGTCAGGCGGTCCGGGCACGGGCAAGACCACGACCATCAATATGATGATCCGCTATTTTGAGGCGGAGGGGCTGGACATTTTCCTGGCGGCGCCCACGGGCAGGGCGGCCAAGAGGATGACGGAGGCTACCGGGTATGAGGCCAAGACCATCCACCGTTTGCTGGAGTTAAATGGGGCCTTGTCCGATGAGGCGGACCGCAAGGTGAAGTTTGAGCGGAACGAGGAAAATCCCCTGGAGGCGGACGTGGTCATCATTGACGAGATGTCCATGGTGGACCTGCCCTTGCTTCAATCCCTGTTAAAAGCGATCGTTCCAGGCACGCGGCTGATCCTGGTGGGGGATGTGGACCAACTGCCCAGCGTGGGGCCGGGGCAGGTTTTGCGGGACATCATGGAAAGCGGCGCTTTCCCCATGGTGGTCTTAAAGCGGATCTTTAGGCAGGCCCAGAAGAGCGACATCGTGGTCAACGCCCACCGCATCAACCGGGGGGAGCAGATCGCCTTAGACAACAAGAGCAGGGATTTCTTCCTGTTGGAACGTAGTGATGTGAACGTGATCTACAAGCACATGATCCAACTGATCCGGGAGATGCTGCCGCGCTATGTGAACGCTTCCCCGTTCGACATCCAGGTCCTGACCCCCATGCGCAAGGGAGGGCTGGGCGTGGAGACGCTCAACGGCATTTTGCAGCGATACCTGAATCCGCCGGATGCCTCCAAACGGGAACATGTTTCGGGCGACACCGTTTACCGGGAGGGGGACAAGGTGATGCAAATTCGAAACAATTACCAGCTTGAATGGGAAGTGGTCAGCAAGTATGGCATCCCGGTGGACAAGGGGACGGGAATCTTTAACGGAGATATGGGTAAAATATTGGAGATTGACGAGATGGCTTCCCAGCTTGTGGTGGAGTTTGACGAGCAGCGGCGGGTGACTTATCCCTTCGCCTTGTTGGACGAGCTGGAGCTGTCTTACGCGGTCACGGTCCATAAATCCCAGGGAAGCGAGTATCCGGCGGTCATCCTGCCCTTGCTCGGCGGACCGAAGATGCTTTTCAACCGAAACCTCCTGTATACCGCCGTCACCAGGGCGAAGAGCTGCGTGACCATCTTGGGCAGCAGCGCCACGGTACGCTCCATGATCGAGAACGTCAGCGAGAACAAGCGCTATACCGCCCTGGCGGACCGCATCCGGGAGCTTGCGCCCTAGCGGCAGGGCAGGGGCGTCCAAGGCAGCTTAAGCTAGCCGGGCTTCGGCGCTGGCGGCAAGTTGGAGCGGGGATAGCGCCTTGCGCTGGCGTAGCGCCTTGTGTTGGCATATTGCCTTGCGCTGGCGGCAAGTTGGAGCAAGGATTGCGCCTTGCGCTGGCATAGCGCTCAATATGGGCGCACGCAGCGGGCCCCAGGGGACGGGCCCGCAGGAGAAGGTCTGCGGAAAGGCAGACGAAATGAATTGGAGGAAACGATCAGGACAGGCGGCGCGCGCCTGCGTGCAGCTTCTTTTTCCGCTGCGCTGCCCGGTGTGCGACGACATAGTCTCCCCTTTCGGGGAGAAAATATGCCTGGACTGCATGAGGAAGCTTCGCTATGTAGCGCCGCCCAGATGTTTAAAATGCGGGAAGCACATCGAGGAAGAGGGGCGGGAATATTGCCATGACTGCGCCAAGGGGAGGCACCGCTTTACAAGGGGGCGCTCCCTGTATGAATATGAAAGCGTGGCGAAGTCCATTTACCGTTTTAAATATGGAGGGCGCAGGGAATATGCGGATTTTTACGGGGAAGAGGTGGCGCGTTACCTGGGCGGCTTTTTAAAGCAAGCCCATCCCGCGGGCATCCTCCCCATCCCGCTGCATGCCAGACGCCTGCGAAAGCGGGGATATAACCAGGCCGAGCTGTTGGCGGACGCCATCGGCAGGTATATGGGACTTCCCGTTTATCGTAAAATAGTGGAAAGGGTGCGCGATACCACCCCCATGAAGCTGTTAAATCCGCAAGAACGGCAAAATAATTTGAAAAAAGCTTTTCATATTGTGGGAAATGATGTAAAATTAGGTGAGAGGCTGCCCTGCGTCCTTCTGGTGGACGACATTTATACCACGGGGACCACGATGGACGAGGTGGCAGGGACCTTATTGGATGCCGGCGTGAAGGAGGTCTATTTCGTCACGTTGGCAAGCGGGAGGGGACTGTAACTTGGAGGTTCGAGATGCTGAACGAGGAAAGGGTCATCCTGATGACCAAGATGGAATCCTATGAAGAGAACGAGGGAAAGAAGAATGTGAAGATCGGCAGTTATTTCCGTGGGGATTATATCGGGCTGCAGATCTTGAAATCCGTGATCAGCGCCAGCATCGCCTTCGCCCTGGTGTTCGCGCTTTACATCTTTTATGATTTCGAAGTGTTCATGCAGGATATTTACAAAATGGACCTGTTCGCGTTCGCCAAGGACGTGCTGGTCGCTTACCTGGCCACGATCGTTTCTTACGGGATTTTGTCTTACCTGGTCTATTCCTATCGGTATTCCAAGGCGAAGAAGAGCCTGAAGGCTTATTATGATAATTTAAAGAAGCTGAATTCTTTGTACGACGATGAGCAGTGATTGAATGATTTGGATTGAATGATTTGGAATGAATGATTCGGAACGAGGATTAAAATGAGCAGTTTACTGGAATTTAGGGAAAAACTGAAATTGATCTATAGCAGGAATGACATCTATATCATTTCCGTGATGAAGTTCCTCCTAGCTTTCTTGGCCCTTACCGTCATCAATGGGAACATGGGTTACATGAACAAGCTGGATAACCTGGCCATCGTGTTGATCGTGTCCCTGCTTTGCTCTTTTTTGCCAAGCGGCTGCATCCTTTTTTTCGCGGCATTGTTTTCCCTGCTGCACATGTATGAGCTTTCCATTGAGGTGGCCGTGGTAGGGCTGTGCCTTTATCTGGTGGTGTTTTTGCTGTTTTTGCGCTTTAGCCCCAGGGGCTCCTTGCTGGTGCTTGTGACCCCGTTGCTTTTCGTGTTCCACGTCCCTTATATCGTGCCGCTTGCCGCGGGCCTGTTGGCGACGCCGGCGGCCGCCGTTTCCTCAGGATGCGGCGTGGTGGTTTATTTCTTCCTTTCCAACGTGATCGCCAACGCGCAGGCGATCAGCGCGATGGAGGCGGAGGAAGCGGTGGCGAAGCTCCAGCTTGTCATCAACGCGCTTTTGGGCAATAAGGAAATGTTGGTCTTGGTCATTTCTTTCTCGTTCACCATTATCGTGGTCTACCTGATCCGCAGGATGTCGGTCGCATATGCCTGGACCATCGCCATCCTGACAGGCGGCATCGCCAACCTGATCGTCTTGTTGGTCGCGGACTTGAAATACGACACGAACATGTCCTTAGGAGGCGCGGTGGCCGGAACGGCGATAGCCGTCCTGGTGGCGAAAGTGATAGAATTCTTCCGTTTCTGCGTGGACTATAACCGGACGGAGAAGGTGCAGTTCGAGGATGATGAGTATTACTATTATGTGAAAGCGGTGCCGAAAATGACCGTGGCGGCCCAGACGAAGAGGGTCAAGCGCATCAATACGCAAAGGAAGTCCCTTTCCGGACGCGGGCAAAGGACAAGGAGCGTGCGTCCGCAGGAAGACCTTTCAGGGCCCAAGCGCGGCAGGCAAGGCTCTTTCGTCCGCAGCGGCACGGTGGATGAAGACATGGTCATGGATGTGTTGGACGAAGTCGTGGTGTCGGACGCGGAAGATTTCGTGAATGAGGACTACGTGGAGGACGAAGGCTATGTCCAGGGCGTGGAGGATGACGGCGCCTTGGGCTATGGGGAGGATGCGGAAGGCTACCCTTATGAGGAAGAGGGATACGATTCGGAGGATGTTCCGAGGAACGATCCCAATGTGTATGAAGACCTGTAAATAGGATCATAAGTTAGGCAACTTTTTGACAGGGGTTAAGGATCATGATTGAGTGGCTGGATAGATTGGACTTAGGGGGCAGGCTTGAGAGCTTCACGGATATTTTGTCCTACCTGAAGGTGAGCGACCTGGTGGAAATTTTGATCATCGCCTTTCTGATATACCATATCTTCGCCTGGATCAAGTCCAGCAGGGCGTGGTATCTGCTTAAGGGCGTCATCGTGATCGCTGTTTTCCTCTTGTTCGCGGCCATCTTTAAAATGAACACGATCTTGTGGATCGCCGGCAATGTGATGGGTTTCGCGGTCACGGCGATCATCATCGTGCTGCAGCCGGAACTGCGCAAGGCGTTGGAGGAATTGGGCAAGAAGAACGTGTTGTATTCGTTCCTGCCGGACGATACGGAGAAAAGAAAGGAAGAGAGTTTCTCAGAGAAAACGATCAATGAGATCGTGAAAGCCTGCGTGGAAATGGCGCGGGCAAGGACCGGCGCTTTGATCGTCGTCAAGGTGGCGGACCCTTTGGATGACATTGAGAGGACTGGCATTGAGGTGGACGGCATCGTCACCAGCCAGCTTTTGATCAATATTTTTGAACATAACACGCCCTTGCATGACGGGGCGGTGGTCATAAGCGGCAACAGGGTCACGTCCGCGACCTGTTACCTTCCGCTTTCCGACAATATGGACCTGGGCAAGGAGCTGGGGACGAGGCATAGGGCCGGCGTAGGGATCTCGGAAGTATCGGATTCCCTGACCGTCATCGTGTCCGAAGAGACAGGCAGCATCAGCGTCGCCCAAGGCAGCAGCCTGGAACGTGACCTGGATGCCGGTCAGCTGACGGAGCGGCTTAAGCAGATCCAGAAGGTCGAGGACCAGGAGGAGAAGAGCCGCCATATCTGGCCCTGGAAGGGAAGGAGCAAAGAGAAGGTATGAAGAAAAAGCTATTTGCCAACTGGGGGCTTAAGCTGATCGCCTTTTTCATCGCGTTCGGCTTGTGGTATACGGTCGTGTACTCCACGAATCCCGTCGGGGAGACGGATTTTACGAATATCAAGGTGGAGTTTGTCAATGAGGAAGTCTTGCAGGAGCAGAACAAGGTAAGCGAGGTCCTGGATAACACGGATGTGGTCCGGCGCGTCACCGTCAGGGGGCAGCTTCAGACCCTGAATGAGATGAAGACCATCGGGGCCACGGTCATCGCTACGGCGGACTTCGCGAAGATGCGCCCCGACAACACGATCCCCATTGAGTTCAGCGTACCGTCCCAGTTCACGGTAGGGGAGATCAACCTAAAGGATGGGAGCCCTTATGTGAAGCTGCAGGTGGAGGACCTGGCGAGCAAGAACGTTTATGTGCGGCCCATGATCACGGGGGAGGTCCGGGATGGCTATGAAGTGTCTTATTCTTCTACGGATATCAACATGATCACCGTGACCGGAGCCACCAGCAAGGTGGAGCGGGTGGACCATGCGGCGGTCGTCCAGGATGTCTCCGGCGTAAGCTCCGACATTACCTCTACCGGTTCCATCCTGCTGTTTGACAGCGAGGACAACGAGCTGGACACCACAGGCCTGCAAAAGAGCCAGTTCTCCACGGGGATCAACGTGCGGGTCATGGCGGTCAAGGAGGTCCCCCTCGTTTTCGAGGTCTATGGGACGCCGGCGGAAGGTTATCAGGCGACCGGCCGTGTTGAGAGCTCTCCGGAAAGCATCATGGTGGCAGGCAGCACGTCTACCTTAAACGCCCTGGAGCGGATCGTGGTTGGCGGCAGCGGCAGCGTCATGGATATCACGGGGGCTACCGGCAATAAGAGCGTGAATTTCAATCTGGGCTCTTACGTGATTTCCAGCGGCGTCCAGCTGGCGCAGGGCGCGGACGGCAGCGCAAGCGTCACCATTTATGTGGAGCCGGAAGTCGAGAAAGAGTTCTTGGTTCCCACGGGCAACATTACTTTGACCAACCTCCCGGACAACGTCGTTTCGGCGGAGTTGTCGGATGAGGAACCTTATACCGTCACCTTGGGAGGTTTGCAGGAGAACATCGACCAAGTGACGGCGGAAGCCCTGTTGGGCACCGTGGACGTGTCCTTATGGATGCGGGGCCAGGAGATGGAGGAAATGGAGTCCGGAACCTATAACATCCCGGTGGCTTTCGAACTGCCGGAGGGCATCAGGGAGCTTGTCCCGATGGAGGCGGCGGTGACGGTCCTCGTGGAAGAAGAGGACGAGGAAGAGCCGTCAAGCAGGCGTTAAGCGTCATATACACAGAATTGGAGGTTAGCACTATGGTAAGTCAAAAGGTAGTCATCAAGAATCCCACGGGGCTGCATTTACGGCCTGCTGGAATCCTGTGCAAGGAGGCGATGCAGTTCAAATCGTTGATCACGTTCCGGTTCCGGGAGAACACGGCGAACGCCAAGAGCGTTTTGAGCGTGCTGGGAGCCTGCGTGAAGAGCGGGGACGAGATAGAATTCGTATGTGAAGGGGAAGACGAGGTGGAAGCCCTGGACGCGTTGGTCGCGGCGGTGGAAGGCGGTCTGGGCGAATAAGGGGAGAAGCCGTAAAGCAAGGACCAGAACAAGGAGAAAGAAAAATGCCCCCGGCGTTAAATAAGCGCCGGGGGCTTTGTTTGCCAGCTTTTGAAAATTTGGAAGTTTACGGGAAAAGGTCCGCCTTATTCGTAATGAATGGTGTTATTCGTAATTGATGGTGTCCCCTTCCTTGATGACCATGATCATGGTCTTGCCGGTGTTCAACTGGATCTCCTGCCCGTTGTCATCGTAGAAGCGGGTCGCGCCCCAGTCCGTGGTCTTCTTCCAGGTCACATGGATGCCCTTGCCGTTTGTGAAGAACCAGCCGTCATGCGTGGTGTCATGCACCTGGAACGCCAGGTAGCCCTCGCCTAAGTCTTCATAATGGATGGACTGCACCAGGAGGTTCTTGAATGTAAGCTGCTCCCCGTTCACGGCGTCAATGTGGGGGCCGTCCGTGGAAGAAGAAAGGTGCTGGGAACGATAGTAAAGCCCGTCTTCTTCGTTATAATCGAAATAGCACCTGGTCAGCTTGTACGCGCCGGTCATATCCACCCTGGTGGCGTTGACCGCGTCGCTGTACTGGGATAGCGTGTTCGGCTCGGAATCCGGGGCGAACTTGAAATGCTGTTCGTCCGCAAGCCCCCTGTATTCCAGGCCCAGCCCGCGCTGCTCGATGACCTCCTTAAGCCCGGGGCCGCCGACATAATCGTTGTGGGGGGCTTTCCGGTCGCTGGTGCGGAAGAAGGCGGAATTGTCGTCGTCAATGTCCTGCACGTTCGGCTTGCTCAACACTTCGTCAATGAAGAACGGACCCCCTACATGCACGATGAAGGCGTCCCATTCCATGGCCCAGTAGCCATAATAGGTACGAAGGCTTCTTACGTTGCCAATCTTCTCCAAGCCCTCCCAATCCTCATAGATGGCGAGCATACGGGTCATGCTCCCCTCCACGGGCGCTTCGTACAGGATGGACGCCTTGGACAGGTTGTAATGGGGGATGGCGGCGCTCTCGTTCGGCGTCATGACCGCGATGGGGCGGGTATTGGCGACCTCCGGCAGCACCCATTCATTGGTCAGCCGGCTGCGGACCATGCCCTCTGTAGAGGGCTCTTCCACATCGGCGTCGGATTCGTCCGGTTCAGCCGGCTGCGCCGCATCATCCTCTGGTTCGCTGGGGGTCGTCGGCGTCTCCTCCTGGGTCGCGTCGCCAGGCTCGATCGGCTCGCCGATGCCCTCCTTGTCCTTGGAACAGCCTGCCACAAGCAGCGCGGCCAAAAGGGCCAACAGCAATAATTTACATTTCTTCCTCATGATCCTAATCTCCATTCCGGAGCGTTCTTACGGCAGGACGGCTTAAGGGCCGCGGACGAGATGTCCGATATCTGCCAGATAAAGCTATTTGTGACGCTCCGGCACAAATAGCGTCCAAGAAAGCATGAAGCCATTATAGCATATTTTTCAGGTTCCGTCACCCAACCCTTGAGAAATTAAGAAATTTATAAGGATTTATAGGGAATTAGGCGTTTTTGCGCGCTGGCGTAATAGGTGACGCTCATCGGTTCATCAAAAACGCGATGAAGATGCCCAAAAGGGCCCCCATTAAGACCTGGAGGGGCGTATGCCCGACAAATTCCTTCAGGGTGTCTACGGTGGAAATCTTGCCCTGCCCCATTTCCTCGAAGGTCTTGATCATATCATTCAGCACCTTGGCCTGGATGCCCGTCTCGCGGCGGACCCCCATGGCGTCATACATGACCACGATGGCGAAGATCAAAGCGATGGCGAACTCGAAGCTTTTCGCGCCATAGGCATAATAAGTCGAAGCCGCCAGGGAGCAGACCGTCGCGGAATGGGAGCTGGGCATGCCGCCGCTGCCGACCAGCCGCTCCGCCACGAACTGTTTGGTCAGGACCAGGTGGATGATGGTCTTCAGGATTTGGGCGACGAGCCACCCCATTGCTGCCGCCAGGAAAATGCGATTGGATGCCAGATCGGTGAAAAACTGCATGTCGGATCCCTCTTATCTGTGGAAGTATGCGGGCCCGCGGACCCGCTTTTCGTCAAAACCCACGTTATAGTATACAATATTTTAGCGGACATATCTACAAATTTTTTGCTTTTTTTGCAGAGAAATTTTAGAAGAAAAACGAAAAGATTTCTGAACCTTAGGCGATTTGCGCTTGCGGTCGCAAAGGTTAGGGAGTATACTGTATTTACCATGGCGGGCCGTAAGAGGGCCTGCCAGTGCGGAGGTCGCGATGAATTTATTGAGCGTAGTGGTGCCTTGTTACAACGAAGAAGAATGCGTGCCCTTGTTTTATCAGGAGTTGATGAAGCAGGAAGCCTGCTTTAAAGAAGAGGGCGTGGACCTGGAAGTGATCTACGTGGACGACGGTTCCAGGGATGGCACGGCAAGGGAAGTGAAAAAGCTGCATGAACAGGACGGCAGGGTGCGCCTGGTCTCCTTTTCCCGGAACTTCGGCAAGGAGGCGGCCATGTTCGCGGGGCTGGAGAAGTCGAAGGGGGATTATGTGGTGCTGATGGACGCGGACCTGCAGGATCCGCCCGCCCTGCTTCCGCAGATGTACCAGGCCCTGACGAAAGAGGGGTACGATTCCATTGCCACCAGGAGGGTCAGCCGCAAAGGGGAGCCCCCGATCCGCAGCCTTTTCGCCAGATGTTTTTACCAACTGATGCGGAAAATATCGAAGACGGAGATCATGGACGGGGCGCGGGACTATCGCCTGATGACGCGGCAGATGGTGGACGCCATCCTGTCCATGCGGGAATATAACCGTTTTACCAAGGGAATCTTCGGCTGGGTAGGCTTTGAGACGAAGTGGATGGAATATGAGAACGTGGAGCGTGCCAAAGGGGAGACCAAGTGGAGCTTCTGGAAGCTGTTCCTTTACTCGCTGGAGGGCATCACGGCCTTTTCCACGGTGCCCTTGATGTTCGCTTCCTTCATGGGGGTGCTGTTCTGCATCCTGGCGTTCGTGCTCATCCTCTTTACCATCGTCCGGAAGCTGATCTTCGGCGACCCGGTGTCCGGCTGGCCCTCCCTCGTCTGCATCATCGCCCTGGTAAGCGGCGTGCAGCTGTTCTGCTTGGGGATCCTCGGGCAGTACCTGGCGAAGACCTATATGGAGGTCAAGAACCGTCCGATCTATGTGGTAAAGGAAGAAATTTGACCACTTGCCTGCGGCGTTCGTGCACTGGGATTGTCGAAATTCAGCGCATTTTGCAGTATTTTGCCGAACAACCCCTTTTTCCGCGGCCAAAAAATCTTTCCATGTTTCGACAGTTATGGTAAAATCCACTACAGCATCGCAGTAATGGGCAATACTCGACATATGGAAGGGGAATTCAATATGGATATTGCTGCGGTTAAAGATTATGAGTTAGAAAGGTATATTACAGATATTATGCTGGACATCGGTGTTCCGGCGCATCTTAAGGGATATCATTATCTACGTGATGCGATTCTTTTATCGGGGAAGGACATGGAGGTGGTGAGTAGTGTCACGAAACTCCTCTATCCCACGATTGCCAAACATTTCAAGACGACGGACCAAAAAGTGGAAAGGGCAATTCGAAACGCCATCGAGGTTTCGTGGGCAAGAGGCAATACGGACACTTTTGAGGAGTTGTTCGGGTACTCTGTTTCGTCTGGTAAGAATCGACCGACGAACAGTGAGTATATCGCCAGGATTGCAGATAAGGTCAGGCTTGATTTTAAGTCTATGTAGTCTGATACAGGGTGCCAGCTGACCGCCCGTAGGGTATGACGGGCGGCTAAACGATGATTTTCGGTATTGCCTTACTGCATGCTATTGAAAGGACCGGGAGGGCGGCAAGCCCCTATGAGGAAGCCGCTTCCCGGCCTTGACCGCAGGGTCCAGGATATCCAGGACATCGATCGGGTTTGTGGAAAAACAGGAAGCTTCGCGGCGGCCCTTGTGGAATGTGGGAGGTTGTGGTACAATTCTGCTGGAAACGTTTTATGGCAGAGGTACGGGAATGATTGCGTGGATATGGATTTTGGCGGCCCCCCTTTTCCTGGGGCAGGGGGCGCTTTGGCTGGCCAGGATGGGAGGCAAGGCCGTGGGCAGGGCCGTGGGCGTCGGCCCTTATGCGGGGGGCAAGGCGGAAAGGCCTGGCCTTGGCGACGTCCTGGCGGTGGGCATCTGCATAGAGGTCGGATTGGCATGCGCGGCACATTTGTGCGGCGTCTTTTTGGGCTTTTCCCTGGACGGGGTGACGGCAATCTGGGGCGTCGCCGTACTGGCCGTATGCCTTATGTCAGGGGGAGCGTTCCTGGTCCGCCGTTTGCGGCTCCGTAAGGATAAATTCCAAAGGAAGGCATATGAAAAGGAAAAATTGCGCAAAGCTATGACGCGGGAGGAGTATTCCGGCCTGCAGCAATGGCTTTGCATTCTTTTTGCCCTTTCCGCCATCTTGCAGGTCGTGCTGATCGCCACCGGGCAGACGGCGGTCCGGGACGGGGACATGACGGTGGAGACGGTGCAGGCATTTTTAAGGGAAAACGGCATTTACCGAAGCAATCCGTTGACCGGGCGTCCTTATGGGCTGGGACAACCTTTGCGCCTTAAAATATTGTGCCTGCCCACCCTCTATGCCGTGTTGTGCAGGCTTTCGGGAGCCGCCCCCCTGCAGCTTGTGGAGCGGATGGCCCCTGCCGCCCTGCTCGCCGCGTCCTACTGCGTCTATGCCAGGCTGGGGGATTTGCTGTTTTATGGGGACCGTACGAAGAAATGGATCTTTATGGCGTTCGTGAACCTGATGGTCTGGCTGGGCGGGAGCCTGCCGGTGCTTGACGGCTTCCAGCTTCTGCATTGCGGCTGGCAGGGGACGGCGGTCCGCGCCGGGATCCTGGTTCCTTATACGATAGATTCCTGTTTGCGGGGGAAATGGCACCGCGCCTTGTTGTGCATCCTGGCGGAAGCCTGCCTCGTGTGGACCTTGTACGGTCTAGGCGTCTGTTTCTTTATAACGGCCCTGTTTGGGGCGATTCATCTGGGGCGCGGGCTCAAAAGGAAAAGGAGGGGGGACGGCGATGAAAGAGCTTCTTTCTAACGCTGTGGGCGGCTGGAAGCAGCTGATCGGCGATGGGAAATGGATGGTCCTCTTCCTGGGGGCGCTATTGTATTGTTGGTATGGCGTGTTGAAAAAAAGCGGGCGGGAGGTCCTGGCACAACAGGCGCTTGCCAGGCAAATGTTTCCCGGGAGGGGCTTTCCCGGGGACGGCTTGCTGCGATATGCCGCCGTGTCCCTCCTTTTGGTCGCCTTTCCGCCGACGGCCGCCTTGCTTTTGCTTTACCAGACCAGGTTCTATGATCCGGTCTGGCTTGCGTCCTTTTTGCCTGTTACGGTGATGACGGCTTACGGGGCGGCGCGTGCTTTGACGGAAAGCTATGAACGTTTTGGCAAGAAAAGCACCTGGCGGGCGCTGGGGCTGGGTACGGCCGCCGTGCTTCTTTTCCTGATGTGCGCGGGCGCTGGGGTCGGCTTTGAGGGGGATGTCCAGGAAATGCAGGACGCCCAGGAGGTGCTGGACCATCTGGAGGAAGACAGGAATGCGGAGGACCTCTTTTTATGGGCTCCCGCGGACCTGCTTCGCGACGTGCGCGCCCTGGATGGAAGCGTGACGCTCCTTTATGGCAGGGATATGTGGGAGGATGCCCTTAAGGCGCATTCCTATGAGGAATATTTGCCGGAAGTGGTTGCTTGCTATCGTTGGATGGAGCAAAGCTGCGCCTGGCTTAAGGGGGAAAGCGATGAGGGCTTCGATGAGGAAGCGTTACAACCCTGCGTCGTAGCCGCCCTGGGGCAGGGCGTGAACTGCATCTTGCTTCCGCAAGGGATGCGGGGGGAAGAGCTGTCGAAAGCCCTGGAGGGGGCGATCGTGGAGGGCGGTTACTCGGTGAAACGGGGACAAGCGCCGGGGTATGATTGCTATTGGGTTGGCCCTAGGGCGGAAAGGGCATAAGGATGGAAGAGAAAGTCAGCATTATCGTGCCGGTATATAATGTGAAGGATTATATCGTGGAGACCCTGGAAAGCGTAAGAGCGCAGACGTATGGGAATTGGGAGCTTCTGCTGGTGCTGGACGGCTGCACGGATGGGACGGACGAGGTGGTGGAGGAGTATTGCCGCCAGGCGAAAGAGGAAAGGATCCGCATGCTGCCCCAGGAAAACCGCGGGGCGGCCGAGGCGCGCAACCATGGGCTGAAAGAGGCGGTGGGACCGTATATCGCCTATCTGGACGCGGATGATTTGTGGATGCCCTGCAAACTGGAGCGCCAGGTCGCTTTCATGCGGGAAAAGGGGGCCGCGTTCTCGTTCACGGGCTATGAGTTCGCCGACCGGCAGGGCGTAGGGACGGGCAAGGTCGTGCGCGTCCCTGATAAAATGGGGTATCACGACGCCTTGAAGAATACGACGATCTTCACGACCACCGTCATGTTCGATACGCGTCGGATTCCTAAGGAATTGCTTTCGATGCCTCAGATTAAAAGTGAAGATACGGCCTTGTGGTGGAAAGTGCTGCGAAACGGTTATACTGCTTATGGGCTGGATGAGGACTTGGCGCTGTACCGCCGGGGCGGCGGGTCCCTTTCTTCCAATAAGCTGGAAGCGGTCCGCAGGATCTGGAACCTTTATCGGCGCGCCGAGCATTTGGATGTCTTGCACAGCGCTTATTACCTATGCTTCTGGGCGGTCCGCGCCGTGCGGCGGCGGATATAAGGTAGGGGCGGCTTTCGCGGCTGCCACGTTTGGGCTTGTCATCTGCCGGGTAACATGGTACAATGTCGACAGGAAGGGCGTCTGTCGACTTCTGAATTGGATGTGCGCCTGGCGGCGCACAGAAACATGGTACAATAAACTCCAGAATCCGCCTGCTACGCAGGCGCAGTGCTGCCGCACTGCCTGATTCTGTCGTTACCA
>CANPWC010000027.1 GCA_947581905.1 uncultured Acetatifactor sp.
GCTCTCACTCGTCGACAGGCTCTCGCTCGTGCTCAAGCTTTCACTCGTCGACAGGCTCTCACTCGTACTCAGGCTCTCACTCGTTGACAAGCTCTCACTCGTGCTCAAGCTTTCACTCGTCGACAGGCTCTCACTTGTCGACAAGCTCTCGCTCGTGCTCAGGCTCTCACTCGTGCTCAAGTTCTCACTCGTTGACAGGCTCTCACTCGTTGACAGGCTCTCGCTCGTGCTCAAACTCTCGCTCGTCGACAGGCTCTCACTCGTGCTCAGGCTCTCACTCGTCGACAGGCTCTCGCTTGTACTCAGGCTTTCACTCGTTGACAGGCTCTCGCTCGTGCTCAAACTCTCGCTCGTACTCAAGCTCTCACTCGTGGACAGGCTCTCGCTCGTGCTCAAACTCTCGCTCGTTGACAGGCTCTCGCTCGTGCTCAAGCTCTCACTCGTGGACAGGCTCTCGCTTGTGCTCAGGCTCTCACTCGTTGACAAGCTCTCACTCGTGCTCAAGCTTTCACTCGTCGACAAGCTCTCGCTCGTGGACAGGCTCTCGCTGGTCGACAGGCTCTCACTCGTGCTCAAGCTTTCGCTTGTTGACAAGCTCTCACTCGTCGACAGGCTCTCACTCGTACTCAAGCTCTCGCTTGTGCTCAAACTCTCGCTTGTGCTCAAACTCTCGCTTGTGCTCAAGCTCTCACTGGTACTCAAACTCTCACTGGTGCTCAGGCTTTCGCTCGTGCTCAGGCTCTCACTGGTTGACAGGCTCTCACTCGTGCTCAAGCTTTCACTGGTTGACAAGCTCTCGCTCGTGCTCAAACTCTCGCTGGTGGACAGGCTTTCACTCGTGCTCAAGCTCTCACTCGTTGACAAGCTTTCACTCGTCGACAGGCTCTCGCTCGTTGACAAGCTCTCACTGGTACTCAAGCTCTCACTCGTGCTCAAGCTCTCACTTGTTGACAAGCTCTCGCTGGTTGACAAGCTCTCACTCGTCGACAGGCTCTCACTCGTGCTGGCCGTAGCAGCTGCGTTAGCTTCATTACTCGTTGACTCTACCACTCTATCATATGATTCATTAGTTACTGATTTTTCGTCTTGTCCTTTGTAATCTGCCTCATCGCTAACTCTAAATGACATTTTCAGATTACCATTGTTATCGTATAACCCCCATTTGCCATCCACATTTTTTAATATGTAATCTTTTCCAATAACTTGGTAGTAACTTTCTCTGTCCAACCAACCAAATATACCGCCTGGGGGATTCTGCAATTTATATCTGAATTTTCCTTGGTGAATCAAAAGCTGATTATCGCCGTTATAGCCTTCACCGTCTGCAATAAGCTTGTGCCAGTTACCATCTGCATCTTGAACAACAACATATCGCCCATGGTCATTACTACCACCAGTAACATAATAGTTTTGACCATTAACAGTTCTTTTCTCCACAGTAACTTTAGTACCATCGTTGTTTTTAGGCTTACTGGGGTCTTTCGTATTATAATATTCTCTAATCGTTACTGTAGACTTATCTCCGCTTACAACAACCGATTTTTTATGAGAAACAAAACCATTTTCGTTTACATCTTGCTCAATAATATATGAAATCGATCCGTCTCCATTATCTTCCGTTCCTAGAATATCATATTTTCCCCCATTTACCTCGATATATTGTTTTCCGTTTTCCTCTGTAATCCTGTAATTGTATGTTTCACCATTATCTCCCTTATAGCTCGCATTCGCCTCATATACGTGTACATCGCCCTGATCACTGCTATATTGATAAAACTCTGTGATCTCTTTTCCGGATTCATCCGTATAAGTAACAGCATAAGAGTTGTTCCCAATATCTTTCAGCTGTACATTGGTGCCTTTCGCTGTCACCTCATACTTAATAATGCTCTCAGCAACGGCTTTTTCCAGGCTAGCAGTATCCTGGCTACCGCTCTGTTTCGCTTCTTCCAAAGCCGCAAGATTGCTCTTATACTCTTCAAGCAGGCTATCAAGTTGTGCGTTTTGCTCAGGAGACAATGCGACCCTATTCACATTCGCTACAAGCATCATTGCCTTGTTATTCACATAGCCTGTAAGCCATTCATTCCACTCTGCCTCCGCAGTCTCGCTTGCCAGCTCACTTGCAGACTCCGACTCGGACAGGCTTTCCGAAGTGCTCTCACTCTCTGATATGTAGGCGCTCTCCGATTCTGAAGCACTGATGCTCTCTGATTCTGAAACACTAACCGATGCACTGGCGCTTTCTGATTCAGATGTGCTTGTCGATACGCTGACGCTCTCTACTTCCGACACACTGACGGATTCGCTGGCACTTTCTGACTCGGATACGTTTTCAGAAGCACTTTCTGTTTCCGATTCCGACTCGTCTGCCGATTCGCTAACGCTCTCCGTTTCCGATTCGCTACTGGATTCGCTGACACTCTCCGTTTCCGATTCACTGTCGGATTCACTGGCGCTCTCCGTTTCCGACTCAGTAACGCTTTCAAGCTCGCTTTCAGATTTCGATTCCGAAGCATCGGTCGATGTACTGGCGCTCTCCACTTCCGACGCGCTGCCGGTTTCGCTGGCACTTTCCGTTTCCGACTCAGTAGCGCTTTCAAGCGCACTTTCGGACTCAGATTCATCTACTGACGTACTGCCGCCCTCCGATTCTGACTCGCTTTCCGTCTCGCTTGTGCTCTCTGTCTCAGAAGCGCTGTCTGATGCGCTCTCACTTTCCATCTCTGACTCGGAAGCGCTTTCAGGCACACTTTCGGATTCCGAGGCATCTGTTGACGTGCTGTCGCTCTCGGATGCGGACGCTTCTTCGTCAGCCTGCTGCCCATCCTGCTCGTCGGTTAAAAGATCATCTTTTTCTTCTTCCGCAGGTGCAGCCGGTTCTTCCGCCGGAATCTCCGCCTGCATTTCCTGGGTCTGCTGTTCTTCCAGCATCTCCTCCAGGACTTGATCCGTTTCTTTCGACTGCTGTTCTTCCAGCGCATTCGCCACTTCTTCCGCTTCCGCCGCAAAAACCATATTCGCATCCACTATCGTCCCGCCTAAAACGATACCGGCTGCACCTGCTGCTTTCAAGATTTTGCTGGTTTTACTCTTTTTGTGTTCTCTCTTGCTCATGCTTCCTCCTATGACGCCTACTAATGCCCATCTCTTATGTCGGTCAACTATCTTTTTACAAAGTCAAAAACCGATCCGCCACATTACCGACTCACTTCAAAATGAACATGCCCCATGACTACACTTTTAATCATGCCTAGTATAACATAGTGGCTCTTTCACAAACTCTTTCGTCCTTTGCTTTTGCTACATTTTTTTCATTTAATTTATCTTTTTTTATCAAATGTATTTCCGTAAAATAGGCACTTTGTTCCAGTTGTCAGAGACTATGCTTGACGATCAAAAGGGACATGCAGCAGCGAAGAACCTGTCTGCCGCATAAAAAACAGGAACCGGATTTCCCTGATCTTTGTGGGAATTCCGACTCCTGCTGCTTCTTTCTCCTTATTCCATTTTTCATATTTTCCATTGGTTGCTTGACAGGATCCCATTCTTATGTTTCATAGATTCCCTGACAAGATCCCGTTCTTGCCCTGCCACGCTGTCTCATCTTCCAGAAACTCGCAGTTGATCCCGCCTCGTCCGCCGCTTCGTTTCCTAAAGTCCGTGTTGATCCGCGCACCGATCTCAGGGATATCCTTCCTGCGTGCGCCCGCGCACAACACCAGATACTGGCCATCGCTATATTTGGCATAGACATCTCCCCTCCGCAGACAACTCTGGAAAGACGCGACCAATTTTTCACTCTGCCTTTCACAATATTCCCGATCCCTGGCAGGACGACCCCTTACATCCAGAATGGTGCAGAGAAAAAGGCTGAAACCATTTACCCCCCCCCCTAGCGAAAATTCGCTTCAGCATATGCAGGCAGTCTGAAAAAGCCGGCAACATGCATGCATAAGCGCCTTCCTGAATACTGGATTCCGCCAGATATTTCCCGATGTCCTCCCCAGCTCCCTCCGGCCGCCGGATTTTGGCTCCTGCCTCCTGAAAGCGCGCTTGCATCTCTTCCGTTAAAAAGCCGCCATTCTCCTGCATGCGCTCTGCCATTTCCTGATAAACCTGTTCCGCTTTCTGATAAGACCCCAGCGAAACCAGGCTGTCCACCCACCACAGCTCCCACCCTTCGTCCGGGCAGGTCCGGACTGCGTCGGCTGCAGCTTTTTCCATATTTCCGTAATCGGCTTCCTCTTTCAGATAACGGAGCAGATATTCCATCATTCTGGAGTACAGCCTTTGGTAATATTCATTCTTCTCTATCACCCATTGCTCATTCAACAACTGGGGCAGGAATTCTCCTTGATATAGCCTGCAGGCTTTCCCGCAGATAACCGCTTTTTCCCGCCTGTCCCGCTCCTCCTCAAACTGCTTCGCCAAACATTCAAAATCCCATACATCCGATTCCGTCTCTACGATTTTGTCAAAGGATAATACGCCTCCATCCAAAACCAGGTACTCCCCGGGAGGCAGCGGGGATGTCTTCAAATATTTCCGAAGACGAAATATGGTATTATTCAGGCTCGCGTTGGAATCCTCCACTTCATCCCTTCCATAGAGGCTGTCCGCGATTTCCCTCTTGTCAAATCCCTGCCCCGGCCTGGTCATCAGGATCTGGAACAGCTGCCCGAACTTGGAATCTCTCTGTTTTCCGAAAAACAGGATCTCATCTCCATAAGTGGCGGCAAAGCCGCCAAACATCTTCACGGATAATTTCCTTTCAGCCATGCCCTCCCCTCCTTTGCGTGTATGCCCATGTTACGCATCCGGTCCCAACAGCTCTCCGATCCGGGCCGGCTGGAGTTCATAACAGTTATGGATCAAGATGTTCTTTTCCTGGTTGTTGGCAAGGAACCTATCTTTTATCCGATTCACGATCCGATCCACCTGCCCCTCCGTCGTATCGATCACAAGGATCAGGTACTGGCTGCTGGAATACTTGGTATACACATCCCCTATCCGCAGCGTGACCCCAATATCTTCACCCAACCGTTCCATCAATATGTCTTTCTCGCCCGGCAAAAGGCTTTCCCCTTGTCCGCTTACCACAGTTAGCAGGATCACGCACGCTTTTTGGCCGCTCCTTATAATCCCCCGCTCCAAAAAACGGTAAATTCCTTTAAAAGTCTCGTAATCCTGGCAATAAGCTCCCGGCTTACGAATCTGTTCGATCAATTCGCTCCGAACCAGGCGTACATCTTTTACATAAGAATCCTTTTCTTCCTTTTTCCGCGCCGCAGGCAGCCCCGGGGCAATTTTTCGCTTTTCCAGTTCTCCATCGGCGCGCTCAAATAATTTCTGACAGGTGTCCCCCGACTGCCACACAGCGCATACCGCCGTCACCGAATAAGAGAGCTTGCTATTTTCTTTATTAACCCGAAAACGCTTCTCTATCCGTTTGCAAAATTCCGACGCGATTCTAATATCATTGCAGTCCGGCATAAATATAAGGAACTCATCTCCACTATATCTGCCGAAAATATCATTCGAACGTATCATACATTCAAGGACCCGCGCCGTTTCCTTTAGGCATTCATCGCCGACCTGATGCCCGTATCGGTCGTTGATTTTCTTCAGATCATCCACATCGCATAAAAAGAGCGCCCCCGCGCGGTTCCGATTTAATGCTGAAACAATTTGCGCCTCCGCAATATTTTTCTTCAAAACCCCTGTCAGACTATCCCGCTTTCCCATCCCTGATCGTTCCATGGCAAAATCTCCATTTAGCAAATACACCTTGGCAACTGGTTTCCTGTTCTCTTACGGTTCTCCCCCATTCCTTTCCTATCTAGATATCAACCGCGTCCTCATCTAAATTGATATGCTGGATTATGTCGATAATTATAGCAAATATTTTAGAAATAATCAACAAGAGCCATCCTGATCCCTCGACTTTTTACGGGATTTCATTTTCATTTTGTTTTCCAAACTGTTCCCATGGGTACGAAAAAAGGCCCGCGAACCTTGACGTTCGCGGGCCTCTTCGCGCCATCCTCTGACGCTTCACTCCCCGAGTAGGGCTCGAACCTACAACAACTCGGTTAACAGCCGAGTGCTCTACCATTGAGCTATCGAGGAATGTCCTATAAAATAAGACAAAGCAGATAACGGGAATCGAACCCGCCTTTCCAGCTTGGGAAGCTGGCGTTCTACCAATGAACCATATCTGCTTAACGACAAAATGTATTATAGCACATCACGCCGGAAATGTAAATAAAAAATTTAGGACATGGGGCAAAAATCTTTCGACAGTAAATTCCCAAAGTAAATCCCGCTGTGGGACCTACTTTGAGAATTAACGGGGCCCTTTGCCTCCATCTATTGGCGGGGACGACGCTTAAGCCAGCTTACCCTTTGCAAGCTCTGCCAGGGTGGCGAAGCCTGCGGCATCATTGACCGCCATCTCGGCCAGCATCTTCCTGTTGATATCGATATTGGCTAACTTAAGGCCATACATGAACTTGCTGTAGGACAGCCCGTTCAGCCTTGCCGCCGCGTTGATACGGGCGATCCACAGCTTCCGGAAGTCACGCTTCCTCTGCTTCCTGCCTGCATAAGAGCTTGTAAGGGCCCTCATGACGGACTGCTTCGCGATACGATACTGTTTGCTCCTGGCACCCATGTACCCTTTCGCCAGCTTTAATACTCTATTATGCTTCTTCTTGGCGTTCAAGCCGCCTTTGATCCTTGCCATTGTCTCTTATCCTCCTTGCCTGAATTATAAATACGGTAAAATTTTCTTCATGTTCTTTACGTTGGTAGCGTCAGTAATTGCAGGTTTCCTAAGATTCCTTTTCCTCTTAGTGCTTTTCTTGGTTAAGATATGGCTTTTGTAAGCTTTGTTCCTCTTTAACTTACCCGACCCTGTCAGTTTAAAACGTTTTGCAGCTGCTCTGCTTGTCTTCATTTTGGGCATAACTACTTCCTCCTAAACTTTTGCTTAATCTATTTTAACTGCACGAATTAACGTTTTTCAGTTAAAAACATGGTCATGCTCCTGCCTTCCACCTTAGGCGCCTTCTCCATCACCGCGATATCGGACAGGCTCTGGGCGAAATCGTCCAGAATGTGCTTGCTGTTGTTCATATGTGCCATCTCACGGCCGCGGAACCGTAAAGTGACCTTCACGCGGTCCCCCTTGGTCAGAAACTTCCGTGCCGCCGTCACTTTCGTATTCAAGTCGTTGGTATCGATGTTCGGAGACAGGCGGATTTCCTTGATCTCCACGATCTTCTGCTTCTTCTTCGCTTCCTTCTCTTTCCTGGCCTGCTCGTAACGGAACTTGCCATAGTCCACGATCTTACACACGGGCGGCTTCGCCTGAGGCGCGATCTTCACCAGGTCCAAGCCTTCCTGGTCCGCCAGCTTCTGCGCGTCCCTCGCGGACATAATCCCCAACTGTTGCCCTTCCTTACCGATTAGGCGAACCTCCTTGTCCCTAATCTCTTCATTGATCATTAACTCGCTAATTGCCTTGTACCTCCATAAGAAACATCGACCTTGGATGCCGCTTGCCGCGGGCCATCCTGAACAAAAACACAAATAAAAAGTGGATAGCAAGACTATCCACTTCGTGTTTTCCTACAGGCGGACGCATAACCTTGCGCGCCTTCCCGACGTAATCTCATGAACGCTTACTAGCTGCACCGCCGTAAGGTGAGAGTGGATACTCTGCTTGTTTGTCGCACATTTCCACGTGCTTTAACAGAATACCATAACCTGCGCCGCCTGTCAAGGGCTTATTCTGTTTTATTTCAATAAAATGGAACAGTTCGGCTTGCGCCAAATCCTTACCCTCTCTCCTGGAAGGTGGCGCAGGACGTCTCCCTGCAGCCGCAGGCCCCGTCCCCCTTGATGTCCACATGCTCCGCCACGCACTTATAATTGCTGTTATAATAACATTTTACCGCGTCACAGTCAATGCTGATCGTCGGGTTGGGCCTCTCTACGGCGCTTACGAACCCGTCAAACCCCTCCCTTTGCACTAAGAAGCTCTCGCAACAGGTCTCATCCGTGCAATGGGCGTTCTTCCCGCCCACCATGATGTCGCCCTTGCAGCAACGTTTCCCTTTGTTATAAGTGCAGCTCTCCACCGCGCATCTTAATTCTGCCATTCTTTTCCCTCCATTCCCATATTCTTCGTCTCAGCCTATTACAACACGTCCCGTTCGGACGGACTTGCCAAGCTGTAACAATAGTGTCCCATTTTTTTAAAAAAAGATACGCAAATGCCGGTAAATGTGTTAAAATGATTTTATTCGAGGCAAAACGGCAAATGCCGCGCGCCGCCCAACCAAACCAACGAAAAGGAAAAACATCATGAAAATCGGCTTCGACAACGCAAAATACTTAAAAATGCAATCAGAACACATCATGGAGCGCATCGGGCAATTTGACAACAAGCTCTATTTGGAATTCGGGGGCAAGCTTTTCGACGATTACCACGCTTCCCGGGTCCTGCCAGGCTTTTCCGCGGACAGCAAGCTCCAAATGCTGATGCAGCTTGCGCCCCAGGCGGAAATCGTCATGGTGGTCAGCGCGCAGGACATCGAGAAGAACAAGATCCGGGGGGACTTAGGGATCACCTATGACAACGACGTCATCCGCCTGGTGGACGCTTTCCGCTCCAAGGGGCTTTATGTAGGAAGCGTCGTCTTGACCAAGTGGTCCGGCCAGCACAGCGCCCTGCTGTTTGAGAAGCGCCTGGAGAAGCTGGGGCTTCGGGTCTACCACCATTACCTCATCCCGGGCTACCCGACCAACGTCCCCTTGATCGTCAGCGACGCAGGCTATGGCAAGAATGATTACATCGAGACGACGCGCCCCCTGGTGGTCGTGACCGCCCCCGGGCCCGGCAGCGGCAAGATGAGCACCTGCCTGTCCCAGCTTTACCATGAACAGAAACGGGGCATCCGCGCTGGATATGCCAAGTTCGAGACGTTCCCCATCTGGAACCTCCCCTTGAAGCACCCGGTCAACCTTGCCTATGAAGCGGCCACGGCGGACCTAAACGACATCAATATGATCGACCCGTTCCATTTGGAGGCTTATGGGCAGACCGCGGTGAATTACAACCGCGACGTGGAAATCTTCCCTGTGTTGAACGCCATTTTCACCAAGATTTTCGGCAAGAGCCCTTACCAGTCCCCTACGGACATGGGCGTCAACATGGCCGGCAACTGCATCGTGGACGACGAAGCCTGCCGGGCAGCTTCCAGGCAGGAAATCATCCGCAGGTATTATCAGGCGCGGATGGGCGTGGCGGATGGGACCAGGACGGAGGAAGAGGCGTTCAAGATCGAGCTTCTGATGCGCCAGGAACAGCTTACCACCGTGGACCGCAGCACCGTGCTGCCGGCCCTGGAGCGTGCAGGGAAGACCGGCGCTCCCGCCGTGGCCTTGGAATTGCCGGACGGGCGCATCATCACGGGCAAGACGGGCGGCCTGTTAGGCCCCAGCGCGGCCGTGCTGCTCAATGCCCTGAAAGAGCTTTCCGGGCTGCCGCATGAGCGCCATATCATCGCCCCGTCGGCGATCGAACCGATCCAGACCTTGAAGACGGCTTATCTGGGAAGCCGCAACCCCAGGCTGCACACGGACGAGGTCTTAATCGCCCTCTCCGCCACCGCCGCCCAGAATGAGGACGCCGCCCTGGCGCTCAGCAACCTGCCCAGGCTGCGCGGCTGCCAGGTACACTCCAGCGTCATGCTTTCCTCCGTGGACAAGCGCATCTTCCAGAAGCTGGAATGCGACGTGACCTGCGAACCGCGTTACCAGTCATGAAAAGCATCCATGGGGAGGAAAAAACGCTTGACTTAGACCCCATTATATATTATAAAAGATATTGACAATTTTCATAATTACCATCACCAATGGGAAAGGAAGGTTATAAAAACATCATATATCCGGCGAAACAAGAGCGGTTGCAAATACTCTCACCTCTATAATGCCGTAACAGATGGAAAATTAATTTACAGGAGGACTACCTAACTATGATTCAAACATTTGAGCGCATGGAATCTAACGTCAGATCTTATTCACGTAATTTTCCGGTTTCCTTTGTAAAAGGGAGCAATGCTACTCTGACCGATCAGGAGGGCAATCAGTACATCGACTTTTTTGCCGGAGCAGGAGCCTTGAATTTTGGTCATAATCATCCTCTTATCAAAGAGGCAGTCTTAGAGTATCTGCAGGAAGATAACATTCTTCACGCATTGGACATGTTCACCCCAGCCAGGGAGCAGCTTCTGTCCACCATTGAGGCGGTGCTGCTTAAGCCCCGGGGGCTTTCCTACCGCGTCATGTCCTGCGGTCCCACCGGGACCAACGCCATTGAAGCGGCCATGAAGCTTGCCCGCAAGGTAAAGCAGCGCAGCAACATCATCGCGTTCTCCGGAGCTTTCCATGGCATGAGCCTGGGGGCCCTGGCGGCAAGCAGCGATTCCTTTTCCCGCCACGGCGCCGGAGTCCCTTTGGGAAATGTTTCGTTTTTACCTTATTATAATGCGTTCGACGATCCGGACCTTTCCTTGCGTTACTTAGAGCAGGTCCTCACGGACGACCATTCCGGCATCGACAAGCCGGCGGCGATCATCCTGGAGACCGTGCAGGCGGAAGGCGGCATCAATGTAGCCCCCGTAAGCTGGCTGAAAGCGGTCCGGGACATCTGCGACCGCCACGACGTCCTCATGATCGTGGACGACATCCAGGTGGGCGTGGCCGCAGCGGGCACTTCTTCTCCTTTGAACGGGCGGACATCGTGCCCGACATGGTGGTATTGTCCAAGTCCATCAGCGGGCTGGGCTTCCCTCTTTCCCTGTTGTTCATGAAGCCGGAAATTGACATTTTCCAGCCTGCGGAGCATAACGGCACGTTCCGCGGCAACCAGTTGGCTTTCGTCAGTTCCCGCGCCGCCATACAGCTCTACCACGACCTTGACATGGATTCCATCATAGCCGGCAAGGAGGCCATCCTCCACGACTTTTTGGAAAATGAAATAAAGCCGCTGCACCCGAATGTGGCCATTCGAGGCATCGGCATGATCTGGGGCATAGACACTTCCGGGATTGGCGACGATGCTTTTGCCAAGAAAGTCCAGCAGGAATGCTTCCATCAGAACCTGGTCCTGGAGCGGGCCGGACGCAAGGACCAGGTCGTGAAGCTTATGCCGCCTTTATTGATTGAAGAAAAAGACTTACGGAAAGGGCTGGAAATCTTGAAGTCCTCTTTCCAAAAAGCGCTTGCATAAATACCGTCAGACGGCGAACTGGCTGTAGTAGAGTTCGGCATAGAAGCCTTTCCGTGCCAACAGGCTTTCGTGGCTGCCCTGCTCGATGATGTTGCCGTCTTTCATGACCAGGATGACGTCCGCTTCCCGAATGGTGGAGAGCCTGTGCGCCACAATGAAGCTGGTGCGTCCCTCCATCATCTGGGCGAACGCCTTTTGAATCCGGATCTCCGTCCTGGTGTCAATAGAGGAGGTCGCCTCGTCCAGGATCAACATGGGCGGCAGGGTCAGCATGACGCGGGCGATGCACAAAAGCTGCTTCTGCCCCTGGGACAGCCCGCCGCCCTCTTCTGTAATGACCGTGTCATATCCCTGTGGCAGGCGCTTGATGAAGCTGTGCGCATGGGCCGCCTTGGCCGCCTGCACCACTTCCTCATCCGTCGCCACGGGCTTTCCCATACGGATGTTGTCGCGGATGGTCCCGCCCCGCAGCCAAGTATCCTGTAGCACCATGCCATAGCTGGTGCGCAGGCTGCCCCGGGTAATGTCGCGGATGTCCGTCCCTTCTACCAGGATTTTCCCACTGTCTACATCATAGAAGCGCATAAGCAGGTTGATGACCGTGGTCTTGCCGCAGCCGGTAGGGCCCACGATGGCCACCCTTTGCCCGGGCTTCACGCTTAAGTTGAAGTCCTGGATCAGCTTCTTCTCCGGCGTATACTGGAAATAAACCTCTTTCAGCTCTACAGAGCCCCGGGCGTCCTTAAGCACCCGGGCATCTTTTGCATCCGGCGTCTGCGGCTCTTCTTCAATCAAGGCGAAAATCCGTCCCGCGCACACGATCGCGTTCTGCAGCTCCGTGACCACGCCGGAAATCTCGTTGAACGGCTTCGTATACTGGTTGGCATAGCTTAAGAAACAGGACAGCCGCCCCACGCTGATGCCGCCGCGGATCGCCACGAAAGCCCCGAAAATCCCCACGCCCGCATAGACCAGGCTGTTGACGAAGCGGGTCGCCGGGTTGGTGATGGAGGAGAAAAAGATCGCTTTCAGGGAACTATCCTCCAGCTTGCCGTTGATCTTGGCAAATTGCGCTTTCACCGCTTCTTCCCTGGAAAAGGTCTTCACGATCTTCTGGTTGCCGATCATTTCCTCGATCAGGGCTGTCTGTTCGCCCCGGTTCTCCGACTGCAGCTTGAACATGCTGTAAGTGCGGGTAGCGATGAAACGGGCCACCAGGAAAGAAACGGGGGTGATGCACACTACCACCAAGGCGATGGGGACGTTCGTCACCAGCATGAACAGCAAGGTCCCGAAAATCGTGAGCACGCCGGTAAAAAGCTGGGTGAAGCCCATAAGCAGGCCGTCGGCGAAAGTATCCACGTCGGCGATCAGGCGGCTGACGATGTCGCCCGCGGGATGGGCGTCCAGGTATTTAAGCGGCAGCTTTTCCAGCTTATGGAACGCGTCTTCCCGGATGTCCTTGACCACATGGTAAGTGATATGGTTGTTGCAGATGTTCATGACCCACTGGGCAAAGGCCGTAAGGACCATGACGATGCCGATTTTCTTCATGATGGCGAAGATGCCGGGCATGTCCACCAGCCCCTTGTCCACGATCAGGTCCACCGCGTCGCCTGTCAGGATAGGCACATAAAGGGTCAGGGCCACGGTAAGCGCCGCCAGCGCCAACGACAGGATGACCCGGATCCGATATTTCCGAATATAACGCAATACTTTCTTGATCGTCTCTTTCTGGTTCACGTCCTCACCCCCTATGCTTCCTTCGCCTTTTCCGGATATTGTGAATAGTAGATCTCCTGGTAAACCGTGGAATCCTGAAGCAGCTGCTCATGGGTGCCCAGGCCGGCGACCGCCCCATCGTCCAGCACGATGATCAGGTCCGCATGAAGGATGCTGGACGCCCTTTGGGACACGATGAAGGTCGTAGCCTCATTTTCCACGCTTTGAAGCGCCTGCCGCAGCCTGGCGTCTGTCGCGTAGTCCAGGGCGGAAGCCGCGTCATCCAAGATCAGGATGTCCGGCCTGCGCACCAGGGCCCTGGCGATGGTCAGGCGCTGCCTCTGGCCGCCGGAAAAGTTCCTTCCGTTCTGGGCCACTTCCGCGTCCAGCCCGCCTTGTTTTCCCTCTACCACTTCCCTGGCCTGGGCAATGTCCAGGGCGGACCACATCTCTTCCTCCGTGGCGTCCGGCTTGCCCCACTGCAGGTTATCCCGTATGGTCCCCTTGAACAGCACCGCTTTCTGCGGCACCACGCCAATGCGTCCGCGCAGCTCTTCCGCAGGAATCGTACGGATGTCCTGTCCCTCTATGCGGATCGCCCCTTCCGTGACCGGGTAGAAACCGGGGATCAGGTTCACAAGGGAGGATTTGCCGGAGCCCGTCCCGCCAATGATACCTATAGTCTGTCCCTTTTGCACCTGGAACGTCACATCCTCCAACGTCTTGTCGCCCGCTCCCTGATAGGTCAGGGACACGTGGTCGAATTCCAGGAAAGGAGAGGCTTCGCGCCCGCCGCCCCCTGCCTCTTTGGAGGAAGCGTCCGCCTTGACGTCCCCTGCCCCAGGAGGCAACGGGGCGGCTTCCGCATTCTGGATTTCCAGGACGCCTGCCACACGGTCCGCGCAAGCCAAGGCCTTGGTCACTGTGATGATCAGGTTCGCCAGCTTCACCAGCTCCACCAAAATCTGGGACATATAATTAATGATGGCTACCACTTCCCCCTGGGTCAGGCTGCCTATGTTGACCTGGATGGCACCGATATAGATCAAGGCGATGATGGCTCCGTTGACGATCACATAAGTGACCGGATTCATGCAGGCGCTGATCTTGCCCACGAACTTCTGCAGGTTGGCCAGTACGCGGTTCTCCTCCTGGAACCGTTCCTCTTCCTTTCCCTCCTGATGGAAAGCCCGGATGACCCTGACGCCCGTCAGGTTCTCCCGCGTAATGCCCAGGACCTTGTCCAGGGCGGACTGCACCCTGCGGTATAAAGGGATGGTGACGATCATGATGCCGAATACCACCACCGCCATCAAAGGGATGGCGACCACGAAGACCAGGGCGCTTTTCACATCAATGGTGAACGCCATGACCATGGCTCCGAACACGATGATGGGGGAACGTAAGAAAAGGCGCAGCACCAGGTTCACGCCGGACTGGACCTGGTTGATGTCGCTGGTCATGCGCGTGATCATGGTGGATGTGCCCGCCTTGTCAATGTTGGTGAAGTCCAGGCTTTGGATATGGTCGAAGAGGGCCTGCCTTACCTTGGCGGAGAAGCCGACCGCCGCCTTGGCCGCGAAAAACTGCGCCGTGATGGAACTGACCAGCCCTACCGCGCCCAGCGCCAACAGGCACAAGCCCATCAGCCCGATATAGCCCATGTCCTTGTCCGCGATCCCCCGGTCGATGATGCCTGCCATGACCAAGGGCACCAGAAGCTCGAAAAACGCTTCCAACAGCTTGAACAACGGCGCTAGGATCGTTTCCTTTTTATAATCCTTTAGAAAAACGAAAAGCTTCCTCATGCCAACTCCATCCTTCCTCACATTCTGCCGCCAACGCGCCAACAGGCGCAGGCGGCGTAGCCGTCCAACCCCGAATATTCGCTTAAGCCGATCCCAAGCTTCCCCTGTTCTTCCAAGGGGCTTGTCCCAATGGCGTCCAGGACGCCTCTCCCCGTCAGCTTGCCGTAGCTTTCCTTCTGCGCCCATAGGCGGCTAAAGAAATGGCAATATGCCTCCTTGTCCGGGATATGTGCCAGCCGCTCCCGTTCCTTAGGCGTAAAGTAACGATCCGCCAGACGCATGGAGACCGTCCGTCCCGTCTCCTGGACGTCTACCCCGATTTCCTCATCGGAAATGCCGCAGGCCACGTACCCGCCGGAATGGGACAGGTTGAAATACAGGGGGAGGGCCGTCAAATAGGGCTTTCCCCGTTCCCCATACCGGATGTCCAGGCCCCTTGTATGCGGAAGCGCCGCCAGGATTTCCTCCGGGGCAAGCGTGACCCACTGGCACTCCGCGCCTGCGCTTCCAGGCGCTTCCCCGCTTTTGGCAGGAAATTCCCCGTTTTTAACAGAAAATTCCCCGCTTTCGGCAGGAAATCCCCCTCTTTTGGCAGGAAAATTCCCGTTTTTAACAGAAAAAGTGGCAGAACGCCCGGCTCCATCCTGATTAAGTCGTCCTTTCTGCCACCAATCCACCGCACATTGCAATAAAGCCCCAGCGCACAGGCTGCGCGCCCGGTTCGCCGGAATTGGCTGCCGAGACGCTTTGTCCCTGCGCTGCCCGTCCACATGGGCAAGCAGCTCCTCCTGGGCGTCCTGTCCCAGGAAAGCGTCGATCGGCAGCAAATATACGATTCTCATGCACTCCTCCCACAGGACCCTTATGCCGCCGGCCGCCTTACGTCCGCTGCCTTGTGCCTGTCGCCTTACGTCCGCTGCCTTGCGCCTGCGGCAGCCCACCTGCCTATACAGCCCGCTTGCCTATACAGCCCGCCTGCCGGCGCTTAAGCTTGCTCCTCTTTCTGGGGCTTGACCTCCAGGAACAGTTCATCCAGCTGAGCCTGGTCTACCACATCCGGCGCATTGCTCATCAGGCAGGAAGCATCCTTCACCTTCGGGAACGCGATCACTTCCCGGATGCTGCCCGCCTTGACCAACAGCATCACGAAACGGTCCAGCCCAATGGCCAGCCCGGCATGAGGGGGCACCCCATATTTGAACGCGTTTAACAGGAAGCCGAAACGGTCATAAGCCTGCTGCCGGGTAAAGCCCAGCACCTCGAACATCTTCTCCTGCACGTCGTCCTGGAAGATCCTCACGCTGCCGCCGCCCAGCTCCACGCCGTTTAACACGATGTCGTAAGCCTTCGCGCGCACCGCCCCGGGATCCGTGTCCAAAAGCTCCAGATCCTCATCCATCGGCATGGTGAACGGATGGTGCATGGCCACATAACGGTTCTCTTCATCACTCCACTCAAGCTGGGGGAACTGCGTGACCCAAAGGAAGTTGAACTTGTCATGGTCCACCAGCCCCAGGCTTTCCGCCAGTTCACAGCGCAGCGCGCCCAGCACGTTCCAAACGATCTTATCCCTGTCCGCGGCAAACAGAAGCAAATCGCCCGCTTCGCCGCCCATGGCCTGTACCAGGCTGGCAAGCTGCTCAGCGCTTAAGAACTTCGCGAAAGAGGACTTATAGCTGCCGTCCGGCTGCACGCACAGGTACGCCAGGCCCTTTGCCCCACATCCCTTGGCGTAATCCACCAAAGCATCGATCTTCTTACGAGGCATCCCGGCCTGTCCCTTGACATTGATGCCGCGGACGCTGCCGCCGGCCTCAAGGGCGGAGGTGAACACGCCAAAGCCGCAGTCCGCCACGAGCTTAGATACGTCCACCAGCTCCATGCCGAAACGGGTATCCGGCTTGTCGGAACCGAAGCGGTCCATCGCCTCTTTCCAGGTCATGCGCGGCAAAGGCAGCTCTACATCCAGCCCGATGGCCTCCTTACATACCCTCTGCACCATCCTCTCCGTCACGTCGATCACATCGTCCACGTCCACGAAAGACATCTCCAGGTCCACCTGGGTAAATTCCGGCTGCCTGTCGGCCCGCAGGTCCTCATCCCGGAAGCACTTGGCAATCTGGAAGTACCTGTCATAACCGGAGCACATCAAGAGCTGCTTGAAGATCTGCGGCGACTGCGGCAGGGCATAGAAGCATCCCGGATGGATCCGGCTGGGAACCAGGTAGTCCCTGGCGCCTTCCGGCGTGGATTTGTTCAAGATCGGCGTCTCAATCTCCAAGAAACCCTCATCGCTCATGAAAGAGCGGATGACGTTCGTGATCTTGCTGCGCAGGATCAGGTTCCTCTGCAGGTCCGGCCTCCTCAGATCCAGGTAACGGTATTTCAGCCGCAATTCCTCCTTGGTCTTGGAACCCTCCTCCACCGGGAAAGGCGGCGTCTCCGCTTCAGACAGGATGCGCACCTGGGACGCGCGCACCTCGATCTCGCCGGTGGACAGGTTCTCATTGACCGCTCCCTCACGCCGTACCACGGTGCCCACTACCGCCGCCACAAATTCACTGCGCAGCTTTTCCGCCTTTGCAAAATTTTCCGCTCCGCACTCGCTTTCTTCAAAAACCACCTGCAGGATGCCCGCACGGTCCCGCAGGTCTACAAAAATGATGCCGCCTTTATTCCGTTGCTTCTGCACCCAGCCCATGACCGTGACCGTCTGCCCGATGTTCGCCGCGGACAGCTCGCCGCAGCGGCAACTCCTTTTTAAGCCTTTCATTGATTCTGCCATGTTTACGCTTCCTTTCTCCCTGGTCCGCCCGGATTCAATCCTTTAAGGGGTCCTTATAAAATTCCACGAAATCCGTGTAGCCCTCTTTTTCCAGCTGTTCCTTCTGGAACTTCTTATTCTTGTTCATACGCACCACCAGCACGTTCAGCCCCTCTCCCCGAGACGCCTGGGCCTTGGCGATCACCTCGCACAGGCGGCCGCCGCCGATGCCTTTTTCCACCAGGTATGCCACCTTCTTCGGCTGGCCGGGCACCTGGAACCCGTTTTCCATCAAAAGCAGGATGATGCGTTCAAAGCCGATGGAAAAGCCGCAGGCCGGCACATCCTTGCCGGTAAAGCGCCCCACCATCTTGTCATAACGCCCTCCTCCGCCGCAGGCCGCGCCGAACTGGGGCATGGCGATCTCAAAAATCGTGCCTGTATAATAAGACATGCCGCGCACCAGGGTGGCGTCAAACACGATTTCAAAATCAGAAGACTTGGTGGCGCGCACGCTGGAAATGATCTCCTGCAGGTTGCGCTCCACATCCTCGTCCAAAAAGCCTGCCAGCGTCTCCGCCAGGTATGCAATGCCGTCCTGGGCTTCCTCAAGCTTTCGGAAAAGGTCTAGGTATTTATCTACCGCCTCTTTCGCGAAGCCGCCCTCCAAAAGCTCCGCCTCCACGCCATCCATGCCGATCTTGTCCATTTTATCCAGGATGATGAAGACGTTGTCGAAGCTTTCCTCGGCAAAGCCGCTATAGGAAGCCATCGCCTTTAGGATCCTGCGGTCATTGATGCGGATCTGGAAATCCCGAAAGCCAAGCCTGCTCAAAGTGGTGGTGGTCGCCAAGATCAGCTCGATTTCCGCCAGGTTGGAGGGCTCCCCTAAAATATCGATGTCGCACTGCATGAATTGGCGGTAGCGCCCTTTCTGGGGACGGTCGGCCCGCCACACGTTGCCGATCTGCAGCGCCTTGAACGGGGCGGGAAGCTTGGCCTCGTTATTGGAATAGAAACGGACTAAGGGAACGGTCAGGTCGTACCTTAAGCCGCCGTCCACCACTTCCTCTTCCGTCGTGGCCTGCGCCACATCCAGCTTCTCGCCGCGCTTTAAAATCTTGAAGATCAGCTTCTCGTTCTCCCCGCCCTGCTTGCTGTTCAGGTTCTGGATCGCTTCCACGCAAGGCGTCTCTATGGGGGTAAAGCCGAACTTGCCGTAGGTTTCCTTGATGACGCCGATGACGTAATCCCGGACCTGCATCTCCTCCGGCAGGATATCCTTCATGCCCGTCGTGGGCTTCTTGCTTAATGCCATAGGATTTCTCCTTTTCTACTTGATTCTTCCAAACAGTATAATTTCTTTTCCCCCCGGTGTCAACCATTAAATGCTCGTCCCGCATAAGGCCTATTAAATGCTCATCCCGCATAAGACCACCATGAAATGCCCGTCCCATATAAGACGCAAGAACCGCAGACGCCCTATTCAAACGTCTGCGGTTCTCCTTGTCTATCCTCGTTACTTTATATATGCCATATATTCCTTCTCAAACACAGAACACTCTATGTTCGCCCGCTTTGCCGCATCCGCAATGGAAAGCAGGTTGTCTTTTACAAGACCGAACAGGACTTCCAATGCCCCTTCACGCTTACCTTCTTGGATGCCTTCCTGCACCCCTTTATCATAAATCCCTGCACTTAGATTACACACCTGGCTCACCTCCCGACTGATTTCCTCTATTACCTCGATATGAAATTCATCCGACAAAACAGCTTTTTTCTCCTCTGCCGACTTTTCCGTGGAAAACACCTTGCTCAACAATCGGATCGCGTCATCTCCGCTCTGCTCTCCCTCCTGTCCAAGCCGCATCACCACTATCCTCATCAGGTCATAGTTCTCTTCCGCCTCCCGGTATTCACCCCTCTTACAGGTCTCCACAAATCGGTACTCGTTGATAGCATCCGACCGTTCCAAGGCCGTATCTTCACAGATCCAAATGGATGCAACTTTTTTAATCCTGTCGTACTCCTGATCCTTGAACACCGTTCCCCTCTGAGCGGAAATCAACCTGGAGCCATAGTAGATGCCCCGCTTGGGAATCGGATATCCGGGAGTATCCCGGTTCTGAACCTCCACATTCACAATAATCTCCATCCGGTCATCTCCGCCCGGCACCCGGGTCAGGAAACGGATATCATACCTTATGGTACCCTCCCTGACGGAGATGTCCTCTGTGGGCATCCCTTCAATCCGGTCGCTGCCGTTCAGCATTTCTTTCAATTCTCCAGAACGCACGACATCCGGATGGTCCTAGTGGACTGCCGCTTCACTGATTTGCGGCATTCCTTCTATGAATTCTTCGGCTATCTGCTTCACTGGAATATCTGCGAATTCGTCCAAAGCACTCTTCAGGATGTAGGCTAGTACGGATTTCTGCGCCACAAGCTTTCTTGCCGAGGCATCATATTTTGCCCTCTCAGCCGCCACGTCAAGGTTCTGGGCAATCTCACTAGCCGTCACTTCATTCATGTGCCATCACCATCCTTCCAGTTGCCTTCGCTATTATTATACCATTTAAGTGCGCCGCCAGGCGCACATCTAATTCAGAAGTCGACAGATGTCTTTCCTGTCGATATTTTACCATGAGAAAGGGGAAAATACAATATTGCCCCAAGAACATTTTCCAAAAGACTCACCGTATTTCCCTTTTTCTGCCAGAATTGACTTTTGATCCAACAACCGCTATACTAAAATAGGGAACGATCATCGTTTCATGCAATTTTAGTCGCACATTTTTATTTTAAACAATCTGCCGGAGATATCAACCGTTTATGA
>CANPWC010000028.1 GCA_947581905.1 uncultured Acetatifactor sp.
CACATCCATCAGCACCACGTCCGCCGCCTCTTTGCAGGTTGGGTCCGGTACCGTGGCGTCCCACTCCTGCAGCCTGACGTTTGCGGCTTGCATGCGCGCCATGTTCTCTTGCAGCAGCGACATCTTGCGCGCGCCGATGTCCCGGGAAAGCACCTGCCCCGCCCATTCCGCGGCATACAGGCTTTTCCCGCCCGGCGCCGCGCAGACGTCCATCACGAAATCCCCGGGGCGGATCCCCGCGGCTCGGACCGCCAGCATGGAGCTTACATCCTGCACGACGAAAGCCCCTTCCTCATATCCCGGCAGGGAACGGACTCCTTCCGTCCCCTCCAAGGAATAAGCGCAATCCAGGTATGGGGATGCTTCCGCCCTCACGCCGCGCTCCCTCATCTGCCCCAAAAGCCGCTGACGACTAGCTAAAGGGAGCCTGGAAGCAAACCGGATGGTGACAGGATGGATCGCCGTAAGCCCTTCTAAGATGCTTTCCGTATCTGCCCGCCCGTATTCCAAAAGCAACATCCGAACGATCCACTCCGGCATGGAATAACGGATGGACAGGCTGCCTGGCAAATCCTTTTCCGGGTCCGGGTAGGCGACTTTGCCTCCCGCGCGCTGCACGCTCCTAAGCACGCCGTTCACATAGCCCTTAAGCCCCTGAAAGCCCCGCTTTCCCGCCAGCTTGACCGCCTCGTTTATGACGGCGCTGTCCGGCACGCCGTCCATATACAGCATCTGATATACGCTCATGCGCAAAAGGCAGCGGATCAGAGGCTTCATCTTCGCTGCCTTCACCTTGGAAAATTGATCAAGGATATAATCCAACTCCAGGGCACGCTCTATGGCGCCCTCCGCCAGGCGCTTTAAGAACGCCTTTTGCGTCGGGGCGAGGTAATCATGCTTGTCCAGCACGGACCGGACCAGCACATGGGAATAGGCCCCGCCCTTTTCCCATTCCAATAATAAATCCAGGACAAGCTCCCTTACATTCATGAACCGAATCTCCTCAATCCCGCCTTCTCCTGTTGCCGCCCGCCAGATATACGAGACGCAGCAACTGCAGGACGGAAGAAGCCACAGCGGCTACATAGGTCATGGCGGCCGCGGTCAGCACCTTCTTACAGCCTATGGCTTCCTGGCTTCCCAACAGGCCGTACTGTTCCACCTTTTCCACCGCCCTTTTGGAGGCGTTGAACTCCACGGGGAGCGTGACGACCTGGAACAGGACCGCCACCACGAACGCCCAGATGCCGATTTGGATCAAGACCTGGTTCCAGCCTAGCAGGATGCCCAACACCACAAGGGGCACCCCGGCGCTGCTGCAAATGTTCGCCACCGGCACCAGGGAGGAACGCAGCCTAAGCGGCACATAGCCCCTGGCATGCTGGATGGCATGGCCGCATTCATGGGCGGCCACTCCCACGGCGGTCACGGAAGCATATTTATAGTTGTTCGCGGACAGGCGCACCGTCTTGGTCCGCGGGTCGTAATGGTCCCCCTGCCTTGCGTCCAGGCATTGCACCGTCACATCGTACAACCCCTCCCGGTCCAGGATCCTGCGGGCCGCTTCCGCCCCTGTCACCCCGCTCATATTACGCACCTTGGCGTACTTGGCCATCGTGGAGTTCACCCCCGCGCTGGCCGCCAGGCACAGCAGCATGCCCACTACCACCAACAGGTACGAGGGATCCCAATACATCCCATAACCATAATAACCACCGTAAAACAGATACATCCCGCTCACCGATCCTTTCCCCGCATAATCTGTCTTTTTACAAGCCGAGCCTCTCTCCGGGCGCAAGCTTCATGCCCAGGAGGAAGTCATGGGCGCTCATCCGCTTCTTCCCCTCTAACTGGACGCTTAAAATCCTTAAGGAGCCGCTTCCGGCGGCGACCACGAAATCATCTCTCGACACGGACAGGATTTCACCCGCCTGCGCCCCATCCTGCGCCCCATCCTCCAGGGGCTGGGCTTCCCATACCTTAAGCTGCTTCCCATGATAAAATGTATACGCGCTGGGCCAGGGCGTCATGGCGCGGACCAGGCGTCCGAGGAAGGAAGCATCTTGGCTAAAATCGATCTTCCCCGCCTCTTTCTTGATCAAAGGACAATAACTGCCCGTCCCATCCTGCTTCCGGGGGGAAAGCTTCCCCGCCTCCAGCAAGGGGATCGCCTCCACGATGGCCTCGCCGCCCAATGCCATCAGCTTGTCTTCCAGGCTCTGGGCGGTATCCGTCCCGTCGATCGACACCTTCTTCTGATACAGGATGTCCCCTGTGTCAATGCCGGCGTCCATCTGCATGATGGTGATGCCCGTCTCCCCATCCCCGTCCAGGATCGCATGCTGGATGGGGGATGCGCCCCGATGCTTCGGAAGCAGGGAGGCATGGACGCACAGGCAGCCCCATTTCGGCAGGTCCAGGATTTCCTGGGACAAAATCTGCCCGAAGGCGGCCACCACGATAAGGTCAGCCTGGAAAGCGCGCAGGCGCTCCACCGCCTGCGGCTCCTTGACGCGCCTGGGCTGGAAGACCTCGATGCCGTGGCGCAGCGCGCATTCCTTGACCGGAGAGGGAGCAAGGCTGCCGCTCCTGCCCTTGGCCTTGTCCGGCTGCGTGACCACGCCGACCACCTCAAACCCGGCCGCCAGCAATGCCTCCAACGAACCTACGGCAAAGTCCGGCGTCCCCATAAATAAAATCCTCATGCTACTCTTCTCCCTCTTCTGCCACCACGTCCATCAGCTCGCCTTCCACCTTTTCCACATACATATGTCCGTCCAGGTGGTCCAGTTCATGGCAGATCGCCCTGGCCAAAAGCTCCGTCCCCTCCAGCTCGATGGGCTTCATGGCCCCGTCCAAGGCCACGACCTTGACATAATTGGGACGCGTGACCACGCCGGTCTTGCCAGGGACGCTCAAGCACCCTTCCTGCCCCGTCTGCTCCCCGCTCGTCTCCACGATCCTGGGATTGATCAGCACATGGGGATCCTCGCCCGTGGTGTCGATGACCACGATCCGCTTCAGCACGCCCACCTGGCAGGCCGCCAGGCCCACCCCGTTCGCTTCATACATTGTATCCAGCATATCTTCAATTAATTCCCGCGTCCGGGGGGTCATTTCCTTTACTTCCTTGCACCTTTGCTTCAGGACCTCTTCGCCGAGCTCCCTGATGTTACGGATTGCCATTTCGCCATCCTGCCTTTCTACATGGTATTGATCGGGTCAAAATCAAACTGCACGCTTTCGTTTCTGGGCTGCCAATCCCTTAGGCGTGCCTCTAAAGCGTCTTTCACCTTAACCAGTGTATCATAATTTATTTCTTTTAGATAGAAAACAAATCTAAAAATATCATTAATTCTTCCAATGGATGCGGGGGCCGGCCCGATTAAGAGCATCCTGCGCTCCACGGGCTTATCCGTGTCAATGAAAAGCCTCGCCTCCCCGGCCAGGCGCTGCGCCAGGCGCATGCCCCCCTCTTCCGTGTGGGCATAGACCTGGACGGCCAGCATATGGGACACCGGGGGATAGGAAAGCATCTCCCGGTAAAGGATTTCCTCCCGGTAAAAAGCTTCGTAGTCCTGCTTTGCCGCGCAGGCCACCGCGTAATGCTCCGGCTGGTACGTCTGGATGACCACTTCCCCTGGCTTCCGCCCCCTGCCCGCGCGCCCCGCGGCCTGGGTAAGCAGCTGGAACGTGCGCTCGCCCGCCCGGAAATCGCCGATGGACAAGGACAGGTCCGCCGCGATGATGCCCACCAGGGTCACAGCGGGGAAATCATGCCCTTTGACGATCATCTGGGTGCCGATCAGCACGTCGGCTTCCCCGGCGCTAAAGGCGGACAAGATCTTCTCGTAGCTGCCCTTCTGGCGGGTCGTATCCGCGTCCATGCGCAACAGGCGGGCCCTCGGGAACAGTTCGGACAGCTTCTCTTCGATCTGCTGGGTGCCCGCCCGGAAGCCGGAAATATATTTGGAGCCGCACTGCGGGCAGACGCGCACCTTGGGGGCTTCATAGCCGCAATAGTGGCAGACCAAGCGATTGTCCGCATGTTCCGAAAGCGACACGTCGCAGTGGGGGCATTTCACCACATAGCCGCAGGAACGGCAGGACAAGAAGCCCGCATAACCCCTGCGGTTTAGAAAGAGCATGGCCTGCTCCCCCCGCTCCAGCCTCTCGCCCAAAAGGCTTACCAGCTTCCTGCTGAAAATGGAACGGTTCCCTTCTTTTAATTCCTCCCTTAGGTCCACGATATGGACCTGGGGAAGCTTTCCGCCATTTTGCCGCTCGGTCAGCCGAAACAGGCGGTACTGCCCCTGCCTTGCCCGGTAATAGGATTCCAGGGACGGCGTGGCGGAACCCAGTACCACGCTGGCCCCATGAAGCCTGGCCACCTCCATGGCAGTCTCCCGGGCATGGTATTTGGGCGTGTTTTCACTTTTATAGCTCCCCTCATGCTCTTCGTCGATGACGATCAGCCCGATCTGCGGGAACGGGGTGAACAAGGCTGACCTGGGCCCGATGATGACATCAATCTCCCGGTCCCTCGCCCGCCTGCACTGGTCATACTTTTCCCCGGCGGAAAGGGTGGAATTGAGCAGGCTCACCCGGTCCCCGAACCTTTGGTAAAACCGCACCAGGGTCTGGTAAGTCAGGGCGATCTCCGGGATCAGGAAAATCGCCTGCTTCCCTCTTGCCACCACCTGTTCGATGAGCGCCATATAGACCTCCGTCTTGCCGCTCCCTGTAATGCCATGGATCAGGTAGGTCCCCCTTTTCCCAGCGTCATATTCCCCAAGGACCTCGTCCACGATATCCTGCTGGGCGCGGTCCAGCGCGATCCGCCCCCTGTCTGTCTCCCGCTCCCCCACAGGGTTGCGGTAAGCGTGCTCGGTCCGGACCGTCAAAAGCTCCGCCCGTTCCAGGCTATGTATCGTGGCGCCGGAGACGCCCAGCTTTCCGGTGATCCATTCATAGGGCAGGGTGGGGTTGTCCAGAAGCTGCTCAAGCAGCTTCTGCTTGGCAGTCTGCTTTCTGCGCGACGCCTCCCCTAAGGCTGCCACCAGGGCTTCCCGGTCCGCGGTCCGCTCCACCTTGCGATGGATCATCTCCTTCACGGACTGCTTGGCCGGCAGGACGCAGCGCAAAGCCTGGATCATGGTGGAGCCATAGTTTTGGTGGATCCATTCCGCCAGGCGGATCAGCTTCGTCTCTACCGTCACGCCTCCCCGCACCAAGCCTCGGACTTCCTTGATCCGCTGGACGTCCAGGTCCGGCTGGTCCGTGATCCGGATGATATATCCCTCCCGCAGCGTATCGCCCCTGCCAAACGGAACGACCACGTTCATGCCGACCTCCAGCTTCCCCTCAAGGCGTTCCGGGATCCGATATTGAAACGGCCGATCCACTTTTTCATGGGATATGCCGATGATGACGTCCGCATACGACATAGGAACCTCCTGATCTAGGGCTTGGGCTTTTTGCAAAAGGGAGCGCCGTCAACGGGCGGCTTCTTCCTCAAGGATCTCCCGGATCAGCACCCTTTCGTCCATGGGGTGCTTCACTCCCTTGACCTCCTGGTAATCCTCATGGCCCTTGCCCGCCAGCACGATGATGTCTCCAGGCTGCCCGTTGCGGATGCAATAACGGATCGCTTCCTTGCGGTCGCAGATCTCCACGTATGCCCCGTCGGTCTTGGCGATGCCCTGCTTAATGTCATCGATGATGGCCTGGGGCTCCTCAAACCTGGGGTTATCGGAGGTGATGACCGTCAGGTCCGCCAGCTTGCCGCTTATCTCGCCCATTTCATAACGGCGCATCTTGGACCGGTTGCCGCCGCAGCCGAAAAGGCAGATCAGGCGGTTCGGCTGATATTCCCGCAAGGTCTCCAGCAGGTTCTTAAGCGCCATGGCGTTGTGGGCGTAGTCTATAAGCACGGTAAAGCGATCGGAGACCTTCACCATTTCAATCCTGCCCTTCACGCGCACTGCCAAAAGGGAACGCTTGATGTCATCCTCCCGGATGCGGAAATGACGGCAGATGGCGATTGCCGCCAGGGCGTTATAGACGCTGAACCGTCCCGGGGCCGCGATTTCCGCGTCAAAGTCCATCAAGCCCTCCACGCGGAAAGAGACGCCCAGCTCTCCCGGGCGCGTGACCAGCTTAAGGTCCGTCGCCCTAAGGTCCGCCCCGTCCCCCAGGCCGTAACGCTCCAGCTCGCAGGTATGTCCCTGGACCACCTCGTCGCAGTGGGAATCATCCCCATTGACGATCCCGACCTTGCACATACGGAAAAGCAGGCTCTTGCAGGCAAGGTATTCCTCAAAGCTTTCATGCTCCCCCGGCGCGATGTGGTCCGGCTCCAGGTTGGTAAAAATGCCGTAATCGAAAAGGAAGCCCTGGGTCCTGTGAAGCTTCAGCGCCTGGGAGGATACCTCCATGACCACCACATCCATCCCCGCGTCCACCATTTTCGCGAAATCCTCCTGCAGGAGGTAAGATTCCGGCGTGGTGTTCAGGGAATGGACCCGCTGCTTCCCGATGATCACTTCAATCGTGCCGACCAGGCCCACCTTGTAACCGGCGTTCTCCAGGATTGACTTGACCAGGTAGGTCGTGGTCGTCTTCCCTTTCGTGCCGGTGACGCCGATCGTGATCAGCTTTTCGGCGGGATGCCCAAAATAAGCGGCGGATAGATAAGCCAGGGCGTACCTGGTATCCGCGACGCGTATGACGGTCACATCGTCCTCTTCCAAGCCCTCGACATCCTTAGAGACGACCAGCGCTTTCGCCCCGCGCCCTACCACGTCGGCAGCGAAATCATGCCCGTCAAAGTTCGTCCCGATGATGCACACGAACAGGCAGCCGTCCTCCACTTTCCGGGAATCATATACGATGGAGCCGACCTCCCTCTCAAGGCTTCCCTTGGCGCATTCATATTCCAAATTCTCCAACAGATCCAATAACTTCATCCTCTGTCTCCCTTCTTCCCCTTGGGCAGGTTTTCAATCCATCTCCATTTTACTCCATTTTGGACAATTCTACCACCCTTTTTTCGGAAAAGATGTATGGAACGAAAAAAGGACCCGCATGGCGCATCGGCCAAAACGGGTCCTCTCGGGGCGAAATGCCAAAGCCCCCGGTCAATCGATCACTTTGATGCTCTCAATGATGGGACGGTTCTCAACGGGAATGATGCCGTTCGCATCTCCGCCCGTGGTATTCTCACAGATGTCGTCCACGATATCCATGCCGTCCGTCACATAGCCGAAGCAGGCATACTGTCCGTCCAGCCCGGTGCTGTCCTGATGGACGATGAAGAACTGGGAGCTGGCGCTGTCATTCTGCATCGCCCTGGCCATGGAGATGGCGCCCCTGGTATGGGAAAGCGGGTTCTCCACGCCGTTGGCGGCGAACTCTCCCTTGATGTTCTGGTCAGATCCTCCGGTACCGTCTCCCAAGGGGTCCCCGCCCTGCATCATGAAACCATTCATAATGCGATGGAACGTAAGGCCGTCATAAAAGCCGGACTTCGCCAGGTTCACGAAGTTCGTCACGGTGATCGGGGCACTGTCCGCATCCAGCTCCACGCTGATGACCCCCTTGTCCTGGATGGTGATCTCTACATGGTGCAAGCCGCTCAACAAGCCATCCTCCTCTTTGTCATCGTCCTTTTGGGCATCCTTAGAATCCTCATCGGAAACGTTCTCCCCGGCCGCCTTGTCAGAATCATCCTCCTGGGAAGAAAAGTCGTCCTTGCTCCCGCAAGCGGTCAAAAGGAACAGCCCCGCGACGAACAACGCCGTCAATTTCACATTTCTTGTCCTTCTCATAATACGCTCTCCTTTGCATCATTATGCCGTCCTCCCTCAACAGTTTTTGGGCGGCAAAAATCTCCAGTATCTCTACTGGAGATTCTCGCGATTTTCTTATGAGGGGGGAGATAGTGAGTTCATCAACTATCTATATTGAATATATACCATATTTATGTCCAGAATATGGACAATCTATAAACTTTTTATAAAGTTTAAATAAAGAATTTATAGCTTATATCCTGTAAGGCCAGGCGAGCCGCATGACGCTAAAGTCTGCCATGCAGGGAGGGGTTAGCAATAGTTCTGCATGACAAGCTGCAGGGATTCCTGCCCCCGGTATACGTTCCTCCCTACCTGGTAGGTGATGGAAACCTCATAGTCACAATCTTTTTCATAGAGCTTCGTAGCGCTTCCCGCCCCGTATTTTTCATCTAAAAAGGCGTGGAACCGCTCTATGTCGCCAAAATATACAAGCTCTGCCCGGACCCCATCGGACGAGGCCACCTGGTATTTGCCGCAGTTACGTTTCGCGCCCATGATCTGGCCCCGAAGGAAGCGGACCTGCTTGTCTGCGAACAGGGGCTTGGGGTTCCCTACGCCAAAGGGCTCCAGCTTCTCCAGCTGGATGGCCAGGTCCAAATCCGCATAAGATAAGGGCATGGGAACATCGATATGTACGCGGGGAATGAAGTCGTCCCGCGTTAAATCCGCGGTTTCATTTAGCGCCTCCCGGAACGCCTCCACATCCTGCTCGGGGCTTTCGTGCCTTTTTGCCAGGCTTAGGCCCGCCGCAAGCTTATGCCCACCGAACTTGGAGAAGCATTCCTGCACTCGGACCATATGTTCATACATATGGTAAGCATCGATGCTTCTGCCGGAGCCCTTCACGCCCTCCTCCCCCTGGGTCAGGACGAACACGGGATGGTTGTGCTTCTCCCGGACGCGCCCGGCAATGATCCCGGCAAGGCTTTCATGGACCTGGGGCAGGTAGACGACCAACACGGGGTCCTCCTGAAAGCCATGCTCTTCCAGATAAGCCTCCGCCTGGTCCACCCCTTCCTTCGTCAGGTTTTTGCGGCTGTCGTTCAATTCCTTAAGCTTGGACGCGGCCTGCATGGCCTGCGCCTTGGTGGTGCTTCCCAAAAGCTCCAGGGAACGCAGCGCCGTGTCCAGCCTGCCCGTGGCGTTCAGGCAGGGACCCAGGACGAAGCCCAAATGGTACGCGGACAGCTTCGAAGCCTCGATTCCATTCACCTCGATCAGGGCGCGTATCCCTAAGTTGCGGGAATGGGACAAACGCTTCAAGCCTTCTTTCACCAGGATGCGGTTCTCATCTTTCAGCTCCATCACGTCGCAGACCGTCGCGAGCGCGGCAAACTGCAGGAATTCATCCAACAGCTCTTTCTCTTTCGCTGCGTCGATGGGACGCGGCGCATCTTCCTTGGAACAGTCCTCCAACAATGCCTGCACCAGTTTATAAGCGACCACGCCTCCGCAGATGCCCTTGAACGGGTAGGGGCACGAAGCCTGCTTCGGATCCACGACTGCGGCCGCAGGCGGGAGCATTTCCCTTTTTTCCCCATTTTCCAAGAGGAACGGCACTTCATGATGGTCCGTGACCACCACCTCGATCCCGGCTTCCAGGGCCTGACTGATCTGCGGCGCTGCAGCGATGCCGTTGTCACAGGTGACGATCAGTTCGACGCCGTCCCGCCTCGCTTCCTCGATCAGCCCCTCGTTCAGCCCATATCCGTCATGGATCCGATGGGGGATCGCCGTATCCACCCGCGCCCCCAGGAAGCGCAGGCCCTCGGTTAAGATATAAGAAGAACAGATCCCATCCACGTCATAGTCGCCGATCACCCGGATCTTTGCGCCCTGGTCCACGAAGCGCAGGATGACCTCCACCGCGCGGTCCATGTCTTTTAAAAGCCAGGGGCTGTAGCAATCCTCCAGGGAGCCATATAGGTATTTGCGCACCTCATCCTGGCCTTTCACGCCGCGGTTGCGGATGATCCACGCCAAGATGGGGGAAATCTGAAACTCCCGCGCCCATCCATTAAAATCCGCTCCTTTTACGCTGACCAGCCATTTTTCCATATCCTCGCCCCCAATCCTCCATAAGCCCTACATCGCGCCAACCCATAGCCGGATAATCATCCCGGCTTCCGCCAACCCATAGCCAGGCTATCATCCCGGCTTCCGCAAACCCATAGCCAGGCAATCATCCCGGCTTCCGCCAACCCATCCTGATACAGATGGCCGCGTCTATCCGGCGCGGCCATCACGAACTCCATCCTCCTGCCAACATGGCAGGATGTCATCGAACCTTATTGCTCCGCTTTCGGCGGGAACTTTTTACGCAAGCCAAGCCACAGGGCGCCCGTGATGCAGACGGAAGAATATGCGCCGCACACGATGCCAACCATCAGGGGCAGGGCGAAGTCCTTAATGCTGGTCACGCCCAACACATACAGCACGGCCACCATGATGAACGTGGTCAGGGAAGTGAAGATGCTCCTGGACAACGTCTGGGTGACGCTTGCGTTCACCACTTCCGTCAGGCTATCCTTCCGGCTCATCTTCTTCATGTTTTCACGCACACGGTCGAAGATGACGATGGTCGCGTTGATGGAATAACCCACAATGGTCAAAAGGCAGGCGATGAAAGTATTGCCGACCGAAATCCGGGCTGCCGCATAGAACGCCAGGACCACGAGCACGTCGTGCATCAGGGCGGCCACGCTGCTTACGCCGAAGCGGATGTCGCTGAACCGGATCCGAATATAAATCAACATGCAGATAATGGCAATGACCACGGCCAGGATGGTATCAGAAACCATTTCCTTGCTGATGGTGGAACTGATCGTCTCTGAGGTGATCATCTGCTGGGCGACGCCAAAGTCCGTCAAGAACATTTCATCCAGGGCTTCCCTCTGTTCCACATCCAGCACATTGGTCTTGAAGATCACCTCATTGGAATCCTGCACCGTCTGGATCTGCACGGCGCTCCCGGTGATATCCTCCACCAAAGGAACCACTTCACTGTTCACCTGCTCCAAGGTCTTGTTCTCCGGGAAAGTCACCGTGGTAGCCGTGCCTCCCTTAAACTCCAGGCTTAAATTGAACGGGTCGCCGATGGTCGCCTGGTTGACGCCCATGACGATGAAGCCGGCCACGATGACGGCGATGGAAATGCCGAAGAACACCTTCCTTTTCCCGATGAAGTCAATGGTCTTATAAGATTTGCCCTTGCCATACCACTTGGCGTCCTGGACGCCCAGGGCGTAGAACGCGTTCATCAGCCACCTGGTTACGACCAGGGCGGTGAACATGGACAACACGATGCCCAGTGCCAAAGTCTGCGCGAAGCCTTTGACCGAGCCTGGGGCAAGCAAAAGCAGCACGCCCGCCGCGATCAAGGTGGTGATATTGCCGTCGATGATGGCGGACAGCGCCTTGTCATAACCAAGCTTTAAAGCCGTCCGGACGCTGGTGCCGGAAGCGATTTCCTCCCGGATGCGGGCGAAGATGATCACGTTCGCGTCCACCGCCATGCCGATGGAAAGGATGATGCCCGCGATGCCGGACAAGGTCAGCGTCATATCGAAGCCGTTTAACAATAAGATCACAAGGGACACATAAAGGCTTAACGCGATGGAAGACGCCAGGCCCATGATATGGTATACGCCGATCATGAACAAGATGACCAGGACGAAGCCGATGGCGCCTGCCAGGAGGCTGGTGTCAATGGCCTCCACGCCCAGCTGTGCGCCCACGACCTTGGAATGCAGTTCTTCCAGTTCCAGGGTCAGTCCGCCGATATTGATGATGGAAGCCAGGTTCTCGGCCTGCTCCCAAGACTCCATGGGGGAAATGACGGCGATGCCGTCCGTCATCACGGCGTTGACCGCGGCGACGCTGACGAAGGCGCCATCATAATAAATGCCCAGGGCCTCGTTCCTGCCCATGGCGCTGTTGTATATGTTATAAGCCCTCTTCGTGGCTTCCGCGAACTTGTCCTTGCCCTCTGAGGTCATGGTCAGCCGCACGCCCATCTCGCTGTTGCCGTAATCGTTGGTATAAGATACCGCTTCCGCGTTCTCCACGTCCGTGCCGGTGATGGGGATGGAGCCCTCCGCCTCCAGCTCCTCAATGGTCTTGTTCAGGACGTAGGTATAATTGCCTGTCGCATCCATCTGGGGGGAGAAATTCAGGTTGCCCTCGCTGTCAGTCTCGGCGATGAAATACAGGGAACCGGGCCTGCCCAGCTCCTGCAGGATCGCGTTCGCGTCGGAAACGCCTGGGATCTCAATATTGATCCGATCCGTCCCCTCCTGGTAAACAATGGCTTCCGTGCTGTAGTTCTCCACACGTCTCTGCAGCTTGTAAACCGTATCCCTCATATCGGTGGAGGTAGGCTCCTCCTCCCCCACGACCTGATAGGTGATGCTCACGCCGCCCGCCAGGTCCAAGCCCAGCTTGATGTCGGAGGCGCTGCCCGCCCCGGACGCGCCGGTGCCGAACACATCAATATAAGTGGCTCCCGCCAGGATGGCGAGCAAGACCACCAAGACCAATACCGCCCTGCTTTTTTTCATGTTGCTCATTCACTCCATTCCGCCGCCTTACGCGGCAATATTCCTTATTCCTGCGCCGCCTTCAACATGATGGCGCATTCCACGCGCTTACGCTCGAGCTCGCAGCCCACGTCGTAGGCATCGTTGATATTGCCATGGAAATTGTAAGAATTTGCCGCGCAGCCTCCGCTGCAATAAAACTTGGCAAAACATTTCCTGCACTTCTCCTTGGCATATACATTGCAGCACTTGAACTCGTCCCGCAGATCCTCCCGCAGGATTCCCTCCTCCACATTGCCCATCAGGAAATCCTCGTTGCCCACGAACTGATGGCAGGGATACAGGTCCCCCCAAGGCGTCACCGCCAGATATTCCGTGCCGGACCCGCAGCCGGACAGGCGCTTCGCCACGCAAGGCCCGCCCTTTAGGTCGATCATGAAATGGAAGAAGTTGAAGCCTCTTCCCTCTTTGCCGCGCTTAAGCATCTCTACGGCCAGCTTGTCGTACTCTTCCTTAAGCTGCGGCAGGTCTTCGTCACGAATGGCATAGGAAGCCGTGGGCGGCGCAACCACAGGTTCTACGGAAATCTGTTGGAAGCCCAGATCCGCCAGGTGCAGCACATCCTTGGAGAAATCCAGGTTCTCATGGGTAAAAGTGCCGCGCACGTAGTAGTTCGTTTCCCCTCGGCTTTCGGCCACTTTCCGGAACTTGGGCATGATGACGTCATAGCTTCCCTGACCGCCGCGGAACGGGCGCATCTTGTCATTGACTTCCTTGCGCCCGTCAATGCTGAGCACCACGTTGCCCATTTCACGATTGACGAACGAAAGGACCTCATCATCCAACAGGATGCCGTTGGTAGTCAGGGTGAAACGGAACTTCTTATGATGCTCCTCTTCCAGGCTCCTGCCGTAGGCGACCAGGTCCTTGACCACCTGCCAGTTCATAAGGGGTTCTCCCCCGAAGAAATCCACCTCCAGGTTCACGCGGCTGCCGGAATTGGCCACCAGGAAGTCCAGCGCCTTTTTGCCCACTTCGAAGCTCATGAGCGCCCTCCTGCCGTGATATTCCCCTTCCTCCGCAAAGCAATACTTGCAGGCCAGGTTGCAGTCATGGGCGACATGAAGGCACAAGGCCTTTACTACCGTCTTCCTCTTTTTGAAATCATAGATGTAATCCTCGTATACGTCCGGCGCGAACAACTGGCCCGCCTTCCACAGTTCATAGACCTCGCCCGCCGCTTCACGGACCTGCTCTTTCGTGCCAGGCAGGCCGTCCTTGGCAAGCAGCTCTTCCACGATCTGGCCTAAATCCGTGGTCCCCGCCTGGATCATCTCTTCCATGCGAGGGATGATGAGGTAGGTCAATTCGTCCACCACATGGACGGAACCGCTGTTCACATCGATCACGATATGGTACCCATTATTAATGTACTGATGTATCACAGGTGCTTTCCTTTCTTCCGATATAACGATTGATGGGCGCCTCCCGCCGCCAGGCGGATGCCCAGGCTCGTCCCCTTTCGCGGCACGCCTCAAACTGCCGCGGACATTGAATAAGCAGCGACGCAACATCGCTGCTTATGCTTGTCATAAACCACGGTAAACCGGGCGCCACGCTTTTCGCGCGGCGTTATGTAACCATGCGTCGTCCGGGAAGTCCGGCTTATGCCTGCGCCTTGACCTGCTCGCAGCTCTGGTTGCCAACCGTGCAGGAAGTCTTGCAAGCGGACTGGCAAGAAGTCTGGCACTCGCCGCAGCCGCCCTTCTTCATGGACTCTTTCAGGTCCCTGGTCGTCAAAGTCTTAATGTGCTTCATCCTTTAGCCTCCTTATTGTGGGAAATCGAATAGACTTTCTGTAGTATATCATAAAAAATCCATTTGTAAAAGGTTTTTTTGCAAAAAAATGAGCAAAATTGGGCAAAAATAGATTTTAGGGCATTTTTGCCATCCCATCATCCCAGCATCCCGCCCAGCATGCCGCCGCCCGCGCACAAAAGCAGGGTCGGGAAGAAAGAGCCTCCCAAGTCCCCCAGGGAATGCCCGATGGCTAGGGACAGCGCCGCCAGCACCAGGAAATAAGCCATCCCCTCCAACAGCCCCCATGCGAACCTCCTGCTTGGCATCCTCTTCCCCGCAAGGAAACCGGCAAGGAAGGTAGATAAGAGGTACACGGCGATGATGGCGATGGAGGCCGTCTTCTCGGAAAGCCCGACCCGGTACAGCAGAAAGGCCAAAAGCATTAACAGGGCCGCCGTCAGCAGATAGGCGAAAAGGAGGTATTTGAACAGGGCGAGCGCCTTTTCCGCTTTTTTCTCCGGCACGTCCTTAGACCGCCTTTGATTCTTCATTTCTGTTCCTCTCTTAAAAATTTATAAAAATATATTCCACGTCCAAAGAAAACTTGACAACCGAAATGGGCTATTGTATATTTTTTTCAAATACTTAGGAATAAGGAGTGAACTTTTTTGGATACCGCCGGTGCCATACAACTGATCATATTGATCATCTTAATCATCCTATCCGGGTTTTTCTCTTCCGCAGAGACGGCCCTTACCACGGTGAACCGCGTCAAGATGCGCACCTTGGAAGAAGAAGGGAACAAGAGGGCCGCCACCGTCAACAAGATTCTGGACCGATACAGCAAAATGCTCAGCACCATCTTAATCGGCAACAATATCGTCAACCTATCCGCTTCCGCCCTGGTCACTACCCTGGCCATCCGCATCCATCTGGCGGTAGGGATCGCTACCGGCATCCTGACCATGGTCGTCCTGATGTTTGGCGAGATCGTGCCCAAAACCTGGGCCATGGCTTCCAATGAAAAGCTGTCCCTGCTCTATAGCGGGGCCATTTACGGGCTGATGCACCTGCTAACGCCGGTCATCTTCGTCGTGGACCGGCTGTCCGGCGCGGTCCTGCACTTGATGGGCATTGACCCGAACCGCAAAGGCTCCCCCATGACGGAAACGGAACTGCGCACCTATGTGAGCGTGGGGCATGAGGAAGGGGTCATCGAGACGGAAGAAAAGCAGATGATCAACAATGTGTTTGATTTCTCGGACGCCTATGCCAAGGACATCATGATCCCCCGGGTCAACATGACCACCGTCAGCATGGATGCCAGCTACCCTGAGATCCTGGACACGTTCCGCAATTCCATGTACACCCGCCTGCCCGTATACCAGGAGGACAACGATAACCTGGTGGGCTTCATCAACATCAAGGACTTCGCCCTGGTGGAGGATACGTCCCGCTTCGCGGTCAAGGACATCCTGCGGGAAGCGCATTATACTTACGAATATAAGAAAACCGCGGACCTGATGTTGGAAATGCGCCAGAAATCCGCTTATTTGACGTTCGTGCTGAATGAATACGGAGCCGCGGAGGGCATGATCACGCTGGAAGATCTGTTGGAAGAAATCGTCGGGGAGATCCGGGATGAATATGACGAGGACGAGACCAAGCTCATTCAAGAGGTCGGGGAACGTACTTACCTGGTGGAGGGCAGCATGAAGCTGGACGACATCAACGACGCCCTGGGCACGCATTTGGATTCCGAAGATTATGATTCCATCGCAGGCATCATTATCGAGCAACTGGACCGCCTGCCTCGGGATGGGGAAACCGTGACCCTGGAGGACGGCATCTTCTTAAAGGTCGCCGGCATGGAACAAAACCGCATCAGCAAGGTCGTCATGACCCTGCCGGAACCTCCCGCGCCGGAAGAATCCGCCATAGAGGCGGACGATGAGGAGGATGATGACGGCTAAGCCCGTTTCATACGGAAGCCCCCCTCCTATCCCTTTCCGAAGGGGCTCCTTTCGGGTCGCGCACCGTCAGATAGGCCAGCTTCACGAAAATCCTGGAAAAAGGCAGAAAGCAGATCGTGGCGGCAATATTGAACAGGCTGTGCGCCAGGGCGATGCCTGCCCGGGTGGCAGGCTTTCGCAAGAACGAGGGCCCGAATAGCGTTTTCCAAGACAGGAACGCCGCCAAAAACAGGACCGCGCCGAAAAGGTTGAAATATAAATGCACCAGGGCGGCGCGTTTGGCGTTGCGGGAAGCGCCGACCGCGGCGAGCAAAGCGGTCATGCAAGTGCCGATGTTCTGCCCTAAGAGGATGGGGATCGCCGCATCATATCCTAAGGCGCCTGTGGCGCACAAGGCTTGCAGGATGCCTATGGAGGCTGAGGAAGATTGGATCACGGCAGTAAAGGCCAGGCCTGCAAGCAGCCCCAGGACAGGATTGGCGAAGCGTGTCAGGATGCCCATAAATTCCGGCACATCCTTGAGCGGTCCAGCCGCCAGGCTCATGGTATCCATGCCAAACAACAAGACAGAGAAGCCCACCAGGACGACCGCCAGGTTTCCTGGTTTCTTTTTGGGGAAAAGTAAAAAGAGGACCGCCCCAAGGAGGGCAAGGGCAGGCGTAAACGACGCCGGGTGGAAAAGCCGTGCCAAAAAGCCCTTCCCCTCGATGTCCGTCAGCCCCAAAAGCCAGGCTGTAGCCGTGGTGCCGATATTGGCCCCCATGATGATCCCTACCGCCTGTTCCAGCTTCATGATCCCGCTATTGACAAAGCCCACCACCATGACCGTGACCGCCGAAGAGGATTGGAGCAGGGCGGTCACGCCCGCGCCCGTCAACACTGCCCTGCATGGGTGGGCTGTCAGCTTCTCAAGCCCCGCTTCCAGGCGACCGTTACAAAATCGGGACAGCCCCTCTTCCATAAGCTTCCATCCGAGGAAGAACAACACTAGGCCGCTTATCATCGTCAAGACGTTTATGATGCGCATCCTACCCCAACCTTTCCTGACCCATGGGTCCTACTTATTCTATTCCTATGGAAAAGACAGGGAAAATAGGAGTCCAAAATAGAAAAACAGATGGTTTCCCATCTGTTTTTCTTGCATATGGCTTATTTCTAATTTATTTCTTGCGGTTCTTCCGAATGTGGAAGTATCCGCCGCTGCCGATCACTGCCAGGATGACTAAGGCAGGCACGGTAGACATCAGCACGCGGTTCCCCGCTTCTCCCTCCGGGCTTGCCGCCCTAGGGACCAGACCGTCCGCAATAACGACTCCGGCATCCACGTTGATCACATTCCCGGGCACCGGTTCCCCGTCCCCTACGAAGACGGCTTCGTATACCTTATCCAGGTTCCGCCAGCTGTCATAGCGGGTTCCGCCTACAGGGTTCTCAATCGGGGCATTGTCAACGCCCATCTGCCTCCAGCCGACGAACTTGTAACCAGGCTTTGCAGTCGGGGCTGCCACGCTCAGCTTCTGGGATTCGCCCTTTCCAATGATCGTCTTCGTGACGCGGGATACGTTATCCGTATAGTAGTCTTTACTGCCTTCTCCCTTGGAAAGGTCAACGACATAAGTCACGCCCCATACCCTGCGATAACGGTTGACGTTCTGGTCGATCTCTTCGTTGCCGACATCTCCGGATGGTCCGGAAGTATAAGTCCACCTGCTTGTATCCAGTCCACAGTCTAAACAATATGCCTTGTCGCCGTTCCCTTCGCCGCCGTCGTCCCACCTATGTCCCTTTCCGGGAACCATGGTAAGCTCCGCGACTTGCTTACAGGTCGGGCAGGTCTTGCTGATAATGACCGGAGCGCAACGATTCATTTCTTGATATACATCGCCCGCCTTCTGGAACTGGGTGTTCATATCCTTATGAGGATCGTCAAAGGAGCCTTCCCGATCGTTCCAATCAGCGACCACGATCCAGGAAACGCCTTCCAAATTGTGACCGGTCGCGGGGATTTCTTCGTAACCTACCGTGTAATTACATTTAGAGCACTTCTGATACTCTTTCCAACCTTTTTCCGTGCAAGTGGCATCTTTCTTTGCCACAGTTACAAGATTATGCTCTCCGCCAAGCTTGCTTCCGTAGACACGATCTTGCGTCTCGCCGCATACCTGGCAGGTTCTGGTCTCCTGGCCGTCACTCACACAATCCGGAAGCCGCGTGACCTTGTAGGCGCCCCACTGGTGTCCGGTCGCCTTAAGGATGGTCTTTTCCTCGGTTCCACATTTCTCACAGGTCTTGGAAATATAACCGTCCACGTCGCATTTCGCTTCTACCCTGGTGGTCGGTCCCCATTTATGGCCGTCCTTGCTGGGCAGGACCGTGACTTCAATCCTTTCCTTACAGCCGTCGTTCAGGCAATGCCTGGACTTCTGTCCATTCGATGTGCAGGTCGGCTCGACATCCGTCGTAAAGTTGGTATCCCAATTATGTCCCAAAGCCGGGGTCGTGTAACTGAAGAATTCCTGTCCGCACACTTCACATTTCGAATCATGCCTTCCCCTCGTTAAACAGGTGGCTGGCGTATCTCCCAAATCAATCAACTTGTGAGGAAGCGCCTTGTCATACTTATACTGATCGAAGCCGCAGACTTTACATTCACGCGTCCAGACGCCGGGATGGGCACAGGTCGAAACGCTCTTCTGCTCCCACTCTCCAAACGTATGCTCGGTAAGCATCGGGATAGGTCTGGTCTCCTGGTTCCCGCACACGACGCAGGTCCTCGTCTCAATTCCCGATTCCGCGCAAGTCGCCGCTTTCGTTACATCCCATGCGCCATAAGAATGGTATGTCAACATCGCCGTAGCACGTTCTTCCTGATGCCCGCATACGGTGCAGGTCCTGACATCCTTTCCTTCCATCTGGCAGGTGGCTGGCGTAACGTTCGTCCAATTGCCATAAGAATGGGTCGTAAGCTTCGCCACAGACCTGGTCTTCTGCTCTCCGCAGTCAGGGCAGGTCCTGGTCTCAAGCCCTTCTTCTTTACAGGTGGCCGCTTTCGTAAGCGTCCAGTTCCCAAAGCTATGCCCTTTGGCATTGATCACCCTGGTCTCTTCTTCATTACATCCGGTACAGGTACGCTTCTCTAAGCCGGCTGCCGTACAGGTAGGCTCATTCACAGTCATCCAAGGGGTATAAGTATGCTGATGC
>CANPWC010000029.1 GCA_947581905.1 uncultured Acetatifactor sp.
AAGGCGGCAGGCGTGGCGTTGCACCACCCACTAGGCGGCAGGGCGCTAATACCCTTGAGGCCACAGGCGTGGCGTTGCGCCACCCACTAAGCGGCAGGGCGCTAACACCCACTAGGCGGCAAAGCGTTGTATGACCCAAAATACCAACCCCAGCACCCAGCTGCTGAAGATCCCATATAGGATCACCGGCCCCGCGATGGTGAAGATCTTGCACCCCACGCCGAAGACCTGTCCTTCCTTTTTATACTCGATCGCCGCGGAGGCGACGGAATTGGCAAAGCCCGTGATCGGGACCAACGCCCCCGCCCCGCCCCACTTCACGATGCTGGGATAAATATGGAAGCCGGTCAACAGGACGGAACTAAACACCAAGACCAGGGAACACCAGCTGGCCGCGTCCTGCTTTTCCAGCCCTAGGGACATGGCGTAATCCAGGATGCCCTGCCCGATCGTGCAGATGAGCCCGCCCACCAGAAAGGCCTTGGCCATTTGCAGCCAGAGGTTGTGGGTCGGCGTCACCTTTTTTACATATGCCTCATACGCTTGTTTTTTTCGCTCTTCCATGAACGCTCACGCTCCTTTTCTTTGATTTGACTTGTGCCCTGCGGTCACTGCGCCGCATGGTACAATCCGTTGGCAAAATAATACAAGGACCCGACCAACTTGCCGATGGCCATGGAAAGGATTGCCAGCCCGATGCCGTGGCGCAGGAAGACGCGCCTGGCCAAGATCGGGATGCTGTCCAACATTTCCGCGATGGCTAACGCCAGGCATCCTACGAACATTCCGCAGAATAGGCCGAACACCGCCAGGAAAGACACGCCAAGCGCTGCTGCAAACGTCCCTACAGGGCCTTTGCCCGTCCAGGCGTCCCCAAACAGGCTGGCGGCCCCGCCTACTATCGTTCCCGCCACCACCGCCTCTTCATAAAGGAACACCCGATCCCCCGTATGGGTCTTCCCGGCGAAGCGGGGGACCAGGCCCACCGCCGCCAATACGGTGAATACGCCCGCCGCCGCCAAAAGCCCATAGCTTGCGCCTGCCAGGATCAACAAGATCATTTTAAACATCAATTTCCTTTCCCTCCCTCGCGGCCGTCTCGATCAGGGTGACATCCACATCCTGCTCATATTTCTTCATGGCGACCTCGATCGGCGTAGGATCCTTGGTCAGCCGCCTGCCGCCCACATGATTGAAGAACAGGATGATGCCCAGCATAAGCCCGATGGAATAGGACACCTCGATCACATTGACATGCCCGGGTTCTTTTCCAAGGACAAGGCGGTAAAGCCCTTCAAACACTTCATTGATCCCCACGTCGTTGTGGTAAGCCATGATGGTGAATGCCGTCCCAAAGAAGCTGACCAGACAGACCAAGGCTATCTTGCACCACTGCCTCCAGGGATGGCGCTTGTCCACTTCCACCAGTTCCAGCAGCACATCCGTCTCCCCCAACACCTCCACGCGGATGCCTGGGCAAGCCTCTTCCATAAGCTCCACCAATTTCAAGGCGCTGACCACGCAGCGCTTAGGGCCTTCTTTCCCGAAATGATGCACCTTGACGGCGCGCAGACGGGCGCTTATGCCGCCGTCCGCACAGCGTAGGGCGCCTAGATCTTTTAAGAAGACGTCCTCCTCTTGAACCTCCACGTTCCTGTCACATTTGAGATAAACCGTCACATCCGCCAACTTTCCCCACCCTTTCTCGTTTTCAGGCTTTGGTCCCTTACGCTGATTAGGTCCCTTACGTCCTTTCACCTTATGCCGATTTGAATCACGGGACGAATCCTTGCAGCACATGAAAACAGACCGGTTTACTTTCGTAAATCGGTCTTGCTTGCCTAAAGTATATGCGGTTTTGGGAAAAATATGAGCAAAGGATCAAAATACCCAAAAAGCCTTAATCCAAAGGCATCTTCAGGGAAACGGCCTGGATGGCTTCGTCGAAGATCACTTCTTCCACCACTTTCACGCACTCCTCCGGGTCCTTAAGGATCTCGTCGCCCCAGAACCGGATGACGGTCCAACCCAGGTACAAAAGCTTTTTATCGTTCTCCCGGTCCCGCTCCATATTACGTTCGATCTTGCGGATCCAATATTCCGGGTTGCTCCCCTTTTCCAGGCGCAGGCGGAGCACTTCCCAGTTCTTTCCATGGAAAAGTTCCCCGTCGCAAAATATGGCGATCTTATAACGGGTCAAGACGATGTCGGGGCTGCCGGGCAGGCTGCGCACATTCTTCCGGTAACGGTACCCTTTCCTCCAGAGCGCCTTGCGCAGGACCACCTCAATCTTGGTATCCTTGCCCTTGATATGGCTCATCGCCTTGTGCCTCTGTTCTTTCGTCAGCTTATCCATGGGAAACACCTGCCTGTCCTACATAAATCACGCGATGCTGCCAAAATATCCGACTGGCAAGGCCTCTGCCTGCCACGCGTAAATCACGCAATGCCGCCAAAATGCCCGACTGGCAAAGCCTCTGCCTGCCACGCGTAAATCAATCACACGATGCCGCTAAAATATCCGGCGAACGTTTTACATCTGGCCAGAATCAGCCAGCTTGCGCAGCTCCTCACAAAGTTCCTTACAATTGATCCTGCCGTACAGGGTGCCGCGCCTGCCCGCCGTCATCTGGCGGTCCAGGCATTCCGGAATCCCTTCTTTCTTTTTAAAATGGATCCGATCCTCAGGAGCCCAAGCCCCCTGGTTCTGGTTGTTCTCATGGACATAGAAATCCACATTGTCAGAATGAAGCATGTAATGGAACGCGGCCTGCTTCTCTTCCGCGTTTCGGAAACGTACCTGCTTCCTCTTTCCGTATACTAATTTTTCCTCCATCTTCCCCGTCCTTCCCGGACATCCATGCGTTTCACGCAAGCGGACGTCCCATTCCCTTTTTCCAATCAAAGCGCGTTAAGGTACCTCAAGCCGCATCAAACCGCAGGCCTTGCAGCCCCAGCATGCCGCGAGACATCCAGCCAAAGGCCTCATCCATCCGTCGTTTCATCCTTTTCTTCCTTTAAAACGCCATAGAAAAACACGCTGGTGGCGTCCACATTGAGGGAACGCGTCTGGTAATTCCTAGCGATGCGGTAAAAGTCCCGATACTCTTCCGAGGAAAAATACTCCCGCTGCCTCTCCGTAAGTTTCGCCCCATCTTTCGGGATCAAGACGGCCACCGAGCCGTTTACGATCACGTGGGCGTCATTATACATCACCCGCGGATAATAAGTCATATTGGGCGTCAGGTATACATCCTTGTCATCCACATAACGATATGCCGTCAAGGAACGGGCTTCCTCCTCGTCCATATAAGAGTCATATCCCTCCTGGTCCAGGATCCGGCTTCCATCGTCACTGATATTCCGTGATTTCAGGATGCGGATGCAGCCAGGGCCGTCCTGCGGGAGGGAGTTTTCCTTCGTGATCTGCCTGTCCCGGAAAACAGTGAAGCGGTCAAACTCTAATTTGCCGGAAATCCGGTCAAAAAACGCATCCCTGTAAATCAGCCAATAGGGATAAGCCGAGTCCATGATATAGGACTGCTTCTGGACGAAGCGCTTTTTTAAGGTCAAGGAGGAAACCACCGTCTTTGCCGGCTTCTCATGGCAGGAAACGAACAGACAGATCGTCTCGACCAGCACTCCCTTGAAGCCGTTTTCACCAAAATCCTGGATGGCCGTGACCCGCTTATCTGAAAGCAGCTTGCGCGTGGCAGAAAACTCCGGCACGTTTAAAAGGGCTTTCGGCAGGATCATCGCCACATGGTCTCCCAGCTTCAGGGCTTTCTCCAGGAAAAAGTCGCAGGTGTTGCGGGTGTCCTGGTTTAGGTTGCCCTCCAGATAACGCGCCGCTTCCTTGGAAGACAGCTTCGTGAACGGCGGGTTGCCCACCACCAGGTCATAATGCCTTTCAAAAGGATGCAGCAAAGTGTCCGCGCAAAGGAAATTCAGCTTAACGTTCGCCGGCAAGGGTTCTTTCTCCAGCAAAAGCTTTAAAAGCTCCAGATTCTGCTCGTCGATGTCTACCACATCGATATGCACCTGGGGCACCCCTTCGTATTTCTTTGCCAAAATCGGAAGGAAATTCCCCACCCCGACAGAGGGTTCCAGGAGGAAAATCTCCTCTTTTTCAAAATCCGGCAATTCCCGGCAGATTTCGTTCAGGATCAGCTTATTCGTATAATAAGCGCCTGTGTGCTCCCGCCTGGAATTGGACAGCTCCGCGATGCGCGCCAGGGAGGAGGCCCCCAGGGACAGCGGGTTTTCGCGGACGAACGCCGCCAGATGCTGCGCATCCGCAAGGCCCCTTTCCTCGATCACCTTTCTAAACTTCGCCCCTGTAAGGCGTTCCTGGGACAGGACGCGTTTGATCTTGCAGGCGATCTGGTAGAAGACCTCCGTTGGGACCGCCTCGCCGATGCTCTGGCGGATCTTGATCGCTTCTTTTTTCAAAAGCGTCTGTTTCTCTTTCAAAGGAAGGGCGTTCAGTTCCTCCAGCGAGCGATCCACCCAGCGGAAATCCTGGGGGATCGTCATCATTTTCATCAGTTCCCGGATGGAAAACACCCGATCCTCCTCGGGATGGACCGTGCTCTGGCTGGCAAGCTGGTCGTTGCGCGTATGGATGCAGGGACCGACCCGGTCCCAATACTGGCGGGTATACTTATCCCCGTTTTTCTGCTGGTTCGGGACGATCTGTCCATTCACGACCCGATGGGGACGCTTTTCTTCCTCTTCATTGTCAAAGGCGCTCTGCCCCTCTTTCAGGCCATGGATCCAACAGCGCATCCTCTCCGGATAAACCCGGAACGCATGGTAAATATCCTCCTGGGAGATTTCCCCCCAGGCAAGCGGGGGCATCTTGCCTATGACCTGGCGCAAGGTAGACTCCGCATGATAGTCAGGATAAAGCTCTACGGGCGCCACATCCTCGGACAACTGGCTGCATACGCCGATCACCACCGTCCGGTTCCGGGAGGACGCCGCGCCGTAATTTTTAAAATTCAGGACGCGGCTGGCAATGACATACCGACCGCCCAACTCCTCCCAGATCACATCCCCGATCGCCCGCACGTCCCCCTGGGGAGAGGTACAGCCGGTCTTCATAAACGCGGGCACGTTCTCAAACAGGAAGAAACGGGGGGAAATCTTCTGGATCAGCCTTATGGATTCCACCACCAGGCTGTTGCGGTCAATTTCCCGGTCCGTCTTCTTATGGTTCGCCACTGACATGCCCTGGCAGGGCGGCGTGGCGATGAGGACGTCCACCTTGTCGTTCCCCAGCCTCTCCCAGCGGCTAATTTCCTCAAAGATCCGCTCTTTCGTCGCTTCTTCTTTGATATCGGCGCAGATATAGCCGGTTTCAAAGCGGCATTTCTTATTGTATCTCTGGATATCCAGCCTGCGTCCAATCAACTCGTTGGTAGCGATGCAGGCAAAGCCCGCTTCCTGGAAGCCATGGCAGCCCACGCCCGCGCTGCTGAACAGGCTGATATAAGTCAAAGTCTTATCCTTTAGCATAACGACCTCGTCCTTTGCCGGAGTAATCTGTTATTTAGTTTAACACAAAGAAGCGCGGTTTGCCACTACAAATTTCGCGGCGGCTTCCAAGCTGATTCCGCAGCGGCTTCCGACGGCTCCCAGGCTGATTTCGCAGCGGCTTCCGACGGCTCCCAGGCTGATTCCACGGCGGCTTCCGGCAACTTCCGGGCCGAACCGCCTCCCCATAAAAAAGGGGCGGACCCCTCTAAAAGGTCCGCCCATCCCTATTTCTTCCTTTCCCCATACCTGTTTTCAGGAAATCACGTCACGCTTTCTTCAAAAGCCCTATGCCCAGCGGGTACGGCCCGGTATGAACGGAAATCGCCGCACCGATCTGATACATCTTGATCTCACAGCCGGTAAACACGCTTCCAAAACGATCCTTGATCCTTTGCAGGAAATTTTTCCCCTCTTCTATATCGTAACCAAAGCCTACATCCAGGACATAGTCTTCCATTTTCTCCCCGGACTCCGTCAGGTTCTTGATATGGTTGTCCAGCAGGGCAAGCACCGAATCAATGGACTTCCTGCGGCTGCGCGAAACGCCGGAGGGGAAGATCTCCCCCTCTTTCAGGGTGATCAACGGGCGGATGCCGAGCAACGACGCCGCCAGCCCGGACAGCTTCCCAATCCTGCCGCCATGCTTTAAATAGTCCACGTTCCCTACCGTGAAGAAAATCCGTCCGCTGTCGCGGATCTCCAGGATACGCTTTACCATTTCATCGAAGCCGACGCCCTCTTCCCGCAGCCTGGCGGCTTCCAGGACGTACATTCCCTGTAACACGGTGTCCATCCAGGAGTCGATGACTTCGATGCGCGCGTCAGGATAGGTTTCCAGCAAAAGGTCCTTGGCATTCACCGCGGACTGGTAGGAGCCGCTGAACTTGGTGGTGATGCAGATGCAGACCACTTCCTCCCCGTTCTTGACATGTTTTTCAAAAGCCGCCCTGTAATCTTCAATCGGGGGCATGGAAGACTTGGGGAACACCACGTTCTCATGTTCCACCATTTTGTCATAAAATGTCCGAATGGGCATCTCATCGATCTCTTTCAAATAAGTCTGATCGTCGAACGATACATAAAACGGAATTACTTCGATATTTTTCTCTTCCCGCAGCTCCAAGGGCAAGTCGCAGGAGCCATCACTGATAATATGATACATATTCCCTCCATCCAAAACCTTATTCCCCTTCCAAGCCCCTACCTTGCCGTCCGACCGTAAGAAAGATCCTTTTTGCCATACGGTCGGGCTTAAGACGCCATCCGCCTTTCTTTCATCGTGGCTTGGAAGCATTTCGTAGTTTTTAAAACGCTTTCATGCGTTTTCCTACTACCTATCATATCTCATTCATCGTCTACTTGCAAGAGTTATTCTATTATTTTTCAAAATATTGATAATAATTTGTAACAGTTCAGCCAGCCGCCTGATTTGATGGAAAATCGTGCTTGCACGAATTTTCCATCATGTCTGGCGGCTGAGGGGGCGCCATTTCATGAGCAAAGGTAGTCGCGGAGCGACGGAAAAGCGCGTGAGCGCGACTTTGCGAATAGCGTGGCTGAACTGTTACAATAATTTGCCCATAACCGAGGCCTTGCCAAAACCGCCTCCCCGTGATACGCTTAAGGAAAATAAGCTTCTGATCGGAGGTATCCATGAAAAAAGACCAACCCGCCGGCACCAGGCCAACCGCCAAACGCGTCGCGGCGATCCTTGCCATCGTCCTTTTAGTCCTGCTTTATCTGTCCACCCTTTTGGCGGCCCTCTTCGACGCCACCGCTTCCGGCGTCCTGTTCCGCCTAAGCCTCATCGGCACATTCACCATCCCGCTCTTAACCTGGGTCTACATCTGGATGTATGGGAAGCTGGCAAAAAAGCATACCATAGCGGACTTTGAGCTGCCCGGGCAGGAAAAAGGAAACGCTTTCGAAGACTTGGGGGAGGATATTCAGCCAAAGGAAAAAGCCGGCGACTAAGCCGCCGGCCATAAGCGTAGGTCACTCCACGCCCAATTTCTTCAATTCCTCCATCGCCTGTTCCTTGCTTTGGAAACAGATTCCCTGCATCCCCACATTCCGGGCGCCCTCCACATTGCGCGGCGTATCGTCCAAAAAGACGCATTCTTCGGCTTTCAGGCCGTACCTGTCCAATAAGAGCCTATAGAAAGCGGGGTCCGGCTTAATGATCTTTTCCCGGTTGGAAAGGATGCCGCCGTCCGTGTATGGGATGAACGCCAGGGCATCCGCGCACTCCTCTTCCGCCTTCCTGGAAAAATTGGAAAGGTAATAGACACGATACCCTTTCGCCTTCAGCTCTTTTATCCAGGGAATGGCATACTCCCTGGGGGTCACGATGCCATGGGCGTCCACAAAGGCGCGGCGGATCTGCGCCTCGATTTCCGGGTCGTTGCTTACGAAAGCGTCAATCAATTCTTCCATCGTCCAGACGCCGCGGTCTATTTCATTCCAATAAGGGTGCAACACGCTGGCACGTCCGATGCGGAGCGCCATTTCTTCTGAAAACCCCTCATCCATCAGGAATCCTTTCCATCTGAAATCCGTGAGCACATTTCCGATATCAAAAATAATGTTGTGTATCATCCTGCTCCATCCTAGCTTCGTCTATTTCCCTGCCGCCGCCCAGGGCATCATGCGCCCTGGCCCTTAAGGCCCATGACTTCCATCAGCCTGGACGCCGCCCGGGACAGGGGCGACTTGGTGCTGCGCACCACGCAAATGCTCCGTTTCGGGATAATGGTGTTGAAACGCAGCTCAAACAACCTGCCGGACTTAAGCTCCTCTTCGGCGAAGTCCCGCACCACGCAGCCCACGCCCAGGTTGCGAAGGGCAAACTGCACGATCATGTCGCTGGTGGCCAATTCGAACTCCGGCCTAACCTCCACGCCATGGTCCGACAGGAAGCGGTCCATATAACTTCTGCTGCTGGTATTCTTTTCCAAAAAGACCAAGGGCAGCCGTTCCAGCTCCTGGAGGTCCGCCATATGGTTCTTATAAGGCAGGAAACGCCTTCCCGCCACAAAAATGTCCTCGATGGGACGCACCGCGATGGATTCGATGCCCGCAAGCTCCTCAAAGGGCGAGCTGACCACGCCGAAATCGATCGCGCCGTTTTCCAGGAATTTCAAGGTTTCCGGCGTAGGGCCGTTGGAGACGATGACCTTGATATCCGGGTATTTTTCATGGAAGCGCTCCAAATACGGCAAAAGGTAAAACTGCAGGGTCATGTCGCTGGCCCCGATGCGGATCTCTCCCAGTTCCAGGTTCATCATTTGGCGCACCTTCTGCACGCCCAGCTCGATCTGCCCGTACCCCTTTTCCACATAGGAAAAAAGCACCTCGCCCTCCTGCGTCAACACCACGCCGCGGGAGATGCGGAAAAACAGGGACACGCCCAGCTGCTTCTCCAACTGCTTGATCGCCTGGCTGACGGCCGGCTGGGAGATGGCCAGCTCGTTCGCCGCCTGCGTCACGCTTCCCGCCTTGGCCACATAATAAAACACCTTAAACGCTTCCAGGTTGCTGACCACGCCCATAACCTCCCTAATCCTGCTTCTTCAGGGCGCTTTCCCGATAAATGATGTCATCCCTGCCAGGCCCATTGCTGACCATGGTAATCGGGTAGCCGATCTGTTCCTCAATAAACTCGATATAATGACGGCAATTCTCCGGCAGCTCTTCATAATTCTTAATGCCGCGGATCTGCGTCTTCCAGCCGGGCAGCTTACGTAACACCGGCTTCGCCCGATCCAGCTTTGCCGTTACCGGAAATTCCGTCGTCACCTCTCCGTCAATCTCATAACCGACGCACACCGGGATCTCATCCAAGTAACCTAACACGTCCAGCACGGTGAACGCCACATCCGTGGTCCCCTGCAGCCGACAGCCGTATTTGGAGGCCACGCAGTCAAACCAGCCCATACGCCTGGGCCGTCCCGTGGTCGCGCCGAACTCGCCGCCGTCCCCGCCGCGCCTGCGCAGCTCGTCCGCCTCGTCCCCGAAAATCTCGGATACGAACGCGCCCGCGCCTACCGCGGAGGAATAAGCCTTGCAAACGGTCACGATCTCCTTGATCTCATAGGGCGGGAGCCCAGCGCCCACCGCGCCGAAAGCGGCCAGCGTATGGGAGGAAGTCACCATGGGGTAAATGCCATGGTCCGGATCCTTTAAGGTCCCCAGCTGCCCCTCCAACAGGATGGTCTTCCCTTCCTTGAGCGCCCGGTCGAGGAAGCTGGACACATCGCACACATAAGGCGCTATCATGTCGCGGTATCCATGCAGGGTCTCCAGAAGTTTGGCCGGATCGATCAAAGGCTTCTGGTACAGGTACTTGAGCATCACGTTCTTGGTCTCGCAGACCCGCTCCACCTTTTCCGCCAAAATCCTTTCCTCGAACAGTTCGCTGACCTGGAACCCGATCTTCGCATATTTATCGGAATAAAAAGGGGCGATGCCGGACTTGGTGGAACCAAAGGACTTCCCTGCCAGGCGCTCCTCTTCATACTGGTCGAACAGGATATGATAAGGCATCACGATCTGCGCCCGATCGGACACAAGCAGCCGGGGGGCGGGGACTAGCCGCTGCGTAAGGGATTCCAGCTCTTTCATCAAAACCGGGATGTTCAACGCGACGCCGTTCCCGATGATATTGGTGACATGATCGTAAAACACGCCGGACGGCAGCGTATGAAGGGCGAACTTGCCATAGTGGTTCACGATGGTGTGTCCCGCGTTGGCGCCTCCCTGAAAACGGATCACGATGTCCGCGGTCTCCGCCATCATATCCGTGATCTTTCCCTTGCCTTCATCGCCCCAGTTGGCGCCTACCACTGCTTTTACCATAATTCATCCATTCCTTTCCTGGATCTGTATTTCTCATCCACAGAGCATTATACACTATCTTTTTTCATAAGTAAAATCAATATATATTATATCTTAAATAAGTCCGCGTTATACCTAAGCCTTTCCTGACCGTACAGGACAATCCCTCTTGCGCTTCCGCCCACCAAAAGGGGCGCAGGCTGGAAAACAAAACGATGGGGCCGTCATAAGGCAGCCCCTTTGCCGCCCCACAACAGCCCCATGCCCCGGCCGCGCAGCGCCTTTACGGATTCCCGCACCCACAGGCGGCCTTTATTCCCTGCCGTCCCAACAATACGTGCAAAGCTTATCCCGGTCGATGCCTACGGATTCGATCATGTCATCCAACCTATGGTAGCGCAGGCTGGTAAAGTTCAGCTTCTTGCCGATGCGCTGGACCATGTCCTCATACTCCGGCGTATTGGGATCCACGTAAGCCGCCAGGTCGATGGTCTTCCCTTCTTCCTCGATCTCCTTGAGCACCCTCCTGGCGATCAGCTCCATCTCTGAAGTGGAACGGGAGAAGTTCAGGTATTTACAGCCAAACAGCAAAGGCGGGCAGGCAGGACGGATATGGACCTCCTTCGCGCCGCTTTGGTACAGAAATTCCGTGGTCTCCCGCATCTGGGTCCCTCGCACGATGGAATCATCGATGAGCAACAGGCTCTTGCCTTGGATCAGGTCATGGACCGGGATCAGCTTCATCTTCGCGATCAGGTTCCTCTGCGTCTGGATGGTCGGCATGAAGGACCTGGGCCAGGTAGGGGTGTATTTAATGAAAGGCCTGGAAAAAGGGATGCCCGAACGGTTGGAATATCCAATGGCGTGGGCCGTTCCGGAATCCGGCACCCCGGCCACGATGTCCGGCTGCACATGGTCCCTTTCCGCCAGCTTGGCGCCGCAGTTGTAACGCATCTGTTCTACGCTGATGCCCTCATAAGAGGAAGAAGGATACCCGTAATAGACCCACAGGAACGTGCAGATCTTCATGTCCTTGCCGGGGGCTGCCAGGGTGTGGACGCCGTCCGGCGAGACCACCACGATTTCCCCGGGGCCCAGTTCGCGCACGTCCGTATAGCCCAGGTTCAGGTAGGCGAAGCTTTCAAAAGAGACGCAATAAGCATCCTCCTTTTTGCCGATCGCCACGGGGGTGCGGCCCAAGCGGTCCCGGGCGGCGTAAATGCCCTTGGGCGTCATAATCAGGATGGTCATGGAACCGTCGATCATCTCCTGGGCATAACGGATGCCCTCCACCAGGTTCGCCTGCTGGTTCACCAGGGAAGCCACCAGCTCCGTGGCGTTGATGTCCCCGCCGCTCATTTCCAGGAAATGGGACAGCCCATTCTGGAACAGTTCCTTTTCAATCTGTTCCACATTGTTGATCTTGCCCACCGTGGTGATGGCATAGGTGCCATGGTGGGAACGGATGATCAGGGGTTGGGGCTCGTAATCGGATATACAACCGATGCCCAGCTGCCCGTGCATCTCATTGACTTCTTTATCAAACTTCGTGCGGAAAGGCGCGTTTTCAATATTATGGATCGCGCGGTCAAATCCTTTGGCTTCATCGTATACGGCCATGCCCGCGCGGCGGGTCCCCAGATGGGAGTGGTAATCCGTCCCGAAGAAAAGGTCGAACGTGCAATCCTGCTTTGCTGCTACTCCAAAAAATCCACCCATTTGTCTTTCTCCCTTGTGTCCTCTATTCTTGTTTCAGAATCGTCTTATCTTGCCTAGACATTGATCTGGGCAGTGACTCCCAACAGGTCGCTGTTGGCTTTCAGGATGGGCTCCACCACTTTGGAAAGGAAAGCGTCCACCTGCCTGCCCGCCCTGCCCGTGTACCTGGCAGGGTCCATAATCTGCTGCAGTTCCTGAAGCGTCATATGAAATGTAGGGTCATCGGCAATGAGCTGCAGCAGGTTGTTCTCCTTGCCCTCCACCTTGACGTTGCGGCCGGCTTCCATGGAAAGCTCACGGATACGCTCATGCAGCTCCTGGCGGTTGCCGCCGTTCTTTACCGCGTCCATCATGATATTTTCCGTCGCCATGAAAGGCAGCTCCGCCATAAGGTGCTTCTCGATGACCTTAGGATAGACCACCAGCCCGTCCACCACGTTCAGGCACAAATCTAGGATGCCGTCCACGGCAAGAAACCCTTCCGGTATGGACAGGCGCTTGTTGGCGGAATCATCCAGGGTGCGCTCGAACCACTGCGTCGCGGAGGTGATGGCCGGGTTCAGGGCATCCACCATCACATACCGGGACAGGGAAGCGATGCGTTCGCTGCGCATCGGGTTGCGTTTATAAGCCATGGCAGAAGAACCGATCTGGCTTTTCTCGAATGGCTCCTCCACCTCTTTCAAATGCTGCAGGAGGCGGATGTCATTGCTCATCTTATGGGCGGAAGCGGCAATCCCAGCTAAAACGTTGGCCACTCGCGTATCCACCTTGCGGGAATAGGTCTGGCCCGACACCGGGTAACAATCCTGGAAGCCCATTTTCTTCGCGATCATGGGATCGATCTTGTCAACCGTCTCCTCATCGCCGTCGAACAGCTCCAAAAACGAAGCCTGCGTGCCTGTGGTACCCTTAGAGCCCAGAAGCTTCATGCCGCCCAGCACATGCTCCAAATCCTCCAGATCCAGGCAAAACTCCTGCAGCCAAAGGGTGGCGCGCTTGCCCACGGTAGTCGGCTGCGCAGGCTGGAAATGCGTGAACGCCAAAGTCGGCTGGTCCTTATAACGATCCGCGAACTTCGCAAGCTCCGCCATCACGTTGACCAGCTTCTTCTTCACCAACTTAAGCGCCTGGGTCATAATGATGATGTCCGTATTGTCCCCCACATAACAGGAGGTGGCCCCCAGGTGGATGATGCCGGCCGCCTTGGGGCACTGCACGCCGTAAGCGTACACATGGCTCATCACATCGTGGCGGACTTCCTTTTCCCTGGCTTTGGCCACGTCATAATTGATCTCTTGCGCATGGGCTTTCAGCTCGTCAATCTGTTCCTTCGTGATGACGGGCTTGCCATTCTGGGACAGGCCTAACTCCATTTCCGTCTCCGCCAGGGCGATCCACAGCTTCCTCCATGTGCAAAACTTCATGTCCTGTGAAAACAGATATTGCATTTCCTTGCTGGCATACCGCTCAGACAAGGGGCTTTGATAGCGATCCGTACTCATTCTTCTGATGGTTTCCTTTCCTAAATTCCTGTGTCCTGGTCCCTGCTTAACAAACGGAAAAATGGAAAAGGCTGCGGCGAAAGTCCCTATGCTTCAAATTCCCCGCGGATGTCCTCCGTCGGAGGCTCGATGGGATATTTCCCCGTAAAACAGCCTTTGCAAATGCCTAGGTGCTTCACGATCTCATCCAACCGTTCCTTACGCAGGTACGCCAGACTGTCCGTCCCGATGATGGCACGGATGTCCTCGATGCTGCGCCCATAAGCGAACAGCTGGTCCCTGGCAGGGACATCCGTCCCGAAATAGCAGGGCCAAAGGAACGGCGGCGAACCGACCCTCATATGCACTTCCCTGGCCCCGGCTTCCCGGAGCATGTGCACGATGCGGTCCGAAGTGGTCCCCCGGACGATGGAATCATCGATCATGATGATGCGCTTCCCATCCACCGCCTCCCGGATGGCATTGAGCTTGACCTGCACGCTGTCCTCCCGATTCTTCTGTTTGGGCTTGATGAACGTGCGCCCCACATAAGCATTCTTGACGAAAGCCGTCCCATAGGGGATGCCGGAGGCAAGGGAATAACCCAGGGCGGCACAGTTGCCGGATTCCGGCACGCCCACCACCAGGTCCGCCTCCACCGGGGAATCGATGGCCAGGTATTTGCCTGCCAAGATCCTGGAATCATACACGCTCATCCCGTCTAAGAAGCTGTCCGGCCGGGCGAAATAAATGTATTCAAAAACACAGCGGGCTTCTTTTTCCTTCGGGAGCGCGTGGCTTAAGTCCGAGGTCAGCCCCTTTTCCGGGGAAATGGTGACGATCTCCCCCGGCAGCACGTCCCTGACGAATTGCGCGCCGATGGTATCCAACGCGCAGGTCTCGCTGGCCAAAAACCACATCTGGTCCCGCTTGCCGATGCACAGGGGGCGGAATCCGTAAGGGTCCCTGGCCCCGATCAGCTTCCTGGGGGACATGATGACCAGGGAATAAGCGCCCTTCAGCTTATCCATGGCACGTCCCACCGCCTCCTCCACCGTCTTCGAGGCCAGGCGCTCCCTGGCGATGTGGTAGGCAATGACCTCTGAATCAATGGTGGTCTGGAAGATCGCGCCCGTATGCTCCAGCTCCCGTCGAAGCTGCGGCGCGTTCACCAGGTTGCCGTTGTGGGCCAGTCCCAGGGTGCCCTTAACATAATTCAGCACCAGGGGCTGGGCGTTTTCCCGTGTAGAGCTGCCTGCGGTGGAATACCGCACATGCCCCACGCCGATATCCCCTGCCAGCTTCTCCAGCTTCTCCGGCGTGAACGCCTCATTCACTAGGCCCATGTCCTTGCCAGACAGCACCCTCCGCGCAGGGCCCGAGGTGCTGCTCGTGGCGATGCCACAGCTTTCCTGCCCTCTATGCTGCAGGGCAAGAAGCCCATAATAAATCGTGGAGGCCACGTCGCCGCCGCCCAGGTCATATGCGCCGAACACGCCGCACTCCTCTTTCAGCTTCTCCTCGGTCTCCTCTAAAGCATCCATTACATCAATCCCGTTTTCCAATCGTCCCTCCATCCTTTCCTCCTGGCAAGGGATGACGCCGACGAAAGAACGGCAAGGCGCACTTTCCCCCTACAGGTTGTTGGCGCCTTTGCCGATCAAACTTTGTTCTATTGCTGGGGCTTTCCATATCACCCCTGGTTTGCGGTCCTCTTCCGCAACCTTTTTACGTCCGGCCCTTATTCTAAGCCGAGCCTCTTAAACACCTCATTATAGGCTTCTTCCACGTTGCCGAGATCCCTGCGGAAACGATCCTTGTCCAGCTTCTCGTTGGTATGCACGTCCCACAGCCGGCAGGTATCAGGAGAAGTCTCATCCGCCAGGATGATCTGCCCATGGTAACGTCCAAACTCGATCTTGAAATCGATCAGCTTGATGTCCGCCTGCAGGAAATAAGCCTTCAACACCTCGTTTACCTTGAACGCGTATTTCTTAATGGTCTCAATCTCTTCCCAAGTGGCAAGGTTCAACGCCCTGGCGAAGTAATCATTGATCAGGGGATCGCCCAGGTCGTCATTTTTATAAGAAAATTCAATGGTAGGCTCCGTAAACGGCGTCCCCTCCGGCACGCCCAGCCTCTTGGAAAAGCTGCCCGCGGCCACGTTGCGGATGATGACCTCCAAAGGCACGATCTCCACTCGCTTCACGGCGGTCTCCCTGTCGCTCAGCTCCTCGATGAAGTGGGTCGGGACCCCTTCCTGCTCCAAAAGCTGGAAGACGCGGTTGGTCATCTTATTATTGATGACGCCCTTGCCGACGATCGTCCCTTTCTTCACGCCGTTGAATGCCGTCGCGTCATCCTTGTAATCCACGATCAGCACGTCCGGATCATCCGTTAAGAACACCTTCTTCGCTTTCCCCTCATAGAGCTGTTCCAGTTTCTTCATGTTTCCTCCATTCTGCCCGTTAGGCATCTGTAGTCATTGACATCATAGATTATATCCTACCGCTTTTGAGAATGCAATAGGGAAATCTGCGTTAATATGCGGCCATGCTGCGATAAGTTTCCTTAAGGGATCGCAGGATCTGCCTGTTTTCCTCCAGATAGCCTCCCTCATCCTCGTCCCGAAACCATGTGCGGCCATGGAAGCGGTGATAGTCCGCCTCCCCGGCCCATTTCGCGTTAAGCCGCTCCACATCCTTTTCCAGCTGCAAGGTCAGGTCCGTGCAATCCGGCCGGGCGGCGACCAGCGCCACATAATCGCTGGACGATAACTCCATCCGCTTCGCGGCGAAATAACTGCGCAGGCTTTCCATGCTGCCATCCGCCTCATAAGCCTGGCTAAAGGCTTCCGCGGCGCGCCCATAGCGCATAAGCCCTGCCAGGGCGACCCCCTTGTTGTGCAACAGCTTGGATTTTAAATCCGCCCCGGGCACCTCCCCCGACTGGTTGGAAGCGTCCCAGAGCTTTAAAAGCGAGTCATATTCCGCGACAGCTACGCCAAACTTGCCCATTTCCAGAAGCTGGTCGATACGAAGCTTCCTTTTCTCCAACAAATTCAGGCCGGCACCCTTCTTCAGGGCACGCTCCACCTCCTGCAGGACATCTTGCCCATAAAACCCCACATATTCCAGGATCCGGATGACGAACGCGCTCAAGGAGCCCTTTTTATGGACCATGGGATAAAGCTCCTCCGAAAGCTGTGTAAGCCCGCACTCCAGGGAAAGCCATTCCAGCAGCCTGTCGCTCATCAGGTCCGCATCCAGCAGGAACGCGTTCTCCCGCAGGCAATAGCATAGCTCTTCCGCGCAATAGACGCGCAGCCCCAGGCTTTCTAAGCGAAACGGCTGCGCCGCATAATTTCCCACCGCTAAACTGACTCCCATCGTTCCTCCTTCCCAGGCAGACGGCCGCAAACGTTAAAGCCGCCTCCCATCATTCGTGAATCTTCCCGCTTCCTTACGGCACAGCTTCCATCATTCGTATACCGGCAGTTCCTCCGTCCAGGTCTTGCGGCTCGCCTCCCGGAACTCCCCAAAGCCCAAGTCCTCCACCGTGATCTCCATCCGGTCCTCGGACGGCATGGTCACTTTCAGGTGAAGCCGGGAGACCGGATAATCCAGGCCGTCCAGGGTCACGCGGGCGATCCTGGCGCGCTGCCCCGTCAAAGGAGTCAACACCAAATCGAACGAATTGGCGTCCTGCATATAAAACTCATGCTCCGAACTGGCCTCGTACCAGTTAATGCCGGCGTCCAGCAGGGCGCAATAGGATTCCTCCCCCCTTCGGCTGACCCGCATCCCCACATTGGTCTTCAGCTTATCATTCCCCAGCAGCACCATGCCCTTTCCCACGGCGCTGGGACGGATCCTTTCCATCATGCCCAGGCAGGCCCCCTTGCTATAAAGGTTGCTGCCCAAAAACACCCTCCTGCCGAAGCAAAGGTACCGCAGGGATTCCTTCATCCATTCCTCATAAAACCCATCCCCAATCAAAAAGACGGAAGAAATCATCTGCCTGTCACAAATGGCGCGCATCCGTTCCAGGAACGCGCGGTCCATCCGCTCGAACCGCTCCCTCCTCGCCTCCTCCGCCTCCGGCATGGTTTCCATGGTGGGGAAGGCAAATTCCTCCTGTTCCATATAGACCGCCTTGGGCGTGGTCCGATGGTTGGTCCGCATCCGATAGACCTTGATGCAGTCTCGGTCATACCAGCACAAAAGCACCTGATGCAGGCGCAGCTCTTCCGGCTGGTGCACCATATATTGGTAAAAGCTGTCCTCATAACTTTGGAAGCAAAGGTGCTTCGCCCTGAGCCGAAGCCCTCCCAGGGCGGCTTCCAACGTGGAAATCAGCTCATGGTCCATGGCCTTGCAGGTGAACATCAGGGCCCCGATCCGTTCCATAGGGCCGATGGACGCCAACAGGCCAAAGCTTCTTTTGAGGAACAAGGTAAGCAAGGCCACGGGATCGTAAGTCTCCCCATCGATCCGGACCGGTTCGCCATCCACCGCCATCCCAACCAGGTTTTCCACCAGGACGCCTTCCTCCTGTTGGGCCGCTTTTACCGCTTCCCGCCCGTAAAGCCACTGGTTCGTCCCATACCGCTTGCACAAGACCGTCGGGATGCCGTAGACTTCCTCGCCGGCCACGGCGGACACAGTCTCCACCTCCCCGGACTCCTCGGCATAGTAGCTGATCTGGGAAACCTCGTTGCCCAAGTCATAACCCACGATTAACTTATGATTGCCAGGTCTTCGCAACATCTTCCTCCTTAGTCGTCCCACTGACCCTTTCCGAAGCCCTTAGAAGCCCCTAGGCTTTAGGACCCCCCTAGACCTTAGAAGCCTTTCGAAAGGGGCCTGCAAACGCTTCCTAACGCTTTCGAAACAGGTTCTTCGACAAATAATCCCTGTGCCGGTATTCCTCCAGCAGCCAATCCAGAGTCCCATAGTCTTCCAGGGCATCCGCCAACAGGATGTCATTAATCATCTCATAACGGCACTGCGCCACGTCAGAAGGCGTATCATCCTTGGTGATCTCCTCCTCCGCCACCTTGGCCTGCGCCCCGTCCGCCGTTTCCTTCCAAATCTCATACTGCAGGGTTTCCCCGAAAAAGAGAAGGAAAGTTTTATAATATAAGCCCCTGCAGGCGCATGTCATCTCTTCCCTCTGATACTCCCCGAAAGGCTGTCCCTCCTGCCGGATGCGGTAATTCACGGAAACCCTTTGGACAGGGCCGGGACGGCATTCCACCACCGTCCGGTCCTGCATAGGCTCCAGAAGCGCGCGCTCCACCGGCAGGCGGCCGAACTCTTCCAAATAAATCCCCTCTTCCAGCACCTCCCGCAAGAAGCCCTCCAACACCTCTAGGCCCTCCTTCGGCGGAGTCGTCCCGGCTTGGGCGAATTGGCATAACAGGGCCAGCTTCTCCAACCGATGGACTTCCTCGCCCCTGGACTGCATACGGATGATCTCCCGAACTGCCAGATCGTCCATCTTAAGGCCGCGCTCAAAATAATCGCTGGCGCATTTCATTAAAAAGACCTCTTCCACCTGGCTGCGCGCCCCCTGGGACACATAGTGCCAAAAAATCTCCAGA
>CANPWC010000030.1 GCA_947581905.1 uncultured Acetatifactor sp.
GTGATGATGTGTGTGAAAGCCCATGAAATGCTGGCGCAAAAGACAACCTACCCCCTCCATGTGGGCATTACGGAGGCGGGAGGCATCATAAGCGGCAACATCAAGTCCGCGGTGGGCTTAGGGCTTATCTTGTACCAGGGCATCGGCGACACGATACGGGTGTCCTTGACGGGCGACCCGGTGGAAGAGGTGAAGTCCGCCAAATTGATCCTGCGCACTTTAGGGCTTCGCAAAGGCGGCATTGAAGTGGTATCCTGCCCTACCTGCGGCAGGACCCGGATCGACCTGATCGGTCTGGCGCGGCAGGTGGAGAAGCTGGCGGAGGACTACCCCCTCGATATCAAGGTGGCCGTCATGGGCTGCGTCGTGAACGGTCCCGGGGAGGCCAGGGAGGCTGACCTTGGGATCGCGGGAGGCATCGGGGAAGGCTTATTGATCAAAAAAGGACAGGTTGTGCGCAAGGTCCCGGAGGATGGGCTTTTGGAGGCGCTTCGGGAAGAATTGGAGCATTGGCAGGGATAGGAAGCAATATGGGCAAAGCTTTTTTTGAGGTATTTCCGACATTACAGATGGAAGGACCGATCCGGGACATATTAGAGCATGTAAGCATCGACAAGGTCTCTGCAACGAAGCAGAGGGATTTCCTGCGCGTTTACCTGCGCAGCGGCGAACTGATCGCGAAGAAGGACATTTGGGCCACGGAGCGGCAGATCAAGCGGCAGTTATTCCCCCAGGCCAATCTGCAGGTCAAGATTTATGAACATTTTGACCTGGCGGGCCAGTATACCCTAAGCGAGCTGGTGGACCTGTATCGGGACAGCATCCTGGCGGAATTAAAAGAATACAACCATATCCATTACCATTCCTTCCTCACTGCCCAGATCACTTATCCGCGGGAGGGGGAAATGGAATTGGAGATCGCGGACAATGTGCTGGCCAGGGACCTGGAGGGGGAGTTTGTACGCGTCTTGGAGAAGATCCTGGCGCAGCGGTGCGGCTTCCCCTTGGAAGTACGCATTAAATATAAAAAAGAAGAGAAGCAAAAGGACCAGGAAGAGGACCTGGCGGAACTGTTCCGTGCGGCGGTACGGTCCCAGACGATGGAAAGCCCCCATGCGTTTTTGGAGGGAGGAGAGGATGCGAATTTTTGGGAAAATGGCGGGCGGCAAACGGATGCGCCTGCGACGGCCGAAAAGAAGGCTTCCCCAGGGAAAAAGGAGCTCAAAGGCGGCACGCCCGGCGCATCCGCAAAGGTCGGCCTTGGCGGGAAAGGCGGCCTTGGCGGGCGGTCCGGGCCTGGCAGGTCCTCGTCCTTTGGGAAAGGGTTCCGCGGCAGGGACCGGCTGATCCGTTCCGACAATCCGGATGTGCTGTATGGGAAGGAATTCGGCGGACAGCCCATGAAGATAGAGGAAATCATCGGGGAGATCGGCGAGGTGGTCATCCAGGGCAAGGTCATTGGCCTGGACAAGCGGGAGATTAAGAACGAGAAGACCTTGATCTTTTTTGATGTGACCGATTTTACGGATACCATGACGGTGAAGCTTTTCCTGCCGAACGACCAGGTGCCGGAATTTGAAAAAGGGGTGCAGAAAGGGACTTTCTTAAAGCTTAAGGGCATGACGGTCATGGACCGGTTCGACCATGACTTGACGATCGGCTCCCTCCAGGGCATTATGAGGATCCCGGACTTCACGACGGGAAGGGTGGACCGCGCCCCGAAGAAGCGGGTGGAGCTTCATTGCCATACCAAGATGAGCGACATGGACGGCGTCTCGGAAGCGAAGGATATCGTCAAGCGGGCTTACCAGTGGGGGCATCGGGCCATCGCCATCACGGACCATGGCGTGGTGCAGGGCTTTACTGACGCGAACCATGTTTGGGAAGACCTTTGGAAGCAGGAGGCGGCAAAGCGCAAGGAAGCCGGGCAGGAACATCCCGATAAGCAGGACTTTTTTAAAATCTTATACGGGGTGGAGGCTTACCTGGTGGATGACTTGAAGGAAGCGGTCACATGGGAGCAGGGACAGGGCCTGGAGGGAGCTTACGTCGTATTCGATTTGGAAACGACGGGCTTTTCCCCTGTAAAGGACCGGATCCTGGAGATCGGCGCCGTCAAGGTCGTCCAGGGCAAGGTCGCGGACCGTTTTTCCACGTTCGTTGCCCCGGGCGTCCCGATCCCGGCGGCGATCGAGAAGCTGACCGGCATCCGGGAAGAGATGGTGAAGGACGCCCCGCCCATTGAGGAGGTCTTGCCCCGTTTCCTGGAGTTTACGAAAGATACGGTTCTGGTGGCGCATAATGCGGCGTTCGACATGGGCTTTGTGATAGAGAACGCCAAGCGGCAGGGCAGGCTGGTCCGCCAGACTTATGTGGACACCTTGGCCATCGCGCGCACATTGCTGCCCGGACAGTCCAAGCATACCCTGGATGCGGTGGCGAAGACCCTGGGCGTATCCCTGGAAAACCACCATCGTGCCGTAGATGACGCGGAAGCCACAGCGGAAATCTTCTTGAAATTCCTTCCGATGCTCCGCGAGCGGGGGGCGGACACCCTGGCAAAGGTGAATGCCCTGGAAGCGTCTAACGAGGAAGCCATTCGGAAGCTTCCTTCTTATCATGCCATCCTTTTGGCGAAAAACGATTTGGGGCGGATCAACCTGTATCGGCTGATCTCCATGTCCCATTTGGATTATTTTAACAAGCGCCCCAAGATTCCCAAGAGCCAGATCGAGAAATATCGGGACGGGCTGATCTTAGGGAGCGCCTGTGAGGCGGGGGAGCTGTACCGCGCCCTGTTGGAGGAGAAGTCCGACGAGGAAATCGCCCGCCTGGTCCGGTTTTACGATTATCTGGAAATCCAGCCCTGCGGCAACAACCTGTTCATGGTTTCGTCAGACAAGGTCCGTAACGTCAATTCCATCGAGGATATCCAAAACCTGAACCGGCGCGTGGTGGAGCTGGGGGAACAGTTCCATAAGCCGGTGGTGGCCACCTGCGACGTGCATTTCCTGGACCCGGAGGACGAGGTCTACCGTCGGATCATCATGGCGGGCAAAGGCTTTGAGGACGCGGATAACCAAGCGCCCCTCTATCTGCATACCACGGAGGAAATGTTGGAAGAGTTCTCTTACCTGGGCGCACAGAAGGCATATGAGATCGTAGTCACCAACACCAACCTGATCGCGGACATGGTGGAAACCATCTCCCCCGTGCGTCCGGACAAGTGCCCTCCCGTGATTGAGGACAGCGACAAGACCCTGACGGAGATCTGCTACCGCCGCGCCCATGAGCTGTATGGGGACGACCTGCCCGAAATCGTGGAGGCGCGCCTTCAAAAGGAGTTGAACTCCATCATCAAAAATGGGTTCGCCGTCATGTATATCATAGCCCAGAAGCTAGTATGGAAGTCGGTGGAGGATGGCTATCTGGTGGGGTCGAGGGGATCCGTCGGCAGCTCGTTCGTGGCCACGATGGCGGGGATCACGGAAGTCAACCCTTTAAGCCCCCACTATTATTGTCCCCAATGCCATTATACGGATTTTTATTCCGAAGAGGTCAAGGCGTTCGCGGGGAGGGCGGGCATCGATATGCCCGACAAGGTCTGCCCGGTTTGCGGGGCCAAGCTATGCAAGGACGGCTTTGACATTCCGTTTGAGACGTTCTTAGGGTTCAAAGGGGATAAGGAACCGGATATCGACCTGAACTTTTCCGGGGAATACCAGTCCAAGGCCCATAAGTATACGGAAGTGATCTTCGGCGCGGGGCAGACGTTCCGGGCCGGGACCATAGCGACGTTAGCGGATAAGACTGCTTTCGGCTATGTGAAGAATTATTACGAGGAGCGTGGGATCCACAAAAGGAACTGTGAGATCAACCGCATCACCATGGGATGCACCGGGGTCAGGAGAAGCACCGGGCAGCATCCCGGCGGCATCGTGGTCCTGCCGTTTGGACAGGATATTAATTCGTTCACCCCGGTGCAGCATCCGGCCAACGATATGACGACGGACACCGTCACGACTCATTTTGATTATCATTCCATTGACCATAACCTGCTTAAGCTGGACATCCTGGGTCATGATGATCCCACCATGATCCGGATGCTGCAGGATCTGACCGGGCTTGACCTGACCCAGGTGCCCTTGGATGATCCCAAAATCTTATCCTTGTTCCAGGGCACGGAAGCGCTGGGGATCACGCCGGACCAGATCGGCGGCTGCCAGTTAGGCGCGTTGGGCATCCCGGAGTTCGGCACGGATTTCGCCATGCAGCTCGTCATGGAAGCCAAGCCTACAGGGTTCGCGGATTTGGTGCGTATCTCAGGCCTGTCCCATGGCACGGACGTTTGGCAGGGCAATACGCAGGTTTTGATCCAGGAGGGTAAGGCGACCCTTTCCACGGCGATCTGCACCCGTGAGGACATCATGCTGGGCTTGATCCAGATGGGACTGGAGTCTTCTTTGGCGTTCACCATCATGGAGAGCGTCAGGAAAGGCAAGGGCCTTAAGCCGGAGTGGAAGCAGATCATGAAACAAAAGGGCGTCCCGGACTGGTATATCTGGTCCTGTGAGAAGATCAAGTACATGTTCCCCAAGGCCCATGCCGCCGCCTATGTGATGATGGGCTGCCGTATCGGATATTGTAAGATTTATTATCCCCTGGAGTATTACGCGGCGTTCTTTTCCATCCGCGCCAAGGCTTTTTCCTATGAGTTGATGTGCCAGGGCCCGAAACGCCTGCAGACGGTCATGGAGGACTATAAGAAGCGCATGGACGCGTTGAGCAACAAGGAAAAGGATGCCTATGGCGATATGCGCGTGGTGCAGGAAATGTATGCCAGAGGCTTTGAATTCATGCCGCTTGACATCTTCCGGGCCAAATCCCGCGCGTTCCAGGTCATCGACGGGAAGATCATGCCCTCATTAAGCAGCATAGACGGCATGGGGGACAAAGCGGCGGACGCCATCGTGGAGGCTGTGAAAGACGGTCCGTTCCTGTCCCGGGATGATTTCCGGGATAGGACGAAAGTATCCAAGACCCTGGTGGACCTATTGGATCGCCTGGGGCTTCTTGGCAGCCTTCCGGAATCCAACCAGATCAGCCTGTTCGATTTCATGTTGGCGTGAAGATTTTTTGCGGGGATGTTTTGCAAAAATTTTCGCTTTTTTTAAAAAAACACTTGCTTTTTTCATCTTCCTGTATTATGATAGACAAGTACCGCGGTTGCGGACCAGATGGCTCGTTGGTCAAGCGGTTAAGACGCCGCCCTCTCACGGCGGAAACAGGGGTTCGATTCCCCTACGGGCTATGAAAGAAGGCCTTGCAGATCCCTGGATGGGACTTGCAAGGCCTTTTCCTATGAAGGAAGCTTTCAGAAACAAGCGTCCGTGATGGCATGGGACCGCCACGGACGCTTGTTTCATTCATCATAATAGGGATCCTTGAGCCTGGAGGCGTAGGTATCGAGCGTGATGCGGTTGACTTCATACTTTCCGTCCCAGTTATAATCTTCTTCTGAAACGAACAGGTTTCCACAGCCGACATAGTGATAGTCCTTGCCAACCATCGTTTTATAATGTCCCTCAGAACCGCGGTAATCAGAGTGTTGGTAGCATGGCGTGCTTTTGGCGGACTTTTTGGAGCCGCCCAAGGTATCTTTATTCTCACAATAGATACCGATTTTGAGTTCGTCCATGAATTCATCCAGCAGGCCGTTCTTTTGAAGCTCCTCTAAGCCATCATGCGCATCCCATCCCTCGGTGCAGTCCTGGTAGGCCCGATAGGCGGCGAAAGCGGCAAGTTCAGAATCGAAAGCGACAGGGTCCGCGTCCACTTCCTCACGATAATAGTTGACCCATTTCAGCTCCGTCTTTTGGATGCTGGTCAAGTCCATGGCAAGCTGGCCCTTATAATCGCCAGTCGTCTTAAGCTTGGCTTCCGTATCCTGGTGCAGCATATAATATAGGTAATAACATTCGTAGTTGTCGCCGAAAGCGTCAAGCAGTTCCTGGCTGCAATGATCCATGTAGGCTGCCACATTGAAGCTTTCACAGCCTTGGCGGCCCTCATGGATGCCGACGGTCTGGAAATGCCTTAAGAGCAGGTCGTCATCATCGTGGTATTGGAGGGCCAGGGTGGGGAAGAGGGACTTGTAATATTCCGCGTCGAAGACTAGGGTCCAGTCCACCTTGTCCAGATAAGCGTTATATTCCTCGCCGTAATCCCAGGTTACATCATAAGGGTTGCCATGGTTTAGCTCTTCATCAAAGATGAACACGATACATTCGGAATCATCTTGTTCGACGGCGGCTTCCAGGCCGCCTACGGCGGATATGGCCGTGATGGTAGAGGGGTCGCTGTCAGCGCTTTCTAGCTGTTTTGTGGCTTCTTGGCCATTTTTCTTAAGTTCCGCCTGTTCTTGGGCTTCCTTTTTTCGTTCCGCCAGCCGTTCCCGCCTGGTCTTGGTCTTCTTCTGGGTCGTACCGGAACTGTCCGTTTCAATCGAGAAGGTTTCGTCCCCTTTCGTGGACTCCGTTTCCAACATCGTGTATGCGTCCGCCCCATCGCGGCCTTGCATCGTCCCCTGGTCGGGACCCCCATACCCGGCGGGCACGGCGGCTGCAAGCAAGATGGATGCCAGGACGGCGGAAAGCCTGATTCCCTTTTTCATTTGATTTCTTTCCCTTCTTGGATTCCTTTCCTTTGATCTTTCTTTCTGGAGCGTTTGCACCCAAACAAGCCGCTTTTCGCCCTGACGGATACGAAAAGCGGCTTGTGAATCGTCTTTATTTCTTCATTTTATCTTTTATGATAGGAAGGATGGCTATCACCATCGCAGCAAGACAAAGGACCAAACTGAGAACGTTAAGTGCGGCATTGGTGGAGGGGTCTCCCTGCGGGTCAGTACCACTTTGCAGGAGAAGCGCCACGACAATAAAAATGACTGATAACAAAAGCGTCTTGTTTTTTTTAGGCGCGGCCCCATTGCCGGAAGCGGGGTTTCCAGGGGCGGGATTCGCGCCATAGGCCTGGTTTCCGGGCATCTGGTTCCTGAAAGCGGGGTTGTTGCCATAGGCCTGGTTTCCGGGCATCGGGTTTCCAGGGGCGGGGTTAGCGCCATAGGCCTGGTTTCCGGGCATCGGGTTCCTGAAAGCGGGGTTAGCGCCATAGGCCTGGTTTCCGGGCATCGGGTTTCCAGGGGCGGGGTTAGCGCCATAGGCCTGGTTCCCCGGCATCGGGTTTCCAGGGGCGGGGTTAGCCCCATAGACCTGGTTTCCTGCCATCGGGTTTCCAGGGGCGGGGTTAGCGCCATAGGCTTGGTTTCCTGCCATCGGGTTTCCGGGGGCGGGGTTCGCGCCATAGGCCTGGTTTCCGGGCATCGGATTTCCGGGGGCGGGGTTCGCGCCATAGGCCTGGTTCCCTGCCATCGGGTTTCCGGGGGCAGGCTGATTGTCGATCACCGGATTTTCCTGGATCAGGTTTCCGGGAGCGGGATTCTTGTCGGGCTCCGGGGTTTCCTGCGCAGGGACAGGCTGGGCGGCCGCCTGCTGGATCTGTGCTCCACAGAATGGGCAGAACTTTGCCCCTTCCACGATTTCTTTACCACAATTTGTACAAAACATGACCTTACTCCTTTGCTGATTTGTTTTTGCTGGAAGCTTCCATCGTATTGGCTGATTTAATCTATTTCATATTCGAAAGTCTTGGCGTTGCCGCCATCCGGATCCATGAAATAGAGGCGTCCTATTTCCATCTGGTCTGTATAATACATCCCTACATAACCATTGTCCATGCCTCCTAACCCCATAAAGACGCCAGTGAACTCTTCCAATGGATAAGTCTGGGTGGAGAGGACCTTTCTTGTCCCCTCTTTAAAATCCATCCGATTAAGGATGACGGTCACTTCATCGTCATGATCCACATGAGTATAAATATTCATTTCATACTCAATGTAGTATACATAACCATCGCTGGCACATAGATCGAGGAAATACTCTCCGGGGTTCGTAAGATACCAGCCTCCCCGGCTCTTCCCGGTAGCAGGATCGATGCTGGAAATGCTGTGCACCCTTTCGTTATTATCTAAAAGGCTGTAAATATCTGTAACATCATCGTTAAGGGCGTCTTCTTCCGATTCATTCAGCAATACATAGAGGTCCCTTCCGTCCGTGGTGAGTTCTTCAATGCGCTGATCCGTGCTTGTGTAAGAAAGCACCTTTTGGGGATATGTGTCGTACCAGGAGTGGTCCGTCCAATCTTCCTCATCCATGGGCTGTTTATATACGCCGTCTTTCCCGTTCACGGTCTGTACATAGTAGAGGAAGCCGTCCAGGAATACGAACTGCCTTACACTGTTTATCGCAAGGGAAGTCACATCCCCCTTTCCGGATCGGTTGATGCGGACGAGGCTGCCATTGGCGCCGTTCACATCCGCGACATAAGCAAAATAATAAGACTGTGAAACAAACAGCGCGTTAATTTGGTAATTCTTGTTGGACAAGATGCAGGTCGGCTTTCCGCCGCTTGTGCTGACCTTGTAAGCCTTGCCGTCGCTGCCATCCACATAATAAACGTCGTCGTCAATAATGCTGATGCAGACGGGAAGGCAATCGGAAACCAGGCATTTCCCGCTCTTTGCCTTGAACTTGGACCATCCTTTTGAATTGGTCTTTTGCTTGTATAGGCCGCCGTCGTAACAGTAATAAAGCGTTCCATCCTCGTCCATCGCGCTGAAGTTCGTACGATTAAGGTCTAAGGCGGCAGTTCCCAGGATTTCCTCCTGGCTGGAGCTTGCCGCATAGGCAGTCCCTCCTACGGCGCTGGAGGAAAACAGGCACGCCGCAAGGAAAAGCAGGCAGGCGAAACGACAGCCCCGCCTCCAAACGTGTTTCATTTTGCATTTGTCCATTCCAACATCCCTTCCTTTGATTTTATGATTTATGAAATGTTTCCATTTCCTTACATCTTAACACAAATTTAATTTCAACACAAGCCGTCCTGGCCAATTTCCCGTACTTTTTGCAACAGTCCGGCCCGCAAAGCAGCGCTTACGCGCCTTTACGTCTCTATGCGACTATCTTTGCCCATAAGATGGCGCTCCCAAGTCGAACAAAGTTCGACTTTCGAACAAAGTTCGACTTGCCGTTTTGTTCCCCCCTTGCGGGGAGCCGTTTTTTATGTTAAGTTAAGGTGGATGGCGCAAGACGGGACGGGGAGGGGGACCTCCCGGAAAGAGGGTTTGGGAAGCAAAGGAGGGCAAAAATGATCGGTACGATCGTCAATACCTGTACGATCCTTACGGGGAGCGTGATTGGAAGCATCTTTAAGAAAGGGATCCGCAAGAAGCAGCAGGACGCCCTTTTCCAGGCGATGGGCCTGGCGGCGACAGGCCTAGGGATCAACGCGGTGGTCCAGAACATGCCGAAGAGCAATTATCCGGTGTTGTTCATCGTAAGCCTGGCTTTAGGGAGCCTGGCAGGCTCTTGGCTTGATATTGACGCCCGGTTCCAGAGGCTGACCGCCCGCTTCTCGGCGGGACAGTTGAGCAAGGGCCTGTCCACAGGCATCCTGCTTTATTGCATTGGGACCTTGTCCATCTTAGGGCCGATCCAGAGCGCCCTTTACGGCGATCACACCTATCTGTTCACCAACGCGACCCTGGACCTAGTGACGTCCATGGTATTGGCGTCCACCTATGGCATTGGGATGGCGCTGGCGGCCGCCGCCCTGTTCTGCTGGCAGGGCGGGATCTACCTTTGCGCCCTGGCGTTAGGCAACTTCATGACGGCGGACATGATGACGGAATTGTCCATCGTGGGAGGCTTCCTGATCGCGGCGTCCGGCATCTCCATCCTGAACATCAAGGATTGCAAGACCATGAACATGCTGCCGTCCTTAGCCATCCCCATCCTGTTTTGCTGGGTCATGTCCCATTTCTGAAACGTCCAAACAGCGGTGGAAGAACCTGTCGGAAAGTCCAAAAAGTGGTTGTCAGACGGCCGGAAGTTTGCTATATTGATAGTAGGATTTGGAAGGCAATCAGCCAAAGAACGGTTCCGATTACGGAAGAAAGGAGCTTTTTATGAAAGCGATCGTGAATGGCAAAATCATTTTAAAGGACCGTATCGTGGAGGGAAAGGCGCTCTTATATTCTGATGTCATCGAGGGCATCGTGGATCCTACGGCGGTTCCTGCCGACGCGCAGGTCTTGGACGCGGAAGAAAAGTACGTGTCGCCCGGCCTGATCGACCTGCACATCCACGGCTACCTGGGCAAGGATGTGTGCGATGGGGAAGAGGAGAGCATCCGCACCATTGCGGGAGGCATCGTGCAAAACGGCGTGACCGGCTTCCTGCCCACTACGATGACGGTGGATGGCAAGGTCATCACCAAGGCCCTTGAGGTCTGCCGCTCCTTACAGGAGGAAAGCAAGTCCTGGATGGGCGCGCAAATTTTGGGCGTGCATGCGGAGGGACCTTTCATCAACCCGAAGAAAAAAGGGGCGCAGGATGAAAAGTATGTCTTAAAGCCGGACGCGGCCCTGGTGAAAGAGTACAAGGACATCATCAAGCTGATCACCTTGGCCCCGGAAATGGACGAGGATTTCGCCGCCATCCGGGAAATGCGCAAAGATACGGACGTGGTGATCTCCATGGGGCATACGGACGCGGATTATGAGACCGCCATGGCCGCTACCACGGTGGGCGTGCGTCATGCCACGCACCTGTTCAACGCCATGAGCGCCCTGGCCCACCGCAACCCCGGCGTGGTAGGGGCGGCACTGAACAGCGACGTGTCGGTGGAGCTGATCGTGGACACGTTCCATGTCAACCCTGCCCTTTATCCGATCCTTTATAAGCTGAAGGGGGACAAGCTCTGCTTTATCACGGACTGTCTGCCCGCGGGCGGCCTGCCGGACGGGGAGTATACCTTAGGAGGACAGAAGTTCGTATCCCGGGGCATTGAGTGCCGCCTGCCCGACGGCACCATCGCAGGCTCCATTTTGAGGCTGAACAAGGGGGTCTGGAACGTGTATTCCCATAGTGACATCCCCCTGTATGAATGCGTTAATTGCGCATCCTTGAACCCGGCCAGGGTCATCGGCCAAGATGCAAGGAAGGGCTCCATCGAGGTAGGAAAGGATGCGGACCTGATCTTGGTGGATGATCTGTGGAATGTTGAAAAAACGATTATTGGAGGTACAGTGCGTTATGAAGCTTAAAGTAAAGGCAGTATTGGACCCGCAGTTTTACCCCATGTCCGTAAAGGTGCGCGAAATGCGGGAATTGACGAAGGAAAACGGGGTGGACCTGGTCATCGGCGTACAGCGCAACAAGGGCGCGATCACTACCTATTCCACCAGGATCTTCCCGGATGGCACCGGCCATGATGAGGAGAATTACCGTTTCGTGGAACGGATCGTGAAGACCATGCTGTGGGTGGCCGGCGGGTATAAGATCATCATCGCGGGAAGCGAGACGGTGGCGAACCGTATCAAGGAAGCCTACACGGACAAGGGCTACCGGGATTTCGACCTGCATTTCATGGAAAATGTCTATGAAGAGACTTTTGAAGTGGTATCCGTGCCCTTAGAGGACGCGCCTAAGGACGTGAGCACCGCCGCGCCGGTGGGACGTCACCTGGACGGCTGCCGCATCGGCTTCGACGCGGGCGGCTCTGACAGGAAGGTTTCCGCCGTGGTGGACGGCGAATCCGTGTATTCGGAAGAGGTGGTCTGGCTGCCCAAGGTCAACCCGGACCCGCAGTACCATTTCGACGGCATTTATACCGCGATGAAGACCGCGGCGGACCATATGCCCCGCGTGGACGCCATCGGCGTGTCCAGCGCAGGCGTGTATATCGACAATAAGATCATGGTCGCTTCCTTATTCTTAAAGGTGTCCCCGGAGGATTTCCAGAAGCATGTGAAGACCATGTACCTGGATGTGGCGAAGAAGCTGGGCGAGGAGTTGGGACATGAGATCCCGATCGAAGTCGCCAACGATGGGGACGTCACCGCCCTGGCAGGCGCCATGGATTTAAACGATGATTCCGTGTTTGGCGTGGCAATGGGCACCTCTGAAGCGGCGGGCTATGTGGACGAGGATGGCAACATCACGGGCTGGCTTAACGAGTTGGCGTTCGCCCCGGTGGATTTCTGCGAGGATGCCATGGTGGATGAATGGTCCGGCGATTACGGCTGTGGCGTGAAATATTTCTCCCAGGACGCGGTGATCAAGCTGGCCCCTGCGGCGGGGATCGAGCTGGATCCGGCGCTGACCCCTGCCGAGAAGCTTAAAGTGGTGCAGAAGCTGATGGCGGAGGGAGACGAGCGCGCGGCGAAGATTTACGACACCATCGGCTGCTACTTTGGTTATGCCTTGGGGTATTACGCGGAATTTTATCGGATGAAGCATGTGCTGATCATGGGGCGCGTGACCTCGGGCAAGGGCGGCGAGATCCTGCTTGAGCGCGCCCAGGAAGTGCTGGATGTGGAATTTCCTGAATTGGCGGCGTCCTGCAAGCTGCATATCCCGGATGAGTCCAGCCGTCGCGTGGGGCAGTCCGTGGCCGCGGCGTCCCTGCCGGAATTGGCATAACGAATCTTAAGACAAGGCAAAAGCCAGATGGGGAAACCTGTCTGGTTTTTGAAATGGATAAGGAAAATGGACAAGGGCGGTTCTTTTGTTTTATGGGCGCGAAATGGGCTCATCCTGTTGGGCGTTTTATTGGCGGCGGCATGCCTGTCGGCAGCTTGCGCGAAAAAGGAGGAGCCTTCTACGGCTTCCTTTTTCGCGATGGATACCTATATGACGTTTACCGTGTATGGAAAAGGGGGCGAAGAAGCCTTAGGACTGATCGGGCACAAGCTGTCCTTATGGGAGGGGCTGTGGTCCGTCACGGACCCGGAAAGCGACCTTTATCGGATCAACCATGGCACGGGAGGGCCGGTCGAGGTGGATGAGGAGACGGCGGCGCTGCTTCGGTTTGCCTTTCAGATGGCGGAACGGACGCAAGGGGCCCTGGATCCCACCATCTATCCCGTCTCCTTGGCCTGGGGCTTCACCACGGGGGAACATCGCATCCCTGACGGGAAGGAATTAGAGGAATTATTGGAAAAGGTGGATTACCGGGCGGTCCGCGTTTTGGACGACGCAGACGCCCCCGCGGTATCCCTGGAAGAGGGGATGATGCTGGATTTAGGCGCTGTGGCGAAAGGCTGGGCCGGGGATGAAATCCTTTCCCTTCTTAAGGAAAAAGGCATCCGATGCGCCCTGCTGGACCTGGGAGGGAATATCCAGACGCTTGGTAGGAGGCCGGACGGGCAGCCCTGGAGGCTGGGCTTGCGGGACCCTTTTTCCGAAGGGATCTTCGGGACGGTCACGGTTTCGGACAAGGCGGTGGTCACTTCCGGGGCATATGAAAGATATTTTATCGGTGAGGATGGGGAGCGGTACGGCCATATCCTGGACCCGTCCACCGGACGACCCGTCGAGAACGACCTGGCGTCCATGACCGTGGTCGCCGAAGAGGGGAAGCTGTGCGACGCCCTTTCCACGGCGCTCTATGTCATGGGCTTGGAGGAGGCCTGTGCCTATTGGATGGAAAACCCCGGCTTCGAGATGGTGGCGGTGACTAAGGAGGGTCAGGTCTGGATGACCGAGGGCCTACAGGGAAGCCTTACCCTGCAGGAGGGATACGGCGAGGCAAAGGTGGTCGCGCGCCCCGCAAAAGGGACGGGAAAGGGACAGGGATAGTGGGATTTCCCCAATTTTAACCTTGCTTCTTTCCGGTAAGTTTGCTATACTTGACCTTAACAGCAAGCTTCGTCCCTTGTAGGGCGCAAAACCATTTACAGGAGGTTCATATGGGTAAGACAAAGGGTTTTATCAATGAGTTCAAAGCATTCATCCTGCGCGGCAACGTGATGGATATGGCGGTCGGCGTGATCGTCGGCGGCGCGTTCACTTCCATCGTGACCAGCTTAAATACAGACATCCTGACCCCGATCTTGGGCATCTTCGGCGGGACGGACTTCTCCAGCCTTTCCGTGAAGCTGGGCAGCGGGGAAGAGGCTCCGGTGCTTGCCTACGGCAATTTCATCACGGCAGTGATCAACTTCCTGATCACCGCGTTGGTGATCTTCTGCATCGTGAAGACGATCAATTCCGTACATAACAAGTTCAAGCATCCGGAAGAGCCTGCGGCCCCGACCACGAAGGTCTGCCCTTACTGCAAGAGCGAGATCGCCATTGACGCGGTAAGGTGCCCTCACTGCACGTCCGAGCTGAAGGACGAAGGCGGCAGCGGGAAATCATAAAAAAGGAAGTAAATTTTCCCCTGGCTGGCATATCGGGGCGCCTTTGCAATATGGATAGAATAAGGAAGCCTGTGCAAGGGGACGCCGCATATGGCAGAAGAGCATACGCGCAATATCGTTTCGTTGGCCGCCTATCTGTTGGGCGTCCCGCGGAAAATATTTGAAAATGAATACGAGCCGCCTCTTGCGGAGGTGTACGAGAAGCTGGATAAGGATAAGAACGCGCGTATCGTCCGTAACCTCTGTATCGTGCGCACGTCCATAGAACGGAATTTTAAGGCGATCAATGACCGGATCCGACAGGAGTGCCGCAGCATCCTGACCATGCCGGACCTGGTCCCGATGGAGGCGCTTACCCAGTTATCTGAGGATGGCGTGTATCTGGGCGGCCGCAAGAAGAGGCTGGTGCAGCATTTGGTGGAGGTCAACGGCCTACTTTCGGACCGTATCAATAATTGCAGGGAATTGTTCCCCCTTTGGCTCAATTGGCAGTATGTCCGGGATATTTTCCTGATGCCCAAGGGCCTGTCCGAGGCAGGCACCAAGGAGGCGGCAGCCCTCTATTATGCGAACCTGTCCTTTTATCCGTACCAGGTTTACCTGAATTGGCCGGCAAGCGACCAGGGCAACATCCTGTTCCATGACTTAAAGTTCGTAAGCCTTCTATATGAATGGCATAACGATAAGTTCACGGATTTCAGCAAGGTTTCCGATGTGGGGAAGCTTACCAAGGGCAGCATCTATGACTTCCTGGAGGGAAGCGGCAAGACGGTGGTCGTGGTGGACTGTGAAAATTCCGACCCATACAGGCTGTGCGCGGCCATAAATGACCTGAGCCGGGAGATGCTTGGGAAGATCGCGAAGATCATCCTGTTCGACGACGTCCACACCGCTACCGCCTGGAAGATCTTGGATACCTATACGGACATCCCTATAGAGCATGTCCTGATCGAGCGGATCAAGCAGAGCAAGTCCCTGGTGGACATCCGCCTGACTGCGGGGGCGTGCCGGGAATTTTACCAGAACGGCGTGGATTCCTTCATCATCGCCTCCAGCGATTCCGATTATTGGGGCCTGATCTCCTCCCTGCCCAAGGCGCGTTTCCTGGTGATGGTGGAGCATGGGAAGTGCGGTCCTGATATCAAGGCCGCCTTGATGAATTCCGGGATCTTCTATTGTTACATTGATGATTTTTATTCCGGCAGCAACGACATCAAGATCGGCGCCCTGGTGCGGGAGATCTACCGCTACTTAGACCAGGCGGTCCGCTTCAATGTGAACGAGATGCTGGAGGAAGTGTTCCAATCCACCCGGGTGTGCATGTCCGAGGCGGAGAAGCGCCAGTTTTACCAGCGTTTCATCAAACCCATGCACTTGGAGATCAGCGAGGATGGGGACGTCTCCATCAAGCTTCAGTCCAGATGAGCGCATAAAGCGCGTAAGGCGGTTCCCCGCCTAGGATGCCTTAGGTTAGGAGGTTAAGATGACAAGGGAAGAAGCGTGGGCGTTGCTTACGGAATATAACCAGGATCCATTCCATTTGGAGCATGCCCAGGTCGTGGAAAACACCATGAAGTATTTTGCCGACCAGTTAGGTTATGGGGAGGAAAAGGAGTTCTGGGGGATCGTCGGCTTGCTGCATGATTTGGATTTCGAGAAATATCCGGAGCAGCACTGTATCAAGTCCCAGGAGATCATGCGGGAAAGGGGAGTGGATGAAAGGATCATCCATGCCACTGCCAGCCATGGTTATGGGATCACCGTGGATATCAAGCCGGAGCATGAGATGGAGAAGGTGCTATTCGCCGTGGACGAGCTCACGGGCTTAATCGGGGCCACGGTGTTGATGCGTCCCTCCAAGAGCGTCCAGGACCTGGAGGTGAAGTCGGTGAAGAAGAAGTTCAAGACCAAGAGCTTTGCCGCAGGCTGCTCCAGGGAGGTCATTAGCCAGGGCGCTGAAATGTTGGGACTTACCTTGGACGAACTCATAGAACGCACCATAGACGCTTTGAGGACGTTCCAGGACTAAAGTATTTTAAAGCAAGGTCAGATTTTTTTAAAAGGGGGTCATGATAAGCGGACAGACACTACGGATGGACGCTAGGTTTTCTCATAGGGACGGGGGAAGGACAAGGACTCATCATGGAAAAATGCACAAATACGACGTGTCCTTATCCTGTGCATTATCACGAATTTAAGGCGGAACGGCTTCTTTTACTGACATTTCGTGTTTAAATTTGCTATAATGTGGATACAATGAATCGTAGAAGACTGTAAGAGTGCGTGTCTTGACCATGGAGCAGGCTCCATGTGTCCGTAGCGGAAAGGAAGAAAAAGTGTATCAGATCGGTGAAAAAGTTGTTTGCGGGAACAAGGGGGTATGTAGGGTAGAGGAAATCGCCACATTGGACATCCCGGGCGTGGACAAATCCCGGGAATACTATATTCTAAAGCCGCTCTATATGGCATCGAGCACCGTTTATCTGCCTGTGGATACGGCGCACAAAACCATGCGTAAGGTGATCAGCCGGGAGGAGGTCCAGCGCCTGATCGAGAGGATTCCGCAGATTTCCGTCCTTACGATCACGAATGACAAGCTTTTGGAACAAGAGTACAAGAATTGTTTAAGGACGGATGATTGTGAAGAATGGATCCGCATCATCAAGACGATATATAATAGGAAGCAGAAGCGTATCGCGGCGGGCAGGAAAGTGACCGCCCTGGACGCCAGGTACGTGCGGATCGCCCAGGACTGCCTTTATGGGGAGTTCGCCGCCGTGTTGGATATGCCTAAGGATGAGGTGGAGGACTATATCGTAAGCGTGTTGAATCCGGAACATGTCAGCTGAGCGGCTTTTCCGGCCTTACGAACTTAGATTTTGTTTGCTTGTTGACGAAGCCTGCCATTGCTGATATAATAGGTTTGCCGCCGCTTATCGCGGCGGGAAACGTGGTTTTCCATGTTTTGATCGCTCAGACGCTCCGAAATGGAGGCCAGATTGAAAAGGAAGGCGGTTGCAGGCAAATGGCAGGAAAGCGGAAAAAAGCTTCGAATCTCGCCACGATCCTCATTTTGGTCGTTGGGATCCTTCTGGTGGCGGCTTCCGGTATCTATATCGGCAGGACGTTGTTGGAGTATCAGAAAGGGAAGTCTGAATATGACGACTTGAAGCAGAAAGTGTTCGGCAGCCTGGAGATAGAGGCTTCCCAGGAACAGGATGTTCCGCCTAAGGCGGAGGATGAGGCTTCCCAGGAAGAGTCGCCAGAGGAAGAGGCTTCCTGGCAGGAAGGGGATTGGCAGCCCCAGGCAGAGGTGTGTGAGGCGGTCACGCTGCTTAAGGCGGACAACGAAGATGTGATCGGCTGGCTGGATTTTGAGGACATGGACTTAAGCTATCCGATCATGCAGGGCGAGGATGATGATGAGTACCTTTACCACACGTTCTCCAAGGAATATAATTCCGCAGGGAGCATTTTCATGGAAGCCTTGAACCATAGCGATTTCAGTGACAGCCATACCATCCTGTACGGCCATAACATGAAGAATGGCACCATGTTCGGGAAATTGAAGAATTACCGCAAGGAAGACTTCTATGAGGGGAACAAGTACTTCACCGTCTACACGGAGGAGGAAATGTACCGTTATCAGGTATTCGCCTATTACGACATCTCAGAATACGGGGATGTTTATGATATTCATTTTGATTCCGTGGAGGAATTCGACCAGTTCTTGGGGAAGATGCTGAAACGCTCTTATTATGATACGGGCGTGACGGTCAAGACCTCGGACAAGGTCATCACATTGTCCACCTGTTCTTCGGAAGGGAACCGCTTCGTCGTGAACGCGGTCCGGGTGGATTCCCGCCCAGCCCGTTAAAAGGACGGTCATTTTGCGTGCCAGCCATTGTTTACGAGGTAAAAATGGCTAAGATATACTTAATTGATAGTGAAAATGTGGGCGATAGCTGGATCCAGCTATTGTCTTCCATGGCTGACGGGGATAAGTTGTTTGTCTTCTATACGGATAAAAGCCCTTACATCAGTTATGAGAGCCTCCTGCAGGTGATCGCCTATGGAGGGATCCCGGTTTTCATCAAATGTCATGAGGGGCGGAACGCGTTGGACTTCCAACTGGTGTCGGAACTGGGCTACAAGCTGTCCCAGATGCCGGACCAGGAGTTTGTCATCGTGTCCGACGACGCAGGCTTTGATGCTGTTGTAAAGTATTGGTCCGAGAAGCAATTCAAGATCCGCAGGATTGGAAGAAAGTTTTGTCGTGTAGTACCCAGCTACAAAAAAGATTATCAGAATAATGGAAAGGGAAAGCCCCATGACGCTTTAACGGGACAGGATGCAGCGGAAAGCGTTCCGGCCGATAAGGAGAAACAGGTTCCCCAAGATGGGATGGACGCAGGAGAAGCGTCGGCAGCCGCCGCGTCCGGTACGACTGACGAGAAGCCTGGCAGCGAGGCGGACGCCTCCTTACAGGCGGATGTATCCGTATCTGGAATGGCAGCCGCGGAAGCGTTAGCCGTGCGGACCGTGGAAGCGCCTGAGGCGAAGACTGCGGAAGCGCCAGCAGCAGAAGATGGGCCGGCATCCGGAACCGCGATTCTAGGGGCTTTTGTGGCAGGAGCCGCGGAAGCGTCTGGGGCGCAAGCCGTATCGGATTCCGGGACGAATGCGTCCAAGAAGCCTGGCAGGGATGCAAAGTTACCGTCAGGAAAGCCAGCAGCAGGCGCTCCGTCCGTGATGGAGGAACCCTTG
>CANPWC010000031.1 GCA_947581905.1 uncultured Acetatifactor sp.
AGTAGGGGAAGGGCAGGTCAAGACCATGGTGGCGGACACCCTGGACCTGGAAGCGTTCACCCGATGCGGGAAGGTGGTCGTCTCTTCCGATGAGGGCAAGGGCGGGACGATCCGGACGACGGCCCCGGACGCTTACCTGGAATATGCCAGCGTCCGTTTTGAGGAGGACTGCAGCATGCTTCGGTTCTGGCTTGCCGCGGACAAGGACTGCACCGTGGAGGTGAGGCTGGACGCGATAGACGGACAACTGCTTACATCCCTGGAGGTGCCGGCGGGAGATGCGCCCCAGGAGGTAGAGGCAAAGTTGGAACGGGTTTCCGGCAGGCACAGGTTGTTCCTGGTCATCCCAAAGGAAGGCGTGGAGCTTTCCTATGAAAAAAGGTAAACCGGCGCCTGCGCCGGCAAGAGGGCGCATGCCCTCCATGAATCACGGATCGTTGGCCGAGAGGCTTCGATTAATAAAAAAAAAGAGAGGAAACAGTATGAAAAAGAAAGTGTTAAGTTACTTGTTGTGCGCAGCTATGGTACTTAGCATGGCCGCTTGCGGAGGGGATTCCGGGACGACGGACGAAGCCCCTGCGGATGGCCAGCAGACTGAGGAACAGCAGCCTGCGGATGAGCAGCAGCCCGCGGAGGAACAGCAACCTGCGGATGAGCAGCAGCCCGCGGAAGAGGCTCCTGCAGAAGAGGCTCCTGCAGAGGAAGAACCTGGAGAGGAAGAGCCCGCGGAAGAAGAACCGGAAGTCGTACCCGGCCCTGTGGCGATCCGCGTTGAGTCCGAGTCCTTCTTAGAGGGCAAGAGCGAAGGCGTCGGCGTGGAAGACGACCATCTCGGCGGCCTGAACACCAAGGCATGGGCAATGTACAATGTAGATCTGGCGGACGGCGGTTATAAGCAGGTTTCCGTACGTTACGGCGCGGATTCCATCGGAGGCACCGTCAGGCTTTGGATCGGTGATGAAGATTATGAAGAGTTCGGAACCATGGTAGGCGAGGCTGTGTTCGAGGGAACCGGCAGCTGGGATATGACCAACACCGTGACCTTTGACGTACCCGACTTAAGCGGCCAGAGCGGGCCTACCGACCTGGTTATGGAGTGGGTGAGCCCGGAAGGCGAGAGCGACTACCTGATGAACCCCGACTATTTTGAACTGTATAAGCTTCCCAGCGCCGGCGCAAGGACCGACACCTGGAAGTTCTTTGACAATGACTTCAGCGCCAATGAGGCGGCCGGATTCCGTGGGACGGAGCCGGATTACACCCATATCTATATAGGCGCGGGCTGCAGCGTTGGCTATAAGCTGGACTTCGGCGAGGGCGGATACAATGAGCTGTCCATGATCGGCGACTTCGTAGGCGCATGTGAGCTGGAGCTCCACTTAGACGCGCCGGACGGCGACGTGGTCGGCACCGTAAGCTTTGAGGGCGGCGCTGATTGGAACGACGCCAACATCCAGACCAATTACCAGACCGTGAGCGTTCCCGATGTGGCGAACCTTACCGGCGGCCATGGCATTTACTTCGTGGTCGTGAGCGGCGATTACAACTTCGCGGGATTCCGTTTCTATAACAAGCCTGCCCGTAAGCTTTCCGAAAGGATTGAGGCTGAGGACGGCATTGAAGGCACCTATTTCGCCAACACGGATGAGACCAGCTCCGGCGGCGGCAATGTAGGCGGCACCCAGGGCAACATCTATGTCACCTATCGTTGGGACTTCGAAGACGGCGGTTACAACAAGGTCCTGATGCGCTTCGGCACCATCACCCCTGGCGGCACGATTGAAGTGCGCAATGACAACCCGAAGGGCGACGTGATCACCACGATCGCGCTTGACGCGGCAGCGGCCCCTGATTCCAAGCCTGAGAACTTTGGTACCGACTGGGGCGCTTGGGCGGACTTTGAACTGGATGTTCCTGATCTGGCTGCTTTGACTGGCGAGCATATCATCTGCTTCGTATACCATCCTACCGATGGCGACGACAACTGGGTTGGTAACTTCGACTATTACGAGTTCTCCAAGAATTGACCTTGATAAGATGTTTTAAAATAAGAAGAGACGCTTCACTTACGGGAGGTTTTCCCTGGCGAGTGAGAACTGTTTGATTCTGTGACAGGACGCGGGGCAGGCGGGGCGCTTATGGCAGTCCCGCCGCCGTCCCGGCGTTTCATGGGCACTTGTACGATTTGATTCTGAAAGGAGAGGTAAGATGAAATTGAAGAGAGCGATCGGGCTGCTTTTGTGCATCGCCATGGTGTTTGGCTGCCTGACGGGCTGCGGCAAGGAGACTCCGCAAGAGGAGGCTCAAGAGGCCGAGACCCCTGAGTACCCTTTCAAGATTGAGGACCTGAACGGCTATGTGTTCACGGTTGCGGATTCCAATGTCGCCAGGTGGTTCCCGGAGGAGGGAAGCTCCGATATTGCCAACGCAGTCATCAACCGTGTCAATAAGGTCCAGGAGTTGTTCAACTGCAAGATTGAAAGGATCGATTATGATGAAAACCAGGCCCAGCTGGCTGCCCAAGCCGGCACGAAATATGCTGACATCGTCATTTGTGAGACCTGGAGCTTAGGAAGGTTCTTAAAGGCCAGGAGGCTTGTGGACTTGGCCAAACTGGATGGGCTGAACCTGGAGACTGATTACTGGCAGAGGTTCGGCAGCACCAATATTTTACAGTATCAGGATAAGATTTACGCGGTGGGCGCCCCGTTCGCCTGCCAGCATGATGAAACCTTCATGATCTTCTTCAACAAGGCGATCATCGAGGAATTGGGCTTGGAGAGCCCTTACGACCTGTATGAGAGGGACGAATGGACCATGTCGAAGCTTTTGGAATACTGCCAGGCCGCGAAGAAAGACTTGAACGGCGACGGCGTGTTTGACGGCAACGACCGTTACGGCTTCGTCTGCGGGCATGAGGCGGACGGTCCCGGCGTGCTTTACATGGGCGCTGGAAAGCGTTACATCCGTGAGGGCGAGGATGGCCATTTCGTGTTTGAACTGAATACGAAGGATGCGTTCCGTACGGTCAACCAGGTCGCTGACATCCTGGATCCTTTTGAAAACGCTTATGATTGCCGTGGAATGGTGGAAGCGGACATCGTCGACCTCTTCGTGAACGGCCAGGTCCTGTTCTACTGTTATTCCAGGGGCAGGGGCGTAACGGATCCCATCTATGACATGAAAGATGATTTCGGCGTCCTTCCTATGCCGAGGGGTGATGATTCGGCGCCTGGCGATTACCAGTGCTGGGTCAACCACAATGCGGCCATCATGGGCATCTTCTCCAACAATCCGGATATGGATAAGACGGTCATGATCGTGGAGGCCTTGGCTTATTTCGCCCAGGATGAAAATGAGATTGAGGAAAATGAGTACCTGAACAACAAGCTGCGTGACGACACGGCGAGGGAGGTCGTAAGGAACATCAACCAGTATGCGATCGCCGACTACGCGTGGATCGGACAGCAGTGCGCGGACGGCTTCTTCGACCTGATCAACGTGCTTCGTGATGTGACGATGGGCGATCGGTCCAAGAAGATCATGTCCTCGGTACAAGAGATAGAAAAAGAAGTTGAGACCGGCATCCAACAGCTGGAAGACATCATGTTGCAGAAGGATACGGTCCAGTAGGCATTATTTCAGACATTTTACATGAGGGAATAAATAGGCAGTATGGGATTTATTCCCTCATGTTCTTTATGGAGGCGTCAATGAATCAGCACATTCATTTTGGAAGGCGTGTTCTGGCAGGAGTCATGGCGGCCCTATTGGTGTCGCAGATGTGCTTTAGCGGCATCGTGAGGGCAGAGGGGGAAGAATCGGGGGAGGCTTGGGCCGACCTTTCGTTAAATTATTACCAAGGAAGTTCTTATCTGGAATATTTAGGTGGATATGAAGGCGCGGCCTATGGACAGGATGTCGTCGAAATGGCCGCGGTTGACTATATAGAATCACAGGGCGACGTGACGGACGGACAGGATGGGTCTGTCTATACCGGCGAGGAAAGCGAAGTCACCTGGCAGTTTAGCGTCCAGGACGCGGGCCTGTACCAGCTGGCGGTGGAGTACAAGGCGGCGGGGGAGGACCAGAACGGCATTGAAAGGAATCTTCTGGTAGACGGTCAGATCTTGTATAAAGAGATGCAGTATATCTCTTTTACCAGGATTTGGGAGGACGTGGAAGAGATCCGGCAGGATGTCAACGGCAACGACATCCGTCCCGCCCAGGCCCAGGCGGACGAGTGGAGGCAGGCTTACCTGTATGATTCCGCCAGGCATTTCAACGACCCGTTGGCATTCTACCTGGAGGCGGGGACCCATACGGTGACGCTCCAGGGCGTGAGGGAGCCTATGTACTTAAAGTCCCTCACCGTCCGTGCGTTCGACACGGTGAAGCCTTACAGCGAGGTGAGGGCCCAATATGAGGCGAATGGGTATTCGCCCGCGTCCGTCGAGCCAATCCGGATCCAGGCGGAAGATATGTACCAGAAGTCGGATTATTCCCTGTACCAGTCGTCCGACCGAAGCTCCGCGATGACGCAGCCCCAGGACCCCTCCCGGATCAAGCTGAACCAGGTAAGCGGCAACCAATATAAGCTGGCGGGCCAGTGGATCAGCTGGAAGGTGCAGGTCCCGCAGGACGGCCTGTACAACATCGTGCTGCGGTATAAGCAGAATTTCCAGTCCGGGCTGTTCACGTCAAGGATCTTGTACCTGGACGGGGAGATCCCTTTCACGGAGGCGAAGAACCTGTCGTTCGGCTATTCCGGCGGCTGGCAGGTCGGCGCCCTGGGCAATGGGGAGGAACGTTATGAGTTCTATCTGACCGCCGGCAAGGAGCATACCATCACCTTGGAAGTTTCCCTGGGAGATATGGCGGACGCTGTTTCCCAGATGGACTTGTGCCTGGGGCAGCTGAACCAGATCTATCGGGAGATCCTTTTGGTGACAGGCGCGGAAGCGGACATTTACCGGGATTACAACTTTGACGAACTGATTCCCGGAACCATAGAAAACATGCAGGTGCAGGCGGACGTCCTTAAGCAGTTGTCCGTCTACCTGGAAGAAGAAGTAGGGGCCAAGGGAGAACAGACGGCGGCCCTGGATAAGCTGAGCATCCAGTTGGAAAGGATGTATAACGATCCGACCCAGATCGCCAGCAATTTCTCCCAATTCAAGGATAACATCGCCAGCCTTGCGGACTGGATCTCCAACGTGAACGAGCAGCCCCTGTCCATCGATTATATCGATGTCATGGGCAGCGGCGGAGAGCTTCCCAAGGCGGAAGCGGGCTTCCTTCAGGCGATCGTTTTTGAAGTGAAAAGCTTTTTGAGCTCCTTCTTTACGGATTACAGCACCTTAGGGCAGACGATGCTTGCCGAAGAAGGGCAAGGGAATAAGACGGTAGAGGTCTGGATCACTTCCGGCCGTGACCAGTCCAACATCATCCGGCAGCTCATCAACGCCGACTTCACGCCCAGGACCGGGATCAACGTGGACTTGAAGCTGGTGAACGCGGCGACCCTGCTTCCCTCCGTCCTGTCCTCAGAGGGACCGGACGTGGCGCTGGGGAGCGTCATGGGGGACCCCATCAATTATGCCATGCGTCATGCCGTGGTGGACCTGACGCAGTTTCCGGGGTATGAGGAGGTGGCTTCCAGGTTCCATGAAAGCGCCCTGACCTCTTATACCTTTGACGGCGCGGTCTATGCCTTGCCTGAGACGCAGGTCTTCCCGATCATGTTCTACCGCAAGGATATCCTTTCGGAGCTTGGGTTAAGCGTCCCGAACACTTGGGATGAATTCTTCGAGGTGGTGTCCATTTTACAGAGGAACAACATGGAAGTAGGCTTCCCCCAGGGCATGGCCGGCATGCAGATCTTCCTTTACCAGAACGGAGGCAGCTTATACAGCGAGGATAGGAAGACGGCCACTTTTAGCGAAGATGTGACGTTGGACGCGTTCCAGAGCATGCTGGATTTGTTCACCACTTATCGCTTCCCCAGGGATTACAGCTTCCAGAACCGTTTCCGTACGGGGCAGATGCCGTTGGCGATACAGGACTATACCGAATATAACGGGTTGTCGGCGTTCGCGCCGGAGATCAAGGGTTTGTGGGGCATGGCCCCCATCCCCGGGACGGTGGATGAGAATGGGGAGATCAACCGCGCATCCGCTTGTACCGGCACCTGCGCCATGATGCTGCGCGGCACGGATTGCCCGGATGAGTCGTGGCAGTTCTTGGATTGGTGGACCAGCGCCAGCGTCCAGGCCAACTTCGCCCAGGAGATGAAGTCCGTGCTGGGCAAGGCCGCCATGCACGCCACCGCCAATATGGAGGCGATCGCGAGCCTGCCTTGGACCAAGGAAGAATATACCGCCCTGTATGACCAGTGGCAATATGTCACGGGCACGCCGGAAGTCCCCGGCAACTACTATGTGACCAGGAACATCGGGTTTGCTTCCGTCGCGGGCTATACCTCAGGCAACGCTGACGAGCTTCTGCATTGGTCGGAGGAGACCAACGACGAGATCGCCAGGAAGCGGGAAGAATTCGGTTTGGACTGATAGGGGAGGACATCCATGAAAAAGAAAGAGAAAAGGAATCTGAAGCAATACATGGGGAGGCTGTGGCACGATATGAAGGTGCATCGGACCAGCTACCTGTTCATCGCCCCCTATTGTATCCTGTTTTTTATCTTTACCGTTTTGCCGGTCCTCATGTCCATCGCCTTAAGCTTTACGTCCTTCAACATCCTGGAACCTCCGAAGTTCGTAGGATTTAGCAATTATTTCCGCTTGTTCTTCACGGACTCGATCTTCACGGAGAAGGCGATCGGCAACACTTTCGTCATCGCCCTGATCGTGGGCCCCGTAGGCTACATCCTCTGCCTGATGCTGGCGTGGATGCTGAACGAGCTGCCCCATATCCTGCGCACGATCCTGACGGTAGTGTTCTATGCCCCTACCATCGCGGGAAACGTGTACATGATCTTCCAATATTTGTTCAACAACGATTCCCAGGGCTACATCAACGCGATGTTGATACGCTACGGCATCATCCAAAAGCCGATCCTGTGGTTCCAGGATGAGAAGTATATGCTGGGGCTGATCATCGCCATCGCCCTGTGGACCAGCATCGGTACCACGTTCCTGTCCTTCATCGCCGGCTTGCAGGGCATCCCGAAGCAGTATTATGAAGCCGGCGCCATCGACGGGGTCAAGAACCGCTGGCAGGAGCTGTATTATATCACGCTGCCTTCCATGAAGCCCCAGCTGATGTTCGGCGCGGTCATGAGCATCACGGGCGGCTTCGGCGTAGGAAGCATCGTCACCGCCCTGTGCGGCCTGCCCAGCACGAATTATGCCGCCCACACGGTCATGAACCATCTGGAAGACTACGGCAACGTCCGATTCGAGATGGGTTACGCGTCCGCGATCGCGACGCTTTTGTTCATCATCATGGTTGCCTCTAACAAGATCATCCAGAGGCTCTTGTCGAAAGTAGGGGAATAGGAGGTGCAGGCATGAAAAAGTTGAAATTCAGCTTATCCAGGACAGAAAGGGGCGTGAAGCGCTCCTATGCGGTGGACTTCGTCATGTACGGGCTGCTGCTCGTGCTGGGGATCATTATGGTCATCCCCTTTGTGTTCGCCATTTCCAACGCGCTTAAGCCTTTGTCGGAATTTTTCTATTTCCCGCCCCGTATCCGGGTGGAGAACCCGACGTTAGAGAACTTCAAGGACCTGTTCCGCCTGATGTCGGATTCCTGGGTCCCTTTCAGCCGCTATATCTTTAACACCGTGTTCATCACGGTGGTGGGGACGGCAGGGCATATCATCCTGTCCTCCATGTGCGCTTACGCGTTGGCAAAACATAATTTCCCGGGAAAGAACTGGATCTTCGGATTGATCGTCACCTCCCTAATGTTTCGCGGCGAGGTCACGACGATCCCCAGCTTCATGGTATTTTCCAAGCTCCATTTGATCAACTCTTATTCTTCCTATATCCTGCCGGCGCTCTCCTCCACCCTGGGGCTGTACCTGATGAAGCAGTTCATGGAACAGATGGTCCCCAATGAGATCCTGGAGTCCGCCAGGATGGATGGGGCAGGGGAGTTCTATGTGTTCTGGAAGATGGCGATGCCCATGGTCAAGCCTGCCTGGCTTACCTTGATGATGCTGTCCGTGCAGAACCTTTGGAACCTGGGCTCCACCACTTATATCAGGAGCGAGGAGCTTAAGACCCTGAACTATGCCTTGCAGCAGATCCTGACCGGCGGCATCGCCAGGAGCGGGACGGCCGCGGCGGCCATGGTGCTGATGATGATCGTGCCGATCATTATCTTCATCTTTTCACAGTCGAACATCGTGGAAACCATGTCCACGTCCGGCATGAAGGATTAAGGAGGGAAGGAAATGAGGAAAAGTAAAATTGGCTCCCGCCTGGCGGGACTGGCGTTATCATTCCTTGCCCTCATGGGCCCGATCACGGCCCAGGCGTCGGATTATACGCCTTACGATACCTATACCTACAGCCGGGGCAGCAGGACCGTATATATGCTTTCCCCTCATGCTTATGTGCCTGAGAGGATCGTCAATTCAGAAGACATCGGCCTTACGGTCGCCATGAAGACCCCTTCCGACCTGATGGTGGACGAGGAGGGCAACGTCTATATCGCCGATACCGGCAACAACCGCATCGTCGTTTTGGACAGCGAATATAAGCTGCGCTTCCTGTTGACCGGGTACGGGGACGCCGTGACGACGGACGTCGTGGAACTGGACGAGGACGGGCAGCCCATAGAGGCGCCCGCGACAGGCCCGGACGCCGTGGAAGCGTTCAAAGAGCCTAAGGGAGTGTTCGTCACCCCGGGCGGCGATATCTATGTGGGAGATACCATGAACGGCAAAATCGCCGTTTTTAATCAGGACGGAACGTTCTTAGAAGCCTTTGAGGCTCCTGCGGAGGAGCTTCTGCAGGACGTGGTGTATGAGCCTTCCGCCCTGGCGGTGGACCAATACGACAGGATCTACGCGATCTCCCAGAGCAGCAACATGGGCGTCCTGACCTTTTCTTCGGATGGCCAGTTCCAGGGCTTCATCGGCGCGGAGAAGACCCAGGGCACTTTCTGGGACATCGTGATGAACTTCTTCCGGTCCGATGAACAGAAAGCCAGGATGAAGCAGAACGTCCCTACAGAATTCAATAACATCACCATCGATGATAAGGGCTTTTTGTACGTCACCACAAGCACCCTGGAAGAATATGAGCAGTACAACACCATGATGACCAAGACCGGCACGGCCAACCCGATCAAGAAGCTGAACCCCTCCGGCACGGACGTCTTGAAACGCAACGGCGACGTCGGCCCGGGCGGCGACCTGCAATATAAGACGGACGTGTCCCGCTTCGTGGACGTGGCGCTTACGGAGGACGGCGTCTACAGCGCCCTGGACTCCACGGGCTGCAAAATCTTCACTTACGACCAGGAAGGGAACCTGATGTATATTTTCGGCGGTTCCGGGACCCAGGTGGGCGTCTTCCAAAGGCCCAGCGCCCTGGATTATAAAGGGACGGACCTTCTGGTCCTGGACTCCAGCACCGGGGAAGTGACCGTATTCAACCGGACCGCTTACGGCGACCTGTTCGCGGAAGCGCTGCACCTGCAGGGGAATCGGAAGTACACGCAGGCCGCGGAGAAATGGAAAGAGCTCATCAAGCTCAACGGCAACTATGAACAGGCTTACAACAACATCGGCACCTCTTATATGCGCCTTGGCATGTATGAAGAGGCGATGGTCAATTATAAGAACGGCAACGACCTGGACGGTTACAGGGAGGCTTACAACTCCTACCGCAAGGGCATCATGGAGAAGTACATCCTGTGGATCCTGCTGGCCGTGGCCCTGATCGTGTTCTTGATCTATAAGGGGACGAAGAAGCTTAAGGCGATCAATGACGCGTCCTGGAGCAAGCATGGGAAGTATTCCTTAGGGGAGGAACTGTGCTATGGCTGGTATGTGATCTTCCATCCTTTCGACGGTTTTTATGAGCTCAAGCGCGAGAGGCGCGGGACCATGAAGGGCGCCACGTTCATCCTGGTCCTGGCAGTGGCGGAGCAGCTGTTTCGAGGCATCGCTACGGGCTATATCGTGACCGGAAGCGATTGGGTGAGGGTCAGCGTCGTGGACGCGTTCATGTCAGTGGGCTTCTTAGCCATCCTGTGGACGGTCGCCAACTGGTGCTTCACCACCCTGATGGACGGCAAGGGGAGGATGAAGGATATCTATATCGCCACTTGTTACGCCCTGATCCCGATGGTGATGTTCGGGTTCCCTTGCACCATCGTGACGAATTTCTGTACGGAAAGCGAGCTGCAGTTCGTGGACTTCTTCTATGCCTTAGGGACCATCTGGACGTTCGCCCTTGTTTTCCTGGGGGCTTTGGTGGTCAACGAATACAGTCTGTTGAAGAATATCGTAACAACGATCTTAGCCTTGGTGGGGATGGCGTTCATCGCTTTCATCGGCATTTTGGGCGTCAACCTGTTCACCTCCATGTTTGGCTTCCTTCAGACGTTAGCCAATGAGATCATTTATCGAATGTAAGGAGACGGCTATGAGTGCAGAGGAAAGGGATAAAAAGAAAAGATGGTTGATCGTAGCGCTAGCGGCGGCGCTCGTGCTTGTGTGCGCCGTAGTCGGCTGCTCTTTGGCCGTAAGGCCCAAAAGGGAGGTCGTGGGCAAGGAGGAAAAGCCTGCCCTGGAAACGGCGGGAGAGCTTAAGGAGCTGACCGCTGAGGATGGCAAGATCAAGGCGGCGGAAGACGACAAGGTGATCTTGTGGCTGGACGGCGCGACCAGCAGCGTCGTGGTGGAAGACAAGGCGACCGGCGAAGAGTTCTGGGCGGTGCCGGAGAATGCCCTGAACGACCCCAGGGCTTCCAGGAATACGAGGTACCTGGTTAATTCCCCGGTGGTTGTGACCTATTACAGCTTAAGCTCCCACAAGGCGGTAGAGTTTGACAGTTACCAGAATGCCACGCAGGCCAACCGGGTGTCCTGGGCCCCCTTAGAGGGCGTGCAGGGCGTGCGGGTGCGCATGGTGATCGGGCGTGAGGAAGCTTCCAGGCTTCTTCCGGAACAGATCAGCGAAGCCGGATTCGAGGCCCTGATGGAACGCGTGGAAGAGGTGGACGGCGAGGAGGCCGTACGCCAGATCCGCTCCCTGTACCTGTGGTACACCTATGATACCGCCAACGCGGAGCAGCGGGAGAAATATCCGGCCCTGACGGACATGAACATGTATTGCCTCAAGACTTCCGCGAACGACTACAATAGGGACGTCCTGGAGCAATATTTCGGAGATATCGGTTATACCTACGAAGAGATTGACGCGGCGTACGCGGAGCTGGGCTACGTGTCCGATACGGAAGCGTTCCCCTGCTTTAAAATGAATATCGATTATATCCTGGAGGATGGGAAGCTTAAGGTGGACATCGACACGGGGGACATCGAGTACGACAGGAGCCTGTTCATCTTGACGAACCTGCGCCTGCTTCCGTTCTTCGGGGCAGGAATCACCGGCGATGAGGGCTATGTGTTCCTGCCGGATGGCTCGGGTTCCCTGATCGGCTTTAATAATGACGGTTCCAAGAAAAACCAGCTGACCACCGGGAGGACGTACGGGCCGGACGCGGCGGAGACCAACGTGGACCGCGGCAGCCAGAAGATGGAGTTCCGTTATCCCGTGTTCGGGGTAAAGGACGGGGAGAAAGCCATTTTTGGCATCGTCACGGACGGCGACGGCATCTGCAACGTCAACTGCCAGCTGGGCAACCTGATCCACTCCTATAATACGGCTTACGCGGACTTCATCCTTTGCCAGGGCGCACAGTATGAATCCGATTTCTCCGGGCAGGAAGCCTGGGTGCAGTATGACAGGCAGGGCTACCAGGGCCATATCAGCATGGAGTATTATTTCCTGACCGGCGAGCAGGCGGATTATTCCGGCATGGCGATGGCGTACCAGGATTACCTGCGCAGGGAAGTGCTGCCCCAGGAAGCCAAAGCGGACGGGACGGTTCCTTTCATGCTGGATACCATGGCGACGGTAGGCAACTTCGTCCGGGTGCTGGGCATCCCCTCCTATCGGAATGTGGAAGTGACCTCCTATGAGGAGGCGGCGGACATCGTGGATGCCTTGACGGAAGCAGGCGTCGAGAACATCAACCTGCGTTACCAGGCCTGGTACAACGGCGGGCATTATAATTACTTCTCCACCCGCCTGAACCTGGAGCGTAAGGCAGGCAGCAAGGCCGACCTGAAATCCTTAAAGGGAAAGCTGGATGAAGTGGGCGGCAGGCTCTATTTGGACGGGGAATTGATGCTGGCGGATGAGAGGAACATTTTGGATCCCAGCTATCGCCTCTCTTCGGACGGCATCCGCAACTTGTTCAATAAGCAGGCGTTCTACCCGTTCCTCATCCCGTCCACGCAGGTCACTGCCAACTATTACTATTGCGTGGATCCCGCGAAGGTGTTGGGATATTATGATGCGTTTTCCAAAAAATACACCCGACTGGGGCTGACGGACATTTCCTTAGGCACCGTGGGGCAGGTGCTGAATTCCAATTACCGCAAGTCTGGATATGTGAACCGCCAGGATGCGGAGGAGATCGGCAGGGAAGTGCTTACAAGGGCTTCCTCCCAATATGGGAAGGTGCTGGTGGATTCCGGGAATGCCTATTCCTATGCTTCCGCAGACTATATCCTGAACCTGCCGGACACGGACAGCAACTATATCATAGAAGACGAAAGCGTCCCGTTCATCCAGATGGCGCTGCACGGGCTGGTCACTTATGCGGGCACGCCCATCAACCTGTCAGACGATTATGAGGAAGGGATCTTACGCTGCATTGAATATGGAAGCGCTCCTTACTTCATGTTATGCGACGTGGAAGGCTATGTGCTTAAGAACTCCAATATCAGGGACAGCAGGCTTTATGACGCGGTCTATGAGGACTGGAAGGATAGGGCGGCGGAGGCTTATGGCAAAATAAGTTCTGCCCTCACCGGCGTACAGGACGCCAGGCTGGTCAGGCACGAAAAGCTGGCCGAAGACCTGTACAAGAGCACTTATGACAATGGGACGGTGATTTATGTGAATTACGCGGATACGCAGCAGGCGGCGGGACAGGTTACGGTCCCTGCCAGGGATTATGTGTCCGTGCAGGAAGGAGGCGACGTCAGATGAGCAAGGAGAAGAAAAAGAAAAGCGTATCCTTGTCAAAGAAAAAGGCGAGGCTGGGCTGGGTGTTCGTATCTCCGTTCGTGATCGGGTTTTTCCTGTTTTATCTCGTGGTGATCATCGAATCCATAGAATACAGCTTCATGGAAGTGAAGTCGCTGCCGGAGGGCGGATTCGTCACAAGGTTCGTGGGATGGAGCAACTATGAATATATGACCAGGACCCTTCCCACATTCATGAGCGACATGTGGGGTACTGTGAGCACGATGCTTTACAGCCTGCCCATGCTTCTTCTGTTCGCCCTGTTCGTCGCGGTGATCTTAAACCAGAAGCTTAGGGGGCGCGCCCTGTTCCGTGCCATCTTCTTCGTGCCGGTCATCCTCTCCACGGGCATCATCGCCAAGTCGGATGCGGCCAATAACCTCGTGACCGCGTTCGCCACCATGAATACGGGTGAAATGACGACGGTGGCGGAGGAAGCCACATCGGCATTCAGCGTGGACGGCCTGATGTATTATATCGAGGACATGTTCACTTTCGCCCCTTGGCTGTTGGACTTCATTGAGACCGCTGCCAGCAACGTCTATGCGGTCATCAGCCAGGCAGGCGTCCAGATCCTGATCTTCTTGGCAGGGCTCCAGAGCATATCGCCTTCCCTTTATGAGGCGGCGAAGATGGAGGGCTGCTCCTCCTGGGAAAGCTTCTGGAAGATCACCCTGCCCATGATCAGCCCTATGATCCTTGTCAACATCATTTACAGTATTGTGGACTGCTTCACCAGGTATGACAATACGGTAATGAATACGATCCAGCAGTATATCACGCTGACGGATTACGGCTACGCTTCCGCGGCCGCGTGGATTTACTTCTGCGTCATCGCCGTGCTGGTGCTCATCATCTTCGGCATCGCGAGCCGTCTCGTATTCTATCAGGGGAAAGAGAGGTAGGGAATTATGACTTATCAAGATTTCAAACAATCACATGCGGCGAGGCTGATGCGCCGGGGGTTCTTAAAATTCCTGGAATATGCCCTCCTGATCGGCTTAAGCTATTATATCTTGTCCCCGCTTTTGCTGAAGATCGCGACGAGCTTCATGCCGGAGACGGACCTGCTTGACAGCCTGGTGGTATACATCCCGACACATTTCACCCTCTGGAACTATAAGAGGGCGGCGGAATTTTTAAGCTATTGGGAGTCCTTGCGCAACACGTTCTTGATCTCCCTGGTGGCGGGCCTGATCCAGATGATGGTCTGTTCCTTCGTAGGCTACGGCCTGGCGAAATTCAAGTTCAAGGGCAGGGGGATCGTGATGGCGGTGGTCCTTTTCTCCATTATCACGCCGCCCCTGACCTACCAGCCCTCCATGTACTTAAAGTTCCGTTATTTCGACGTGTTCGGCATCATTGAAGCCACCACGGGCTCGACGCTGAACCTGCTGGATTCGTTCTGGCCCCTGCTCATCCTGTCGGTGACAGGCTTCGCCTTTAAGAACGGCCTGTATATTTTCATGATGATGCAGTTCTTCCGCGGCTTCCCGGAGGAGCTGGAGGAAGCGGCTTACGTGGACGGCTACGGCGTGTTCCGCACGTTCTTCCGTATCATCCTGCCGAACTCCATTCCTATGCTGATCACGGTATTCACGTTCGCTTTCGCGTGGCAGTGGACGGATACGTTCTACACATCCATGTTCTTCAGCAGGATCAAGACCTTGTCGAACATGCTTTTACGCGGGTTCGAGGGCATGAACGTGGAAGGGCATACCATGGCCCTAGCGGCAGGGCAGCCCCTGACCATCGCCCTCGGCGGCACTTACAGCTTGATGGTGATCATCCCGTTGATCGTCATTTACATTTTCACCCAGAAATTCCTGACCCAGGGAATTGAGAGAAGCGGCATCGTCGGATGATCAAGCGGAAAGGGGAGAAAGAAATGCAGATACCGGAATCATTGAAAAGAAGGGTGGAGCAGCTTAACGAATATTATACGGCCCACTATGAACCGCTGGCCCCCCTGGCAGGACAATGCTTCTTAAATACCATGGAGACCACGGTGAAACAGTTGGAGGATGGCACCTATTTCGTCATCACCGGGGATATCCCGGCCATGTGGCTGCGGGATTCCGCGGCGCAGGTCAGGCCCTATGTGAAATTCGCCAAGGAGGATGAACTGCTGCAGGAGATCCTGGAGGGCGTCATCGCCAAGCAGGCGAAGCTGGTCTGTATCGACCCCTACGCCAACGCGTTCAATGAAAGCGCCAATGGGGCCGGGCATCAGGACGACACCGTCTTAAACGACCATGTATGGGAGCGCAAGTACGAAGTGGATTCCCTGTGCGCGCCGCTTTACCTGGGATATTATTATTGGAAGACCACGGGCATATCCCGGATCTTCACCCAGGATTACAGGGATATGATCGAGGCAATCGTGGCTACGTTCCGGACGGAGCAGGACCATGGGAAGTCTCCCTATTCTTTTAAGCGCTACGGCTGCGTGAAGACGGACACCCTGCCCAATGACGGCAAAGGCACTTCGGTCAAGGTGACGGGGATGACCTGGTCGGGCTTCCGTCCCTCTGACGATTGCTGTGATTATGGCTACCTGATCCCAGCCAACATGATGGCGGTGAAAGCCCTCCAATTCGCGGAGGAAATCTGCCGGGAATGTTACCAGGATGGGCAGCTTGCCGACCGCTGCAGCGCCCTGGCTGGGGAGATCGAGGAGGGCATCCAGGCTTATGGGGTGGTGGATCATCCGAAGTACGGACGGATCTACGCCTATGAGACGGACGGGTTCGGCAATTATAACCTGATGGACGACGCCAACTCGCCCAGCCTCTTATCCATGCCCTACCTGGGCTACTGTGACAAGGAGGACCCCCTCTATCAAAATACCAGGCGGTTCATCTTATCCAAGGACAATCCCTACTACTTCGAGGGAAGCCAGGCGAAAGGGGTGGGAAGCCCCCATACGCCGGAGGGATATGTCTGGCATATCGGGATCACCATGCAGGCGCTGACCTCCAATGACCATGAGGAGGTGCAGGAGTGTCTGGATATGTTGGCGAGGACCCATGCAGGTACCAATTATATGCACGAATCCTTCGACCCGTCGGCCCCGGAGGAATATTCGCGCCCTTGGTTCGCCTGGGCCAACACGCTCTTCGCGGAGCTTCTGAACCAGCTGATGGAGGAAGACTTCTTCGCGCAGGGGTAGGGAGCGAGATTGGATATCACAATGTTGATAAGGGAGTATTTTTAAAAATGGCGCAGTCCCGAGAATGGTGGGGCTGCGCCATAAATGATTATGAGCAGGGAATGACAAGCATCACTCTATTGTTTCTACCCGGATCGTGTTGGTCTTTCCCGACTCGCCGAGAGATGTGCCTCCGGTTATGATGATCTTGTCACCACGCTTCAAATGAAGCTTTTCAGCAGCTAACTGCTTTGCTGAATAAAATAAGACTTCAATAGACGGATACATTTCGCACATGACTGGGGTTACTCCCCAGGAAAGGGACAGCGTTTCCCAAACTTTTTCATTTACGCACAAGGCAAGGATATCGATTGGAGGGCGGAACCGGGAAACCATTCGTGCGGTTATGCCAGACAAAGAACATACGACGATGGCTTTTGCGCCAATATCCATTGCCATTCCGACAACCGCATGAGAAATCGCATCCATCTCGTTTCTGATCGTAAAATCCGTTTTCAAGAATCGCTCGTTATAATGAATGCTTTCTTCGGTGGTTTTAGCAATGCTTGCCATCGTTTTTACCGTCAGGACGGGATATTTACCCATAGCAGTCTCTCCCGACAGCATAATGGCACTCGTACCATCGTAAACTGCATTAGCCACGTCGGAAATTTCCGCTCTTGTGGGACGGGAATTATGTATCATGGATTCCAACATCTCTGTAGCCGTAATTACCCGTTTGCCCAGCAGACAGCATTTTGTGATTAAACTTTTCTGGATCGCGGGCAATTTTTCAAAAGGGATCTCTACTCCCATATCACCGCGTCCGATCATGATCCCATCGCATTCCGAGCAGATTTCTTCAATATTATCTATGCCGGTGCTGTTTTCGATTTTTGCGATCAGGCTTATTGCACCGGCGCCATTTTGTGCCAGAAACTCCTTGACGTCCAACAAATCTTGCTTACAGGAGACAAAAGAGCAGGCGATATAATCTACATCATTCTTGATTCCGAAAAGCAAATCTGCTTTGTCTTGTTCGCTTAAATAAACCTGCTTTAATACCTTGCCGGGAAAACTCATGCTCTTGCGGTCAGAGATTTCACCGCCGACATCTACACGGCAGATAATGTCGGTTCCCTTGACATCTGTCACTGTAAAAGAGAGAAGACCGTTATTGACAAGCACTTTGTCGCCTACATTCAATTCTTCGGCAAGATGCTTATAACTTACAGAAACGCGTGCTTTATCCCCTAGGATATCTACGGTGGTAAATGTGAACGAATCGCCTTCTTTCAAAGTTACAGGACCATTTTCAAAAATACCGATGCGATATTCCGGACCCTTTGTATCAAGCATAATCGCAAGAGGGACATTAAGCTTTTCGCGCACTGATTTGACTGCGTCAATTTTCTTTTGATGCTCCTCATGCGTACCGTGCGAAAAATTCAGACGAGCGACACTCATCCCCGCTAAGTACATTTCTTCCAATACTTGAGGAGATTCACAGGCGGGACCAATCGTACAGACAATTTTCGTTTTTTTCATACTGATCTCCATTCCGGAGCGTTTACGCGAAAAATAAGCTATCGAGCTTATTTTTCACACTGGCTCCTCTCGAAAAATATTATGTTGTAAACAAAATGCCGGCAAAACACAGTGTTCTGTCGGCATAGCAATTCATGCAAATCACAAGACGCTTTATCCAACTGATATAAATAGATAATATAAAAATATCTATGCCAGACTCCACCACTTATATCAGTCAACTAACCATATCACAAAAAAGTTGGTTCGTCAATAGCGAAAATGCCTTCTTCAGGATAAACTTATAAACCGTTATTCCAAGCAAACATCAAATGATGTTGTTTTTCGCAATGGGAAAATGCTTTAT
>CANPWC010000032.1 GCA_947581905.1 uncultured Acetatifactor sp.
GCCCAGCCTGGTCCACGATGCGCGCGACCGTGGACCAGGCTGGGCTGTATGCCATCCGTCTGGATTATTACTGCTTGGCGAAGCAGGCGGTGTCCCACACCGTCAGCCTTAAGGTGAATGGGGAGTACCCGTTCTCGGAAGCACGGGAACTGGTGCTGGAGCAATTATATGATACGGAAGCTTATCCGTTCCGGCTGGACCGCAACGGCAACGAGATCACGCCGGACACGATGCTGCGCCATGAATGGGAGACCCGCTTGCTGCGCTCCATCGGCCAGGGCAGCACGCAATATCTGCTGTTCTACTTGGAACAGGGCGAGAACGAGTTGGAATTCACCATGCAGAAAGCCTCCGTCCTATTGGGCGAGGTCTGGGCGGTCTGTGTGGAGGAGCCCCTGGATTACGAGGCTTACCGCGCTTCCCACTCTGACGCCGTAAGCGGCACGGAACTGATTTCAATCGAGGCGGAGCGGATTTCTTATAAAAATACGACTTCGGCGAGGCCCGTGGCGACGAGGGACGTGCAGGTCACGCCTTATGTGGCGAACACGAAGCTCATGAGCGTCATCGGCGGCGACACCTGGAATGAGAACGGCCAGACGCTCTATTACGAGGTGGACGTCAAGTCCGCGGGCTGGTATTATTTTGGCTTGAAATATAAGCAGAACCAGAAAGAGAACACTGTGGTCCGCAGGACCATCACGATAGATGGCGCACTGCCTTTTAAAGAAGCGGCAGGCGTGCCTTTTGACAGCTGCACCTCCTGGGAGGTCCAGGATGCGGGGAAAGACGGGGAACCTTACCTTTTCTACCTGGAAGAGGGGAAGCATGTGATCGGGATTGAAGCGGACAGCACCGACATGGTCCCCATCGGCGAGGAAATCTCCGACCAGCTGGACCTGATCGCGGACATCACCGTGGAGATCAAGAAGATCACGGGTGGAAGCGACGACGTGAACAGGGACTGGGAGATCCTGTCCTATATCCCGGACCTGACGGATCGGCTGAATGAGATCGCCGACCGCCTGGAGGTGGTGCAGGGGCAGATGATCGCCCTGAACTTAGGGGACGAGGGCAATAAAGACATTTCCAACATGAAGATCATCGTGGAAAGGCTCCGTGTCTTTGCAGACGACCCTGACGAGCTGCCCAACCATTTGGCGTCCTTCTCGGAGGGCGCAGGCTCCGTGTCCCAGATGTTGGGTGAGATCATGGACAGCATCCGGCAGTGCCCCCTTACGGTGGACGCCATCTACCTGCACCAGCCGGACAGCCGGCTCCCTTCCTTCAAAGTCAGCATCTTCCGGAAGTTTTGGGAGGAGCTGTGCTTTTTCCTGGATGATTTGTTCAACGGCAGTGAAGAGGAAGAAAAGGAGACGGAGACCATCGAGATCTGGGTCAACCGCGCCATTACTTATGTAAACGAGATGCAGACCATGACGGATGCTTATTTCACGCCAGAGACAGGCATCAAGGTGAACTTCTCCGTCATGAAGGATGAAAGCAAGCTGGTCTTGGCCAACACGACCAACAGCCAGCCGGATGTGGCCTTAGGCCTAAGCGCCCACCTGCCCTATGATTTGGCCATCCGTGGCGTGCTGGCCGACCTTAGGCAGTTCGACGGCTTTGATGAGGCGGCGTCCCAGTTCCTGCCGGGCTCTTTCCTGATCAGCACGTACGGGGACGGGGTTTATGCCTTGCCTGAGACCCAGGACTTCTTCGTCCTGTTCTATCGGACGGACCTTTGCGAGGCGCTGAACATCGAGCCTCCTGATACCTGGGACGAGGTGCTGGGCATCTTGCCCGTGCTGCAGCGCTATGGGATGAACTTCTACATCCCGTTGGCCTCTTCCAGCTCCTTTAAGACCTTTTCCATGACGCTGCCGTTCTTCCTGCAGTACGGAGGCTCCATTTACGAGCCGGACGGCATGACGGTGGCGGTGAACAACGAAAACGGCTTGAACGCCATGAAGTTCATGACGGACCTGTTCACGATCTATGGGCTGCCCACCGAGGTGGCGGACTTCTACCAGTCCTTCCGTAACGGCGTGATCCCCATGGGCGTGTCCAATTACAGCACGTACTTAAAGCTGAACGCGGCGGCCGCGGAATTGGCCGGCAAGTGGAAGATCGTGGTGATGCCCGGCATCAAGAACCAGGACGGCGTGGTGGAACGCTGGTCCACCGGCGCAGGCACCGAGGGCGTCATCTTCTCCAAGTCGGATAAGCAGGAAGCCGCCTGGGAGTTCTTGAAATGGTGGACCTCCACGGAGACCCAGAGCCGTTTCGGGACCCAGATCCAGCTGCTTTACGGCGATACCTACATGTGGAACACCGCCAATGTGGAAGCCTTTTCCCAGCTTCCCATCGCGGAGGCGGATAAAGAAGTGATCATGGAGCAGTGGCAGTGGCTGTCCGAGTTCATCAAGACGCCCGCAAGCTACATGATAGAGCGGGAACTCTCCAACGTCTGGAACTCCGTGGTCTTCAACGGGGAAAACGTGCGAAGCGCCTTGGACGACGCGGCGATCCTGATGAACCAGGAGCTGGTCCGCAAGTGGGAAGAGTTCGGTTACATGGAAGACGGCAAGGTGGTCAAGACCTACCGGATCCCTTCCATAGATTTAATAGAAGGGTGGGTGAAACGGGATGAAGAATAAGCTGATGGAATGGAGGAAACGGGAAGGGAGCGCCTACCTGTTCCTGGCCCCGTATTTGATTTTATTTACTTTGTTCATCGTCTTGCCTGTCGGGTTGTCCATGCTGTTGTCCTTCAGTGACTTCGACTCCGTGAACTTCCCCCATTGGGTAGGGCTTAAGAACTATATTTCGCTGTTCACTTCGGATGCGGTCTTCATGCAGTACGTGCTTCCGAACACCTTGAAGTTTTCCCTGATCGCCGGCCCTTTGGGCTACATCCTGTCTTTCCTGATGGCCTGGATGCTGGCGCAGATCCCCAAGCGGCCCAGGACGGTCTTGGCCCTGATCCTGTATTCGCCCTCCATGACCAGCGGCGTGGCCATGACGGTCATCTGGAAGGTGCTCTTCAACGGCGACCAGACAGGCTACTTGAACAGCATCCTGTTGAACTGGGGCTTCATCCGGGAACCCATCCAATGGCTGCAGTCCACGGACTGGCTGATGCCGGTCATGATCCTGGTGACGCTGTGGTCCAGCATGGGCGTGGGCTTCTTAGCGATGCTGGCGGGCATCCTGGACGTGGATCAGGAAATGTATGAAGCAGGCTATATCGACGGCGTGCGCAACCGCTTCCAGGAAATCGTATACATCACCATCCCGTCCTTAAAGCCCCAGATGTTGTTCGGCGCGGTGATGGCAGTGGTGAACACCTTCCAGGCGGGCGCCATCGGCGTGACCTTGTCCGGTTCCAACCCTACGCCCCAATATGCCGGGCAGTTGGCGCTGAACCATATCGAGGACTACGGCTTCCTGCGTTATGAGATGGGCTATGCCAGCGCCACCTCCGTCGTTTTGTTATTGTTGATCTTAGTCAGCTCTAAAGCCGTCTTTAGAGTATTTGGTGAAAAAGAGTAAAGGAGGAGGGAAGTTATGGCATCCATACAAGGTAAAAAAATGAACCCCACCAGGTTCCATAGAAGCCAGATCAAGTTCTACCTGGTGCTGGTCCCCATGGCGATCCTGACCGGACTGCCCATCGTGTTTATATTCTCACAGGCCTTGAAGCCATTGGACGAGCTGTATCTGTACCCGCCCCGCTTCCTGGTCTCGCACCCCTCTTTTTCCAGCTTCCGGAAGCTGTTCGAGGCGATGAACAGTTCAGAGGTGCCCATTTACCGTTATTTTTATAACAGCTTCCTGTCAACGTTTTTGACCGTGGTATGCACGGTGTTCATTACGGCGTTTGCCGGGTATGCCTTGTCCAAAAAGGATTTCAAGGCCAAGAACCTGATCTTTAGCATCAATACCACGGCTTTGATGTTCGTGGGCGCGGCGGTGAGGATCCCCAGGTACCTGATCATTTATGAGATCGGCCTGATCGACAACTTCGCGGTCCATATCGTGCCTGCCCTGGCCATGCCCGTGGGGCTGTTCTTGGTCAAACAGTTCATGGACCAGATCCCCAACGAGCTGCTGGAGGCGGCCAAGATCGACGGGGCCACTGACTGGTACACGTTCCTAAGGATCGTGGTCCCGCTGTCCCGCTCCTCCCTGGCGACGGTCGTCATCCTGACCTTCCAGGCGGCGTGGAACTCGGTGGAAGCCAGCGAGCTGTATTTGAACCATGATAACCTGAAGACCTTCGCCTACTACATGTCCACCCTGACCACCACCGGCAACGATGTGGCCGGTATCGGCATGGCGGCCGCGGCCACCCTGATCATGTTCATCCCGAATCTGGTGATCTTCATTTTCATGCAGAACAACGTGATGAGCACGATGGCCCATTCCGGGATCAAATAGGGCAGGCGCGCAGGGTAGAAGTGAGGCGCCGCAGGGCGCAGATGGGAGCAAGCAATGAAGCGGTTAGGAATAAGATGCGGTATAGGCATCGTCATGATTCTGGGGATGCTTTGGCCGGGAATTCAGGTGGAGGCGCAGACCCCCTATTATACCTGGACGGAGGGTCCGGGGCATTATACGGTCCATACCCAGGACGCCTACCAGCCGGGAGTGATGATGGAGCCGGGACTTTCCGCCCCGGAAGACATCTTTCTGGACGACGGGCTGTTGTATGTGGCGGATACGGGCAATTCCAGGATCCTGGTCATGGACGGGGAAGAGATCGTGCGGGAGATCACAAGCGAGGAAATGATGTCCCCCACCGGCCTGTCAGTCACGGACGACGCCATTTACGTGGCGGACTTCGGCAACAAAGAAATTTTGGTGTTTGATAAGGAAGGAAGCCTGTTAAGGAAGATCGGGCGTCCCGACGAGGTGATCTTCGGGGAAAACACGAACTTCTCCCCGGTCAAGGTCAGCGTGGACAAGAGGGGCAACCTCTATGTGGTGTCTCAAGGCTCCACCTCCGGCGTGATGCAGATGAGCCTGGAGGGAGACTTCCTGGGGTATTTTGGTTCCAACCGGACCAATACTTCCTTTACCATGCTGCTGCAGAGGACGTTCTTTACCCAGGAGCAGTTGGACCAGTTGTTTAAAAACGTGCCCTCCAGCGTCTACAACATCGACGTGGACGACCTGGGGCTGATGTACACCGTGACCCAGGGCGAGGCGGCGGACAACCAGTGGCAGAGCATCCGGAAGCTTTCCATCGCGGGGGCTGACCTGATACAGCCCTATGTGACCAGCATTTACTTCGTGGATGTGGCGGTGGACAAGCGGCTGAACATTTATGCCATTGACGCCTATGGCACGGTTTATGAATACGACAGCTACGGCAACTTTATCTTCGCCTTCGGCTATGAGGATTCCGGGATGCAGAGGAAGGGCCTGATGGCCGACCCCTCCGCCATCGACGTGTCGGACGACGGCGTGATCTATGTCCTGGACAAGGTGAAGGGCGTCATCCAGACCTATGAGCCGGTGGAATTCGCGGACATGGTCCATGAGGGTTTAAGCGATTACATGGACGGCCGTTACCAGGAGGCGGAAGCGACCTGGAAGGAGATCAACCGGCGCAACACCGCGTTCCTGTTCGCCTATGAGGCCTTGGCGAAGGCCAGCTTCAAGCGGCAGGATTACGCGCAGGCCATGGATTATTATGAAACGGCCGGGAACGTGTCCGGTTATTCCCAGGCATTCTGGTATTCCCGGAACGAATGGATCGAGAAGAACTTAACCTGGGTGATCTTAGGCATCGTCGCCTTGGCGGTCCTCTGGAAAGGGATCAAGGCTTTCGATAAGAAATATGGCTTCTTAGCCCCGGTAAGGGCCGGCGTAAAGAAAGTGAAGGACCTTTCGATCGTCCGGCAGCTTGCCTTGATGAAGCAGATGATCAAGAATCCTTTCGATGGATATTATCGGATCCATTACCGGGAGGAGGCGGGCGTGTTCGTGGCGACGCTTCTGTACCTGTGGCTGGTCGTGCTGCAGGTGACGGACCTTTACATCACAAGCTACCTGTTCAACCAGACGGATCCCGTTTACGCGGATCTGCCGAACCTGGTGGGACGCATCCTCCTGCCCCTTTTGCTGTTCGTGGTCTGTAATTACCTTGTCAGCACGGTATCCGGAGGCGAGGGGCGGTTCCGGCATGTCTACTGCGGAGCGATCTATGCTTTGTCCCCGTACCTGGTGTTCATGCTGCCCCTGCAGATCGTATCCAACGTCCTGACGGAAAATGAGAGCTTCCTCTATTCCTTTGGAAGCATGTTCTTAATCTGCTGGTGCGCGGTGCTGCTTTACCTGATGGTGCAGGAGGTCCATGTCCTTACCATATCGGAGACGGTGAAGAACATCTGCGTGACCGTCGTGACCATGGGATTGTTTTTGCTGGCGGCGTTTACCATCTACCTTCTGGGGAAGCAGTTGTGGGAGTTCATTGTCAGTATCTACAGGGAGGTGGCTATCCGTGTATAAGAGGAAGAAAACATACCGAGGAATCCTGTATTTGACGCCTGCCCTCTTTGGCGCCCTCCTGTGCCTGTTCGGCAAAGGGACGGCATATGCCCAGGAGGGGTTCGTGGAGGTCGCCCAGAATGACGAAGTCATCCTGTATTATGAGCCTTCCACCCTGGCCATCCAGGTGGAGAACAAGCAGACTGGCCTGCTGTATTCCTCCCGGGGGCAGACGCCTCCGCAGGAAGGGGACCTGAACAACACCTGGCAGGGCATGATGGATTCTGCCGTGTCCATAGACGTCCGCCAGCCCAATGGCAGCTCGAAGACCTGGTCCATTTCCAACCAGGAGGTGGAGTTATCCACGAGCGTCACGGAAAACGGCTTTGAAAGCGACATCACGTTCCCGGAGGGCATGGGGCTGCATCTGAGCGTGGCTCTGGCCGAGGACGGGCTATCCGTATCCGTTCCCGCGGATTCCGTCACGGAGAAGACGGATACGGGCTATTCCATGCAGAACATTTATTTATATCCTTTCCTGGGGGCCACATATGGGCTGACCGAGGACGGCTACCTGTTCGTCCCGGATGGAAGCGGGGCCTTGATCGATACGACCCGCGCCACCCTTTCCACCGAGCCGTATGAGAAGCAGGTGTATGGCAGCGACATCGGCATGGGCACTTTCCAGAGCCGGGTGGAAGCCAGCATGCTGAAGGATGTGGAGCGGATTTACGTGCCGGTGTTCGGAAGCATCTTGGCCACAGGGCAGGACGGCGTCGCCGTCATCGTGGACCAGGGCGCTGAATATTGCCACATCGTGGCCTATGCCAGCGGCATCCGGACGCCCTATAACATGATCATGCCGAAGTTTTTGATCCATGAGACCTACCAGATGAAAGTGAGCCAGAGCGGGGCAAGCATGGTGGCGAACCAGCCCGTCCCGAACCACTATGACATTTCCCTGGTTTACCGTTTCCTGTCCGGGGAAGAAGCGACCTATGTGGGCCTTGCGAAAGCCTATCAAAGCTACCTGGTGGATGCGGGCGTCCTGACAGGCAAGGAGGCGGCGGGAGGAAGCGTGCCCATGAAGCTGGAAATCCTTTTGGCAGAGAAAAGGGACGAGCTTCTGTGGTCCACGACAGTCCCCATGACGACCTGCGAGCAGGCGGACACGATCGTGCGGGAGCTATATGACGCGGGGATCCAGGACATGGACGTGGTGCTTCGCGGCTATGGAAAAGATGGTTCCACCGGCGCGGCCCCGACGAAGTTCCAGTTTACCGGTAAGACGGGGTCCAAAGGGGACTGGAAGAAATTCATCCAGACCTATGCGGCATTGGGCGTCGACGTATCCCTGTATGCGGATTTCTCCAGGGGGTATGACGGCATGGGCGGCTACAGCAACGCGCAAAAGGTGCAGGCGATCGACCAGACCCTGCTTCAGACCTTTGATTACGCGCGCTTTACCTGGCTGACCCCTACCTATGCGGCAAAGCGGCTGGGCGAGTTCGCGAAGAAGTCGCTTAACCTGGGCGTGGGCGGCCTGGCTGTGGACGCCTATGGCACGAGCCTGTATTCCAACTGGAACAAGAAGGACCCTGTCACCAGGCAGGAAGCGGTGGAGGCTTATCGCAGCGCCGATTTGGGCGCTCTTTCCATGGCGCTATATTCCCCGGCCGCATTCTTGTTCGACAAGGCGGACGCAGCCTATGACATCCCGGAAGGGTCCAGCGATTATTACATTTTCACGGATACGGTGCCGTTCCTCCAGATCGTCCTGAAGGGCTACCTGCCGTATTATTCCAGCGCCTGGAACTTCCATGCGGATGCCGACAAGGAACTGTTGAAATGTGTGGATTATGGCATGTATCCGAACTGGTACGTGACCTGGGAGGATCCGATCGAGCTGATCAATACGCCGTCCAACTGGCTTTATAGCTCCCAATACTCGATTTGGAAGGATGCCATCCTTTCCCGTTACGAGCGCATCAATGAGGCGCTGCGCGGCGTGATGGGCTGCCAGGTCACGAACCGGGAAACCCTTAGCCGGGATGTGGTCCGGATCGATTACAGCAATGGGACGAGCATCTATGTGAACTACGGGGATAAGCCGTGGGAGGATGGGAACGTAAGCGTGGATCGGGAAGACTTCCTGGTGGAGTTAGGAGGTGCGTCATGAAAACGAAAAGGATCACAAAGACCACAAGGGACGCCATGAGGGGATGGCTGTGCTGCCTGCCATGGCTTGCGGGATTCGCGATATTTACCCTCTACCCTATTTATTCCACGTTTAAGATGAGCTTTGAATCCGTGGTCATTTCCGCGGAAGGGCTGGTCCGCAGCAGCGTGGGATGGGACAATTACCGGAGGGTGTTCTTAGCGGACGTGACGTTCCCCGGCATCCTGATCGATTATGTGGGGAGCATCATCCTGGAGGTGCCGATCGTCATCGTCTTCTCCCTGATCATCGCCCTGATCTTAAGCAAGGACATCAAGGGGAAAGGGTTTTTCCGTACCTTGTTCTTCCTGCCCGTCATCATCATCAGCGGGCCCATCATCCAGAAATTCATGGACATGGGGCTGATGACCATCCAGGGGGCGCAGTCGAACCCGGTGCTGCTCAATATCCTGGAGGTGCTGCCGGAGAGCGTGTCGGGGCTTTTGTTAAAGCTGGTCAATTCCTTCGTCATGATCCTGTGGTTCTCGGGCGTGCAGATCCTGCTGCTTTTGTCCGCCCTGCAAAAGATCGACGGATCCATGTATGAGGCGGCCCGCATCGACGGGGCTTCCAGCTGGGAGTGCTTCTGGAAGGTCACGCTGCCCAACGTGCGCAACATGATCGTGATTTGTTTGATCTATACCATTGTCACCATATCGACCTTTGACACCAACACTGTGATCACGACGATCCAGACCAATATGTTCCAGACCTCCCGAGGAATGGGCTACGCCTCCGCGCAGGCCTGGGTCTACTTTGTGGTGCTGCTTCTGGTGATCGGGCTGTTCATGCTGCTGTATGGCCCCAGGAATGAGCATATTTACGGCAACACGAAGCTTGCCAAGCTGGAGCTTAAGCGGGCGAAGAAGCTGAAGAAGCAGCAGGAGAAGGATCTGAAGCGCCTGTATCGGGAGAGTAGGAGGTATCGGGAATGAAAAAGAATATGGATGGAATGAAAGATAAGCTACGGCAGGCCGTGCCGGGCAAGGTGAACAAGCAGAACGCGGTGCACCTTCTGTTCAAGGTCTTGATCTACCTGTTCCTGATTGTGACCGGCTTCGTCTTCCTGTACCCGCTGCTCAAGATGCTGAGCATGAGCCTGATGTCTTCGGAAGACCTGACCAACCCGTTGGTGGTATGGATCCCCTACCAGGTGAGCTGGGAGAATTTCAGCCGCGCCGTCCTGGTGCTGGGATACCTGGAGACCCTGTGGACGACGATTTATGTCAGCGTCCTGCCGGCCCTGCTGCAGACCCTGGTCTGTGCGGTGACGGGCTATGGCTTGGCGCATTTCCGGTTCAAAGGGAAGAACGTCATTTTCGGGCTGGTGCTGGCGACTTTCATCATACCGACCCAGATCACCATGATCCCGCAGTTTTTGATGTACCGCGACTTAGGGATCCTGTACAGTTTAAAGTCCTACCTGTTGCCGGCCGTCATGGGGCAGGGCATGAAGAGCTCCATCTTCGTCCTGATCTTCTTCCTGTTCTTCCGCCAGGTGCCGGTATCTTTGACGGAGGCGGCGGAGGTGGACGGAGCGAAGCAGATCGTGGTCTTTTTCCGCGTGGCGGTCCCGATCGCCATGCCGGGCTTCTTGATCAGCTTCCTGTTGTCCACGGTGTGGTATTGGAACGAGACTTACCTTGCGTCCCTTTATTTTGGCTCGAACATCAAGACCCTGCCCATGAAGCTGGAAAACTTCGTGGACACCTTTAACAAGATGATCAGCGCTTCCGAAGGGCAGGCGGGCGCGACCGCGAACGAATCCGTCCAGATGGCCGGGACCCTGTTGATCATCCTGCCCCTGCTGGCGTTGTTCTTCGTCGCACAGAAACACTTCATCGAAGGGATTGAAAAGACCGGCATTACCGGCGAATAAGGAGCATGCTTATGGTTAAATTGGAGAATGGACAGTTGTTATTGGATGGGAAGCCCTCCCTGGTCATCGCGGGAGAGATCCATTATTATCGCCTGAAAAAAGAGGATTGGGAGGATCGGGTCAAGAAGCTTAAGGCGGCCGGGATGAATGCGGTCGCCACCTATATCCCCTGGCTGTGCCATGAGGAGGCGCAAGGGGAATTCGATTTTGGCCAGATCCGGGACAACCTGGATATCGAGGGCTTTATCGAGCTGTGCGCCCGCAATGGCCTTTTCGTGGTCGCACGTCCGGGCCCGTTCATCATGGCGGAGATGAAGAATGAGGGGATTCCGTATTGGGTGGCGGAAAAATATCCCGCCCTCGTCCCTACCGGTTGGGAGGGGCGCAAGACTTCAACCAGCACCCTGGATTATCTGGCCAAGGATTTCCTGGACTGCGTGGACCAGTGGTATGCCAGGATCATGCCCATCCTGTCCAGGCACTTGGCGACGAAGGGCGGCAATGTGATCGCCTGCCAGCTGGATAATGAGATCGGGATGCTCTCCTGGGTGTCCAATACGCCTGACCTGACCGATGTGACCCTTGCCGATTTCGAGCGTTGGCTTGCGGCACGTTACAGCGCACAGGAGCTTGCGGGGCGCTACCCGTTCCTTGCGCTGCCTGCCGAAGCGAGGCGTCCCTATTTTGAGAAGCCAGGGGAGGACTACGCCCTGGCGCTCCACAGGGACTTGGGGCTGTATATGCGCGACCGTTTCGCCAGATATGCCCAAGCTTTAAAAGGCATGGCGAAAAAGTATGGCGTGGACGGCGTGCCCTACCTGATCAACGTCCATGGGACGGGCGGCGGCAGGGGCTATACGTTCCCGATAGGCATCAGCCAGTTGGTCGATGCCTTTGGGAAGGACGAAGAGCTCTGGGCCGGGACGGACATCTATTTATCCGGCGTCTCCATGGAAAACCTGCAGGATATTTACCTGATCAACTGTTACATGGAAGCGGCGGACGCAACCGGCAATCCCCTGGCCAGCTTTGAATTCCAAAGCGGGGAAGCGGATTATGGGGAAAGCGGCGGCGGCCGCCTGGGCGTGTCGGACGCGGATTTCACGGCACGGATCTATATGGCACAGGGCGCGCGGCTGATCAACCATTATCTGTTTTCCGGCGGCTACAACATGCTGCTAAGGTACCCCAGGGAGGATGGCAACAAGAGGATCGCCATCACGGGGGAAAGGCACGGCTTCTCGGCGCCGGTCAATCCGGAGGGTCGCTTAAGCTATACCTATCCGCGCATCGCCCGCAACAGCCGGGTGATGTTGGCCAACGCCCCCATGCTGGGGAGGATGCGGGAAGAGCGGGACAAGCTTCTCGTTGGCTTCCTGCCGGATTATTTCATGACGGAATATTGTTATCCCGCATCCCGCAGGGAGCGGGAGTTTGTAGACCATCTGGCCAGGTTCCGCACGGGAGGCGGCTGGGACGTGTTCACGAAGGCGCTGCTTTTGGACAATTACGCGTTTGGCGGCGTGAACCTGCAAAAGGACGGTCCGTGGATGGAGGGCGGCACGACGCTGTACCTTTTATCCGCCTCTTATATGGAAGAAGCGGTGCAGAGGAGGTTGTGCGTTTTCCTGGAGAACGGCGGCAGCCTGCTCTTGTACGGCAGATTGCCGGTGATGGACATGGAGGGGGATCCCTGCACCCTGCTTGCCGACCGGATCGGCGTGCGCGTGGCAGGGCAGATAGACCAGGGACGGCTCCCTTGTTTAAGCATCCAGCCTGAAGGCATTTGGAAGGGATATGCCGAGGTGCGCACCGGGGAGGCGCAACTTTATGACGCGCCGGGAAGCGAAGTCCTCTTAAGCGTGAGTATACAGGGCGGCGTGTGCGCATTCCTGAAAAAAGTAGGGGCCGGCAAGGCCGCCATGTTGGGCACGGATTATATCTGCAACCGCCCCGCCATCCGAAAGCTGATGGAGGAGCTGGGCGTGGAACGCAGGCTTTGGCATGACTGTGTTTATGACGGCATCTTCTTAGATGTGAGCGCTGACGGGGAGGAAAAATATTTGCATGTTTTGAACCTGGATTCTTTTGCAAAAGATTTCCACCTATGGTATAATGGGGAATGTTTGCTGGGCGGACGCGGCATGTGGCTGGGACCCAGGGAAGGGCTTATGCTTCCCATGAACCTGACGGTGGAGGGAAAGAAGATCTTGTATTCTACCGCGGAGATCATAGGGCTTGGCGAGGAAGGGCTGCGAGTCCGCCTCTCTCAAAAGGAAGACATCATGGTGTGGGACGGCACAGGCTTTTTGATGGAGGGTCCCGGCTATCGGCTTGTGGAAGAAGATGGCAGGACTACCCTTTATAGCGCCGTGGACGGAAGGCTGGGCGAGGAAGAGCTTGTCGTGCGCATCAAGGGATAAAGGCATTGATAGGAGGAGTTAGTCGGTATGGCGGTAACGATCAAGCATGTGGCGGAAGCCGCGGGAGTATCCGTTTCCACGGTTTCCTACACATTGAATAATTCAGGGGCGGTCAGCCAGGAGAAGCGTCTCAAGGTCATGGAGGCGGTCAAGACCTTAGGCTACGTGCCGAACGGGATGGCGAAGAGCCTGAAGATGAAGAAGAACGGCTTCATCGGTTATTTCGCCTATTCCCTCTACGGCGTGGTCTATGGGGAGGTCTTGCGCGGGATTGAAAATGAGATGGACAAGCATGACCAGGAGATGATCGCCGCCCGGTGCGGCCGCCTGCAAAGCATTACGCATATCAGCCGCCTGCTGCGGGAGAGGATGGTGGATGGCGCCATCGTGTTTTCGGAGACCATACCGAATGAGGTTTTAAGCACCCTGGCGGACACGGGCTGTCCGGTAGTGGTCCTGGACCGGGAGTTAAGCGGCCCCCGTATCTCTTCCGTGCTGATTGACAACGTCAACAGCGCGTTCCGGGTCGGGGAGTACATCCATTCCCTGGGGTTACGAAAGGTCGCCTGCCTGTTTGGGGACGGGTATGATGGACAGAAGCGCCTGCTGGGCCTTAAGGAAGCGGTCGGGGAGTTCGGGCTTTCCCTGCCGGACCATTGGTGTGTGCGTGGCAATTGGGAAGAAGATCATGCCTATCAGGAGACGATCAAGTTCATTCGAAAGGGCAATCGCCCGGAAGTGATCTTCGCTTTGAATGATGAAATGGCCATGGGCTGCATCCGGGCCTTGAGAGATATGCTGATCCGCGTCCCCGAAGACATTTCCGTCATCGGGATGGACGACATCGCCGCCAGCTCCCTGTTTTCCCCCAGCCTGACGACGGTGCACAGGCCTTTGTATGAATTGGGGGAGATGGCGGCCAAGACCTTGTTGGACATGATGAACGGGGGTCCCAGCAGCAAAATCATCTTGCCCACCGCCCTGGTCCAAAGGGAGAGCTGCATTAAGCATTGGGCGATATAAGAAAGGAGGACAAATGCCGAAACAATTTATACTAGACCTAGTGGCGGACATGACGCTGGAAGAAAAAGCCATGCAGATGACCCAGCTGGCGCCGGAGTTTTTTTACCATAAGGAACCTGCCAACCTGACGGGGCCGTTCCGCCAGTGGAGGTTTGAGGAGGATCAGCTTGCCTGTATGGGATCCACCCTGGGACCCTCCGGGGCGTCGTATCTGCGCCGCCTGCAGGAGGATTACCTGGCCGTCTCGCGGCAGAAGATCCCCCTTTTATTTATGTCTGACGTCATCCACGGCTATCGGACGGTCTATCCGATCCCTCTGGCGCAGGGCTGCAGTTTTGATGATGCGTTGGTGGAGGAAGCCGCCGCCGCGACGGCCAAGGAAGCCGCTGCGGCAGGACTGCATGTCACCTTTTCCCCCATGGTGGACCTGGTGAGGGATCCCAGGTGGGGGCGGGTGATGGAGTCTCCCGGTGAGGATCCTTACCTGAACGGCAGGATGGCTGCCGCCATGGTGCGCGGCTACCAGGGGACGGACCTTAAGGAGAAAGGAAGGATTGCCGCCTGCATCAAGCATTTCGCGGCTTATGGGCAGCCGGAGGCGGGGCGGGAATACAACACGGTGGATATGTCCCGGGGCGTGCTTCGGGATTTCTACCTGCCTCCCTACCAGGAAGCGGTCAAGGCCGGCGCGGCCATGGTGATGACCTCCTTCAACCTGGTGGAACGCGTCCCCGCCACCTGTAATAAGCTGCTGCTTCGCCGCATCCTGCGTTCAGAGTGGGGCTTTAAGGGCGTGGTCATTTCCGATTTCGCCGCGGTGGATGAGACCATGAACCATTCCGTGGCGGCAGACCCGGAAGAAGCCGCCCGCAAGTGCGTGCAGGCGGGCCTGGACATCGAGATGATGTCCGGCGTCTATGCCTCCGCCTTAAAGAAGCTGGTGGAAGAGGGGCGGTTGGCCGAGTCTGAGGTTGACGAGTGCGTCATCCGCATCCTGGAGCTTAAGGATCGTCTGGGGCTTTTTGAGAACCCGTACAAGGATGCGGACGAAAAGGATGAGAAGACGCTGCTTCTATGTAAAGAGCACCGGGCCCTGAGCAGGAAGCTGGCCAGGGAGGGCATGGTCCTTTTGAAAAATAACGGCATCCTGCCGCTGGATGGTTCCCAGAAGATCGGGTTGGCCGGACCGTTCGCGGACACGGGCTGCATCCTGGGCGGCTGGCATTGCGAGGGCAAGGTGGAAGAAGCCGTGACCTTAAGGCAGGGCATGGAGGAGTCCCTGGGCAGGAAGCTGCCCGTCGGCATGTCCGCCCCGTTCCTTTATACGGAGAGGCACGATGTGCCGGACGACGTCTGTGGCGCGCTGGACGCCCTTTCCGACAGCCAGGTCTGCGTTGTCGCCATCGGGGAGCCGCAGTGGGAGACCGGGGAAGCGTCGAGCCGTACGAACCTGCGCCTTACGCCCCATCAGGAGAAGCTGGTCCATGCGCTGAAAGCCGCGGGCAAGCAGGTCGTCGCCGTGCTCTTTACCGGCAGGCCCATGGAGATCGCCCCCATCCTTGAAGATTGCGACGCCGTGCTGCAGGTCTGGTTCCCGGGCACGGAAGGCGGGAGGGCGGTAAGCGACATCCTGTTCGGCCAATATAACCCCTCCGGCAAGCTTGCCATGACCTTCCCCAGGAACGTGGGGCAGATCCCGGTTTATTACAACCATTACCAGACGGGCAGGCCCCTGGTGAGGGAGGATGATTATTTCACTTCCCGCTACCTGGATTGTCCCAACAGCCCCTTGTTTGCGTTCGGCTATGGGTTAAGTTATACGGAATTTACCTGCAGCGGATTGGCAGCTTCCCCGGACGGCACGCAGGCGTCCGTCACGGTTAAGAACGTGGGGGCCAGGGCGGGGGAGACCGTGGTACAGCTTTATGTGCGGGACGTATCCGCCAGCGTGGCGCGTCCTGTGAAGGAATTAAAGGCGTATCGCCGCATTGCCCTTGAGGCGGGGGAGAAAGCGGCCGTATCATTTGAGGTCACGGACGATATGCTGGGTTTTTATAATGAAGAGGAAGAATGGGTGCATGAGCCCGGATGGTTCGACCTTTTCGTAGGTTTGGACAGTGAAAGGGTGGAGCAGGTCAGGATATACAGAAAGTGAGGTAGATTTATGGCGGATATTTGGACGGATGTGATGGAGAAAGAGGAAAGGGCGTGTTTTGACTTCTTTTGGCAGGAGGTGAGCCTGACGGAGAAGGGATATGGCTTGATCCGGGACAATGACGCGATGCGGGAAATGTGTTCCATCGCGTCTGTAGGCTATGGCCTGGCGGGCCTGGCCATCGGCGCGCAAAGGGGCTATGTGGACCGTAGCGAGGCTTGCGACCGTGCGGTAAGGACCCTGCACACCATGAAGGAGCAAGCCGTCCGCGTCCACGGCTTCTATTACCATTTCCTCCACATGGAGGATGCTTCCCGCTATGCCCATTGTGAAATTTCCATCATAGACACGGCCCTGTTTTTGATGGGGGCGCTCTGTGCCGGCGAATATTTCGGCGGCGAATGCCTCAAGCTGTGGGAGGAGATCTACCGGGACGTGGATTGGGCCTGGTACTGGGACCCGCAGCGCGACCAGTTTTACATGGGATATCGCGAGCAGGGGGATAACGGCGGGCATTTCGGCCATTGGGACCATTATGCGGAGCAGTTTATCATGTATTTCCTGGGGGTGGCATCTCCCAGCCATCCGGTGCCTGCCTCCGTCTTTTACGACTGTCCCCTGTACTGTGACGTGTATCGGGACAGCGGACTGATCTACCATAGCTATTGCGGCGGGCTGTTCGTCTACCAGTTTTCCCACGCGTTCCTGGACCTGAAAGGGAAAAAGGACAGGCGGGGGATCGACTGGTATGAGAATTCCGTGCGCGCCACACGCGCCAACCGCCAGTATTGCATCGACAACCCGCATGGCTCGAAGACGTACAACGCCAATGCCTGGGGCTTGACCGCCTGCGTGACGCCCCATGGCTATAGCGGCGGGCAGGGCGCCCTGCCTTGCTTCGGCAGCGACCGCAACGAGGCGGACGGCACGGTCCCGCCCTGCGGGGCCATCGGTTCCCTGCCTTTCCTGCCTAAGGAGGTGTCCGAAGCGATGGAGGCTTACGCCAAGCTGCCGGGACTGAACGGGAAATACGGCTTCCTGGACGCTTACAACCTGGATGCGGAGCCAGCCTGGTATTCTGACCGTTATATCGGGATTGACAAAGGGGTCAGCCTGCTCATGCTGGAAAATTACCGTTCCGGCCTGATCTGGAAGCTGACGGGCCAAAACCCTTATATCCGGAAGGCTTTTGAACTGCTTGAGATCCGGTAAGGTCGGGAAATTTTACAAAACATCTTGCAAAGCGGACGCAACCTGATTATAATCATTATTAGATTAGATTAGATTAGATTAGATTAGATTAGATTAGAAGGAAAACAGCCATAACCGGATAGGGCTCCGAATATGGCTGTTTCTTTTACTGCACCCTTTTTTATTGCACTCCTGCTTGGCAGGCCCTTAAATCTCGTTGCCGGGGAAGCGGGGGATGCCCGCGAAGCCTACGGCCAGGTCTTCGTCGGTGGGGATGTAGTCGTCCATCAGTCCGTCGTTGAACTTTTCATAAGCCACCATATCAAAATAGCCTGTGCCCGTCAGCCCGAAGACGATGGTCTTTGCTTCGCCGGTCTCCTTGCACTTCAGGGCTTCGTCAATGGCGACGCGGATGGCGTGGCTGCTTTCCGGGGCAGGCAGGATGCCCTCCACCCTGGCAAAGGTTTGCGCCGCTTCGAAGACGGAGGTCTGCTCTACGCTGACCGCCTCCATCAGCCCGTCGTGGTACAGCTGGGACAGGATGGGGCTCATGCCATGGTAGCGCAGGCCGCCCGCATGGTTCGGGGAAGGGATGAAGCCGCTGCCTAAGGTATACATCTTGGCCAAAGGCGTCACCATGCCGGTGTCGCAGAAGTCATAGACGAACTTGCCCCTGGTAAGGCTGGGGCAGCTTGCGGGTTCTACGGCGATGAAGCGGTAATCCTTTTCCCCGCGCAGCTTCTCGCCCATGAACGGGGAGATCAGGCCGCCCAGGTTGGAGCCGCCGCCGGCGCAGCCGATGATGATGTCAGGCTGGATGTCGTACTTATCCAGCGCCGCCTTGGTCTCCAGGCCGATGATGGACTGGTGCAGCAGCACCTGGTTTAAGACGCTTCCCAAGACATAACGATAACCGGGAGTGCCAACGGC
>CANPWC010000033.1 GCA_947581905.1 uncultured Acetatifactor sp.
CAGGGATGTACGAGCTTCCCTCCCTGGACGGCTTTCGGACGGCGGAGGAAGTGACGCGCTACCTGGCCAAGGAGGGGATCCATGTCCTGCGGATCCAGGCGCTGGAAGAGTCGAAGCATATTTTCACCCATAAAGAATGGCATATGCGCGCCTATCTGGCGAGGGTGGACGAGCTTTCCCCCAGGAGGAGGTCCCCTGCGATTGCTGATTGGCTGTTCGTCGAGCCCTCGATGACCCGGGACAAGTACCCGATCCCTTCCGCGTTCGCCGCCTATGCCGCATACTTGGGCCGTGACGGCAAGGACGGTTCCGACCGCACGTAAGGACATTGATGCGCAGATCGTATGGAGACAGAAAGGAAGAAGCATCAAGATGAAGTTGTTGACGATAACGGTTCCCTGTTATAATTCAGAAGCCTATATGCGGAAATGTATCGATTCCCTGTTAAAGGGCGGGGAAGACGTGGAGGTCCTTATTGTGGACGATGGCTCCAACAAAGACCGTACCGCGCAGATCGCGGATGATTATGAGGCCCGGTTCCCGGGCGTGGTCCGTGCGATCCATAAGGAAAACGGCGGCCATGGGTCGGCGGTGAACGCCGGGATAGAGAACGCCAACGGCTTGTTTTTCAAGGTGGTGGACAGCGACGACTGGGTAAAGGAGGAAGCTTACCTGAAGATTTTGGACAAGTTGCGGGATTTGGCGGGCGGCAGCCAGGTCTTGGACATGTTCATCAGCAACTTCGTCTATGAAAAAGAAGGGGAGAAGCGCAAGAAGGTGATGCACTACCGCCATATCCTGCCGGTGGATGAAATGTTTACCTGGGAGGATTGCCGTCATTTCCTGAAAGGGCATTATATCCTGATGCACTCCGTGATCTTCCGCACCAAGCTGTTGCGGGAGTGCGGGCTTAAGCTGCCGGAGCATACGTTTTACGTGGACAACCTCTATGTGTTTGAGCCGCTGCCTTATGTGAAGAACCTATACTATTTAGACGTGAATTTCTATCGTTACTACATCGGCCGCGGGGACCAGTCGATCAACGAAGAGGTCATGATCTCGCGGGTCGATCAACAGATCAGGGTCAATAAGCTGATGATCGATTATTTCGTGGGGCATAAATCGGAGATTTCCAAGAATAAGAGACTGTTCCAGTACATGCGCAATTATCTGGAGATCATCATGACGGTCTCCAGCATCCTGCTGATCCGTTCCGGCTCAAAAGAGCATCTTGACGCCAAGAAGGAGTTGTGGAAATACCTGAAAGGAAAGGATGGCTTGCTGTATTTATATATGCGTAACGGCATCATGGGGAGGGTCATGAACCTGCCCGGACCCGGCGGACGCAAGATTTCCGTGGAGGGCTATGAAATCTGTCGGAAGATCTTCAAGTTTAATTGAAGCGCCTGCCTTTTAATGCGCCTGCCTCTCAATATGCTTGTCTCTTAATGCGCCTGCATCCGATAAAACCGCTGCGGCAGCCGTCATGGGCTTGCCTTGCAGCGGTTTTGGGTTGTTTTGCGGCTTTCCAGGGCTGGATGCGGTCCCCTAGCAGAGGATGCGGATCGCGCCAGGGACGCATTCCACGGTAATGCCTTGGAAGTGCCCGAGGACTTCCCCGTCCGTGTGGACGCACAAGGGCTCGGTGACGGAAATCTGAAGCTTCTTGGCCCGGTAAGCCTCTACGCCGTGGAACAAGTAATGCTTTCCGAAAAAGGCGGTAGGCAGGGCGAAGAGGATCAAAAGCTTGGACAGGTCGCCCACGGCGCACAGTTCCAGGATGCCGTCCTGGTCGTTCGCGGTGGGGCAGAAACGGAAGCCGCCGCCCTCGAACCGGTGTACCATGCCGGCAATGAACAGGATGCGCCCGAAACGGATGGGCGCCCCTCCATCCAAGACCAGTTCGCAGGAGATCGCTTTCGCCTTAAGAAGCTGTTTCAGGGCGATGGCCAAATAGGAAAGCTTCCCTAAGCCCAGGCGGTTTAAGACGCGTTTCGCCTTGGAATAAGAGACCTCTTCACAGACCGCCGCGTCGAAGCCGATGCCGCAGCTTACCGCAAAACGGCGCTTGCTTCCGTCCGGCAGGGCCATAAGCCCCATATCCATCACATGCTCCTTGCCGGTGCGCAGGATGCGCTCCAGGGCCTGCCGGGGATCTTTCGGGATGCCCAGGTCCCGCGCCAGGTCGTTGCTGGAGCCGGTAGGGATATAGCCCAAGAGGACCTTGGACGGGTCCTGGATGCCCTGCAGGGCTTCATTCACGGTTCCATCGCCGCCTAAGATGATGAGGCGGATATCCTCTTTTGGCCCGCCGCCTGTGATCTCGCGGGCGATCCGTTCCACGTCCCCCTCTTTCTGGGAGAGATAGCTTTGATGCTCAATCCCCTCCGCCGTAAGCGCGGGTTCGATGACCTTGTTCCATAATTGGAGCCCTTTCCCGGAACGGGATGCGGGATTGATGATGATGTGGTACATGTCCTTTTCCCCCTATGTCTGCCAGGATGCCTTGCGGCCCTCTTCCATTTTAACATCCCATTTGCCATAAAGCAAGGGCAACCGTTTGCTCCGTGCCTTGTTTGAGGAGACGATAAACTGGCGGTTTGCGGCGATTCGCGTCAGATTCTGCGATATTGAAAAAATATTCATGCGTTTTAGTGCGAAAATGCAAAGAAAATCAGTTGAATTTTACATGAATATTTGGTATACTGTAGATGACTTCGGAAAAGGAGGATCGCTATGTACCGAAAAATCATGGCTTATTTAGAAGCATGGAAAGAAAACGGACGCCGCAAGCCGCTGATCTTGCAGGGAGCGAGGCAGGTCGGCAAGACTTATTCCATTTTGGAGTTTGGGCGCACACACTATGAGAATGTGGCATATTTCAATTTTGAAACAAATCCAAAGCTCTCGAAAACCTTTGATGAAAATATCAGCCCCGATTATCTGCTCCCGATCCTGTCGCATATCGCAGGGCAAACCATTGTCAAGGAAAAAACGCTGGTGGTCTTTGATGAGGTGCAGCTTTGCGAACGGGCGCTGACTTCTTTGAAATATTTTTGCGAGGACGCTCCCGATTATCATGTTATCGTGGCAGGCAGTCTATTAGGCGTCGCGGTAAACCGCGCAAAGTTCTCTTTTCCCGTGGGCAAGGTTGACATGAAAACCCTTTACCCAATGGACATGGAGGAATTTATGCTTGCGCTGGGCAAGGAGGACCTGGTAGATCAAATCAAAAAGTCTTTCCAGGCTGACGCGCCGATGCCTTCCGCCCTGCATGATGCGGCGATGCTGCTTTATCGCCAGTATCTTGTGGTGGGCGGTATGCCGGAGTGCGTCATGCAGTTTGCCCAGACAAAGGATCATATCCTTGTGCGCCATACGCAGGAGACCATTCTGGCAAGCTATCTGAATGACATGAGCAAGTACAACACTTTGAATGAGATCAAAAAGACACGGCTTGCCTATGACAACATTACCGTACAGCTTTCCAAGAAGAATACCCGTTTCCAATATAAGTTGATTAAGAAAGGAGGACGGGCTTCCGAATTTGAGAACGCCATCGAATGGCTCTGCCTGTCTGGCATCGTATCGCGGGTGTTTAGGGTGGAACAGGTAAAAAAGCCCTTGGAAAACTACCGTGACATCGATGCTTTCAAGGTGTATGTTTCCGATTTGGGCCTGCTTGCCGCCAAAAAGGATTTAGCCGCAAACGATGTCCTCTATATGGTGGAAGAACTGAACGACTTTAAAGGCGGGCTTGTGGAAAATTATGTGAATGTACAGCTTGTGATAAACGGCTACCAGACTTATTATTGGGAATCCGAGCGCGGCGCGGAAATTGATTTTATCATTCAGAGGGAGGGCAAGCTCATTCCCATTGAGGTCAAATCCGCCGACAACACAAAAGCCAAGAGCTTAAAGGTATATATGGACGCCTACAAGCCCGATTATGCCATCAAGCTTTCCGCGAAAAACTTTGGCTTCCAGGACGGGAAAAAGACCGTTCCCCTCTATGCCGCATTTTGTATCTAAGCCTGTGCCTGCCAGGACTTCTGGCGATTCACGCGGCCAAACTGTTACATGGCGCGGGCTAGGCGGTAACATTTTTTCAATAAATGCTTTGCATTGTGGGAAAACCATGCTATAATTCGTAACACATACCAAAACAGGTCAATCACATTTAAAATAGGAAGAATTGGAAGGAGGAAGAAGATGTATTCCTTGGAAGAAGTTCGGAAAGTGGATCCAGAGATCGCCCAGGCGATCCAGGAGGAACAGGAGAGGCAGAACAGCCATATTGAATTGATCGCTTCAGAGAATTGGGTGAGCAAGGCGGTGATGGCCGCCATGGGCAGCCCTTTGACCAATAAATATGCGGAAGGGTATCCTGGAAAACGTTACTATGGAGGCTGCGACTGCGTGGATGTGGTGGAAAACCTGGCCATAGAACGTGCGAAAGAGCTGTTTGGCTGCGAATATGCCAACGTGCAGCCCCATTCCGGCGCACAGGCCAACATGGCGGTGCAGTTCGCCGTCTGCAAGCCCGGCGACACCATCATGGGCATGAACCTGGACCATGGCGGGCACCTGACCCATGGGAGCCCGGTGAACATGTCCGGGAAATATTTCCATATCGTGCCTTACGGCGTGGATGACGACGGGTTCCTGGATTATGACCAGATGCGCAGGCTTGCCGTCGAGAATAAGCCCAAGATGATCATCGCGGGCGCTTCCGCTTACGCCCGGACCATTGATTTCGCCAAGTTCCGCCAGGTAGCGGATGAGGTAGGCGCGGTACTGATGGTCGATATGGCGCACATCGCCGGCCTGGTGGCGGCAGGGCTGCATCCAAGCCCCATCCCTTACGCGGACGTCGTGACCACCACGACCCATAAGACCCTGCGTGGCCCCCGCGGCGGCCTGATCTTGTGCAACAAGGAAGCGGCGGCGACCTATAATTTTAACAAAGCCATCTTCCCCGGGATCCAGGGCGGTCCACTGATGCACGTCATCGCGGCCAAGGCGGTCTGTTTCAAGGAGGCCTTGAGCGAGGATTTCAAGGAATATCAGCGCAACATCCTGGACAACGCCCAGGCGCTCTGCAAGGGGCTTAAGTCCCGCGGCATCAAGATCGTCTCTGGCGGCACGGACAATCACCTGATGCTGGTGGACCTGACCAATTACGGCCTGACGGGCAAGAATGTGGAGAAGCTTTTGGATGCCGCCCATATCACCTGCAATAAGAACACCATCCCCAACGACCCGCAGTCTCCTTTCGTGACCAGCGGCATCCGGCTTGGCACGCCCGCGGTCACTTCCCGCGGCATGAACACCGAGGATATGGACCTGATCGCCCAGGCGATCGCCATGGTGATCCAGGAAGGGGAGGCGGCGATCCCCAAGGCCCGCGCCATCGTGCAGGGCCTGACGGACCGATATCCTTTGGAATAAATATATCCATCAGAAAAAAAGAGCCATCCGATAAAAATACCTCTTGATTTTCATGCCTTGATGTGATAGAATATCTTTCGTTCACAAACATGTGTCCGCACTGCAAGAACATATGCCGGACGACCTCTGGATTTACGATCAATGGAAGCCTGGCGGGCGTGACGGACGGACCAATGTTCGCAATACGCGGACGCTGCGCGCCTTTAAGGCAGCAGGAAAGGGAGCGGTTACACCAACATGGAGAATGTGGGAGGCATGAGGAATAGGGCAAGGTACTTCGTCGTGCGCGAGAAAGCGGTGCCTGAAGTATTGCTTAAAGTAGTGGAAGCAAAGAGGCTTCTGGAGTCGGAGAGGGCGGCGACGGTTCAGGAAGCGGTTGATGCGATTGGCATCAGCCGCAGTTCCTTTTATAAATATAAGGATGATATTTTCCAATTTCATGACAATTCCCCGGGAACCACCATCACGTTAACGTTTCAGATGGATGATGAACCGGGGCTTCTGTCGGATGTGCTGAAAATCATCGCGGAATACCAGGCGAACATTTTAACGATCCATCAGAGCATCCCGATCAATGGCATAGCTTCCTTAAGCCTCAGCGTGCAGGTCCTTCAGACGACCGGGGACATATCCCGCATGTTGGAACAGATGGAAGAGCAAAAGGGCGTGCATCACGTAAAGGTTTTGGCGAAGGAATGAGGAAAGCGTCCGGATGGGCGCGGAAACGAGGAGAAACATGATTCAAGTTGCAGTATTAGGTTATGGCACAGTAGGAAGCGGCGTGGTCGAGGTGTTGGAAAGGAATCGCGCCCCCATCACCCAGAAGGCGGGAGAGGGATTGAACGTCAAGTACATCCTGGACCTGCGGGATTTTCCCGGGGATCCTTACGAAGATAAGGTGGTCCATGATGTGGACGTCATCCTGGAGGACGATGAGGTATCGGTCGTCTGCGAGACCATGGGGGGCATCGGGGCGGCTTACCAGTTCACCCGCAGGGCGCTGGAGCGCGGCAAGAGCGTATGCACCTCCAATAAGGAGTTGGTGGCTGCGCACGGGCCGGAGCTGATCGCCATCGCCAGGCAGCATCAGTGCAACTATATGTTTGAAGCCAGCGTGGCAGGCGGCATCCCGATCATCCGTGCCATCAACAACGCCATGACCGGTGAAGTCATCGAGCAGATCGACGGCATCCTAAACGGCACGACCAACTATATCCTGACCAAGATGGATAAGGAAGGGGCCGATTTCGACACAGTGCTGCGCAAGGCGCAGGAGAAAGGGTATGCGGAGCGCAATCCGCAGGCGGATATCGAAGGGCATGACGCGCGGCGCAAAGTGGCGATCCTGGCGTCCTTGATGATGGGCAAGACGGTGGATGCGGATGGCGTTTATACGGAAGGGATCACGAAGATCACCCAGGCGGATATCCAATATGCCAAATCCGCCGGCAAGACGATCAAGCTCCTGGGCAGCAGCAAACGGGAAGGCGACTGCGTCCTCGCCATGGTCGCCCCATTCCTGGTGGGCAAGGACGATCCTTTGTGCATGATCGACGGCGTGTTCAACGCGGTCTGCGTCAGGAGCAATATGCTGGGTGACTCCATGTATTATGGAAGGGGCGCCGGCAAGCTTCCCACGGCCAGCGCCGTCGTGGCGGACGTGGTGGACTGCGTCCGGCACCAGGGCAGGATCATCCCCTGCTTCTGGGAGAAAGAGAAAGCGCCCCTCGCTAATTTGGGCGAGATAGAGCATCGTTTCTTCCTCCGTGTGAAGAGCGGCGCCAAGGAAGCGGTGGAAGCGATCTTCCCCGGCGGCCGGAGCGTCTGCCTGGAGGGCAGGACCGAGGATGTAGGATATTTTACCGCATCCCTCAAGGAGAAGGACTTCGCGGAGCGGTGCGAGATCCTGGGGGATACCGTCCTAAGCAAGATCCGTGTGGAAGAATAGGGCGGCGGGCGCGGATGCGTCCAGAAATGAGGAGATTATGAAATATATCGTAGTACTGGGAGACGGCATGGCGGATGAGCCCATAGAGTCCCTGGGCGGCAAGACGCCCCTGGAATATGCCAATACGCCGAACCTGGACCGTCTCAGCAAGCTTTCGGAGATCGGCATGGTCCATACCATCCCGGACGGCATGACGCCGGGTTCTGATACGGCCAACTTATCCGTCATGGGATATGACCCGCGGAAATATTATTCCGGCCGTTCCCCTTTGGAGGCGCTTAGCATCGGCGTGCCGATGAAGGATACGGACATTGCCTTGCGCTGCAACATCGTCACCCTTTCTGAAGAGGAGCCATTTGAGGAAAAGCGCATTATCGACCATAGCTCCTCCGAGATCAGCACGAAAGACTGCGGCGTGTTATTACAGGAAGTGGCAAAGGAACTGGCGGATGAGACATACCAATTCTATGTGGGGACCAGCTATCGCCATTGCCTGATTTGGAACGGGGGCAGGGTGGTGGACCTGACGCCGCCCCATGATGTGCTGGGGCAGGTCATAGGGCCTTACCTGCCGAGGGAGGATGCGCTGCGCCGGATGATGGAGCGCAGTTATGAGATCCTGGCAAACCATCCGATCAACCTTGAGCGGAAGCAAAGGGGGCTGAATCCTGCCAACTGCTGTTGGTTCTGGGGGGCGGGCAGGAAGCCCGCGCTTTCCAATTTCCAGGAAAAGACAGGCAAGAAAGGGATCGTGGTGTCCGCCGTCGACCTGTTAAAAGGAATCGCCGTGGGCGCAGGCATGGGAGTGGCCCTGGTGGAAGGGGCTACCGGAGGGCTTGATACCAATTATGAAGGCAAAGCCATGGCGGCCGTGGACGCGGTGACGAAGCAGGGATATGATTTCGCTTATATTCATGTGGAAGCCCCGGACGAGATGGGGCACCAGGGAAGCGTAGAGCGTAAGGTCCAGGCGATTGAGCGGCTGGATGCCGGGATCATCGGCCCTGTGGTGGAAAAGATGAAGCAGCTTGGGCAGGACTTACGCCTGCTGGTCCTGCCGGACCATCCTACGCCGATCCGCGTAAGGACCCATACTTCCGATGACGTGCCATATCTTTTATATGACAGCGCCCATCCCCAGGACCATGCCTGGAATTATAACGAGGCAGAGGGGAGGAGGAGCGGCAGGCGCGTCCCTGTGGGGCACGTCCTGATCGACCGCTTTTTACAAATAAACGACCAAGGAGCAAAAAAGGATGTCTAAAGTGGTGAAATTCGGGGGGAGCTCTTTAGCGAGCGCCGAGCAGTTTCGCAAGGTCGGCAAGATCATTTTTGAAGACGAGGAGAGGAAGTATGTGGTCCCCTCCGCGCCGGGCAAACGGTTCGCCAAAGACGTGAAAGTGACGGATATGCTTTATGCCTGCTACGCCAAGGCGGATGCGGGAGAAGATTTCGGTCTGGAACTGGATCAGATCAAGGAACGCTATGAGGAGATCATTACCGGCCTGGGGCTGGATTTTGACCTGGACGGGGAATTTGCCAAGATCAGGGAATGCTTTGAGAAAAAGGCGGGCAGCGACTATGCGGCTTCCCGGGGCGAGTACCTTAACGGCATCATCATGGCCCATTACCTGGACTGTGAGTTCGTGGATGCGGCGGATGTGATTTTCTTTAATGCCGCAGGGGAATTTGACGCGCAAGCCACCAACGACGCCTTATCCCGGAGGCTGTCAGGCCCTGGCCGCGCCGTGGTGCCCGGCTTCTATGGCTCTAAGCCGGATGGGAGCGTGAAGACGTTCTCCCGTGGCGGGTCCGATATCACTGGCTCCATCGTGGCGAAAGCGGTGGGGGCGGACGTCTATGAGAACTGGACCGACGTGTCGGGCTTTTTGATCGCCGACCCCCGCATCATCAAGAATCCCCAGGGCATTGATACCATTACCTATCGGGAGCTGCGGGAGCTTTCCTACATGGGCGCTACGGTGCTCCATGAGGAGTCCATCTTCCCGGTGCGCCAGGAGGGCATCCCGATCAATATCCGCAACACCAACGCGCCCCAGGAGAGGGGGACCTGGATCGTCGGCAGCACCTGCCAGAAGTCCAAGTACGTGATCACCGGCATCGCCGGTAAAAAAGGCTTCTGCGCCATCAACATTGAGAAGGACATGATGAATGCCGAGATCGGCTTTGGCAGGAAGGTCCTGCAGGCGTTTGAGGAGAACGGCATTTCTTTCGAGCATGTCCCCTCGGGCATTGATACGATGACGGTTTTCGTCCATCAGGACGAGTTCATGCATAAGGAGCAAAAGGTGGTAGCCGGCATCCATAGGCTGGCGAACCCGGATTCCATCGACATCGAGTCCGACCTTGCCTTGATCGCCGTGGTCGGCCGGGGCATGAAATCCACCCGAGGCACGGCGGGACGCATCTTTTCCGCCCTGGCGCACAGCAATGTCAACGTCCGCATGATCGACCAGGGTTCTTCGGAGCTAAATATCATCATCGGCGTGTCGGACGACGATTTTGAGACCGCGATTAAGGCGATTTATGATATTTTCGTGGTGACGAAGCTGTAAAATAGGAACGACCTTAAGGCTGGGATGAGGCATGAACGACGCCTCATCCCCTTTTTGTACAAATAATTTGAACAATTACGACAAAATATACAGAAAATGGAAAGAGAGCAACAAAAAAATTGCAAAAAAATTTATTTTTTTGAAAAAATGTGTTGACAAATCGAAAAGCCGATAGTATAATGAACTCAACAACAAAAGAAAAAACACTTAAAGCACAAAAGATAAAAATACCAAGAAAGGAGGCAGTCAGAAGCCGAGACGGCTTTCCCATTTTGTAGATGTGGAATCGAAGGCGAGACTGATTCCGGCGAGGATCAGTAAGTAGGTTCCCATATTAAATATATTATTTCTTCTTCCATACCGTGACAACTGAATAGAGAGAAAAAGAAGATGTCAATGACACAAAGAAAAAGGATGACTTCCCAACATGAGGTTGGATGATGAAGCGTTTCCAGTACAGAGGTACAAAAGAGAAAAGGGTCATGACAGGAAGCTGGTGGAAGAAAGAACAGGAGGACGATCCAATGGACACCATAGTTTAGGAGAGCGTATCGATTAGGAATAATGGATACGCTCTCATTTTTGCCTTCCTTTCCTTAATTTTTTCAAAATTCTGTATTTCCTATAGAAATTCCCACAATTATCATGTATGATATATTAGTTGAAGCGAAACCGGACGCCAAGATGGGCATCTTTGTGCCTAAGCGGCGGATGCCTGGCGAGCGGCGGGCGATTTACATGTGGCGGACGTTTGGCATGTGGCGGATGCCTGGCAGGCGGCGGATGCTTTACGTGCGGTAATAGAGATAAAGGTTTGAGGAGCAAGGGAATGGATAGTAACGGTTGGTCCGAAGAAGAACGGCGCAGGGAGCGCCGCAGGAGAAGGCACAGGAACCAGGCCGCGGCATATGTGCTTTTGGTCGTGCTGCTGGCGGCGGCCGCTGCCGGGATTTATTTCATGGCGAAGCGTGCCGGTGAACTCAAGCAGCAGGAGAGCCAGCAGGAAGAAGAAAGGCAGGACGAGGAAGCGCAGGAAGAAGATCTTTTAGACGAACTGGTGGGTTCGGAACCGCCTTTGACGTTGGAAGAGGAGCCTGAGGAGCCGGAACCGGAGCCTACGCCGGAAGAGAAGCTGGAGGCGCTGATTGACGACGTGATCGCCCAGATGACCCTGGAGGACAAGGTGGCTGGGCTGTTTATAGTGACGCCGGAAGCCATCACGGGAGTGGACGCGGCGGTCCAGGCTGGGGACGGCACCAGGGAAGCGCTGGAGAAATATGCCGTAGGCGGTTTGGTTTATTTTGCCCAGAACATCCAGTCGAAAGAGCAGATTACGCAGATGCTGGCTAACAGTGCGCAGTTTGCCAGGTATCCTTTGTTCTTTGCCATTGATGAGGAGGGCGGGAGCGTCAGCAGGATCGCCTCCGCCGGATTGGCGGACAAGGTCGCGTCCGCCCAGGAAATCGGGCAGGGCCAGGATCCGGCGGCCGCTTACCAGGCTGGGGCGACGATTGCTTCTTATTTAAGCGAATTAGGATTTAACCTGGACTTTGCGCCGGTGGCGGACGTCGCCAGCGTGGAAGGCAGCGTGATGACGAGCAGGGCTTATGGCTCCGATGCCACGGTTACGTCTCCTTTTGTGGTATCCATGATACAGGGGCTGTCGGATGGGAACATCATTTCGTGCATGAAGCACTTCCCGGGCCTCGGCGGGTCGGGTTCCGATACGCACCAGGGGCTTGCCGTGCTAGACCGGACGGAGGACGAATTCCGCGCCAACGAATTTGTGGCATTTAAGGCCGGCATAGACGCAGGGGCGCCGATGATCATGGTGGGACATGCCGCCGCGCCGTCCCTGACCGGGGATAATACTCCCTGCACCATGTCTGAAACCGTGGTAACGGATCTGCTGCGTGAGGAGTTGGATTTTAGAGGGGTCATCATTACGGATGCCATGAACATGAAAGCCATTTCCGATTATTATGCGGCGGATGAGGCGGCCATCTATGCCCTGAAGGCAGGCTGCGACATGATCCTGATGCCGGATGATTTCCAGAAAGCTTATGAAGGCGTCCTGCAAAAAGTGCGGGAGGGCGTGATCGCGGAGGAGCGGATCAACAATTCCCTGCGCCGGATCTACCGGATCAAATATGCGGACCAGGTGGAATAATTAAAGAAAAATTTCGGCAATAAAAAAGAGCGCGAGACGGGAATCGAACCCGCGACCCCCTCCTTGGCAAGGAGGTGCTCCACCGCTGAGCCACTCGCGCAAATAAAACTTTGTCCCTACGGACAACTATTACTATACAATAACTTTTTGGGAATGTCAATAAATTTTCAAAAATGCCTGACATAAATTTCAAAAATGCCTGACATAAATTTTCAAGTTACAGCGTTACATCCGGCGGATAAGGTGTTTTTTCAGCCAGGCGGTCAGATTCTTCTCGATCAAAAGCCAGGCGGCATAGGCAAGAAGGATGCAGGAGGACACGCCGACGAGCGTCGCCAGGATGGAGGCGGGGCGGGCGGTGGACAGGTCACAGATCTTCCGGTCCAGGAACAGGATCGGGTAGTAATGGACCAGGTAGAGGGAGAAGCTTAGGTCTCCCAGGCGTGTAAGGATCGCGCCGGTCCGGAAGATAAGCCCGTATGTGAAAGCGCAGAGGAATAAGGCCAGGGCAGGCACGCCCCATAAGAGGGGCCTGCGGAAGCCGGAAATATCCACCCGGCGCTTTGTGGCGATCAAGATGGCAAAAAGCAGGAGGGAAGCAGCCAGGCAGGCGATTCCCAAGGCACGTCTGCGGGCAGCCTCTTTCGGGGACGCTTCCCGCGTCAGGCGTCCATATATCCATTGGGCGATGTAATATGCGCCGATCCCCAGGGAAAACTCCAGCATGACGGGGTCCCCATAGAAAGCCAGGGGCGCGCCCGCATGCGGCACGATCCTGGCGCAAACCACCATCCCAAGGAGCAGGGCGCTGCAGAGGAGCCCGCGGAAACGCACGCTGATGTGGTAGGAAACCCAAAAGAGGAAATAGAAGAATATTTCACAGTTCACCGTCCAACCGATGCGCAGGATGGGCTGGAGGACGCCGTCCCCAATGTCGAACGGGATAAAGAGCAGGCTTTTAAGGAGCTGCATCGGGTCCGCCTTGGTCTGTTGGAACAAGGCCGGGAAGAAGACCAGCCCCGCATAGGTGGCCAGGGTCATTAGCGCATAAAAAGGGACGATGCGGATCAGCCGCCTGCGAAAGAACGCGGTGCGGTCCCGATGGGTGGTATACATCATCATGAAGCCGCTGATGCAGAAAAAGATGTCGACGCCGAACGCCCCGCAGCTTAGGAAGCGGACATGCTCCAGCACCACCAAGACGGCAGCCACGCCTCGCAGCGCCTGGATGCTTTCAAATCGATTCTCATGGAAATCCTTGGTCATTTTTCGCTTGTCCTTTCTTTGTTGCCTGTCTGTTAAAGTATACCACCCTTTCTTCTATTTGAAAAGTTCCTTGCTGGGAATTGGCTCGTGCATCCATGCCCGCCATCCCGGCGCAGTGAAAACGGATTGTAAAATCTGGCTTGGTATGGTACAATAATTTTGCCGCCGCTTGGCTTCCTGCAAGGTTTGTCAGGCGTCCGGAGCAGAAACGAGGAGGGATGGACATGAAGCTGACTTTTATCGGAGCGGACCATGAAGTGACAGGCAGCTGTCATTACCTGGAAGTGAACGATACACACATTCTGGTGGATTACGGCATGGAACAGGGGATCAACGTCTTTGAGAACGCCCCTTTGCCGGTGGAAGCGCCCTATATCGATTATGTGTTCCTGACCCATGCCCATGTGGACCATTCAGGGCTTTTGCCCCTCCTGTACGCCAAGGGGTTTCGAGGGAAGATCTTCACCACGGAAGCTTCCGCCGACCTGTGCGCCATCATGTTGCGTGACTGCGCCCACATCCAGGCGATGGAGGCGGAATGGAAGAACCGCAAGGCGAAGCGCAGCGGGAACCGGTCCGGGCAGGAGCCGCTCTATACGATAGAAGACGCGGAGGGGACGATCCGCAAGCTGGTGCCTTGCCCCTATGGGAAAGTCATAGAGGTCTGCGATGGCGTGCAGATCCGTTTTACGGACATTGGGCACCTGTTGGGGTCTGCCAGCATCGAGGTATGGCTGACCGAAGAGGGGAGGACGAAGAAGATCGTCTTCTCCGGCGATATCGGCAATAAGGACCAGCCGCTTCTGCGGGATCCCATGCCGACGGAGGAAGCGGATTACGTGGTCATGGAATCCACTTATGGCGACCGCCTGCATCCTGCTTCCAAGGCCGACTATGTGACAGAGTTGGCGCAGGTGCTGCAGGAGACGTTCGATCGGGGAGGAAACGTGGTCATTCCCTCTTTCGCGGTGGGCAGGACCCAGGAGATGCTTTATTTCCTGCGCAAGATCAAAGTTGGCAGGCTGGTGAAGGGGCATGAGGATTTTACCGTTTATGTGGATAGCCCCATGGCTGTGAGCGCCACCGGCATTTTTAATGAGAACCGGATGGAATGCTTCGATGAGGAAGCCATGGAGCTGGTGCAAAACAACATCAACCCCATTGCTTTCGGCGGCCTGAAGTTAGCCATTACCAGCGATGAGTCGAAGCAGATTAATTTTGATGACAAACCGAAAGTCATCCTGTCCGCTTCCGGCATGTGCGAAGCAGGACGTATCCGGCACCATTTGAAGCATAACCTCTGGCGGGAGGAATGTACGATCCTGTTCGTGGGCTACCAGTCCGTGGGCACCTTGGGGCGCACCCTGGTGGAGGGGGCGACAGAGGTCAAGCTGTTTGGCGAGACGATCCAGGTGCGGGCCCAGGTCCGTCAGATGACGGGGCTGAGCGGCCATGCGGACAAGGATGGGCTGATCGAGTGGATCACGGCTTTCCGGGAAAAGCCGCGCAAGGTGTTCGTGGTTCATGGGGAAGACCGTACCTGTATTTCTTTCGCGGAATGCCTGAAAGTGCAGTACGGCATCTCGGCTTATGCGCCGTACAGCGGCACGGTGTTCAACCTTTTAAGCGGCAAGCTGGAATATGAAGCCCTGCCCATTCCGGTCAAGAAGCAGGTGAAAGCGGCAAGCGGCGCGTATGCAAGGCTGTTGGCGGCGGCGCAAAGGCTGTTGGCGGTGGTGCAAAGAAGCGACCGTATGGCAAATAAAGATATGGCGAAGTTTGCCGACCAGATTATAAATATTTGTGACAAGATGGAATATTAAAGCCCTGACGCGGCATCAGCCGCCGCGTATGGCTTCCCGGAAGGGATCACGAAAGAAAGGCAAAATAGAATGAGTTACGCGGACTTGGTTTTCATTGATATGTGCAAGGACATCCTGGAGAACGGGACCAGTACGGAGGGCGAAAAGGTCAGGCCCCACTGGCCGGATGGGACGAGCGCATATACGATTAAGAAGTTTGGGGTGGTGAACCGTTACGACCTGTCCAAGGAGTTCCCCCTTCTGACCCTGCGGCGGACTGCCCTAAAGTCCGCCACGGATGAAATGTTGTGGATCTGGCAGCGCAAATCCAACAATGTCCACGACCTGCACAGCCATATCTGGGACGAGTGGGCGGACGAGGACGGCTCCATCGGCAAGGCTTATGGTTATCAGATGGGCGTCAAGCACCAATATCCGGAGGGGATGATGGACCAGGTGGACCGGGTCATTTATGACCTGAAGCATAACCCCTTCAGCCGCCGGATCCTGACCAATATTTACGTGCACCAGGACCTCCATGAGATGAACCTTTACCCTTGCGCTTACAGCATGACGTTCAACGTGACCCAGAAAAAAGGGGAGGAGAGGTTGACCCTCAACGCCGTCCTGAACCAGCGTTCCCAGGACGTGTTGGCGGCGAACAACTGGAATGTGGTGCAGTATGCCGTCTTGGTCCACATGTTGGCGCAGGTCTGCGACATGAACGTGGGCGAATTGGTCCATGTCATCGCGGATGCCCATATTTATGACAGGCATGTCCCCATCATCCGGGAACTGATCGCCCGAGAGCCCAAGCCAGCGCCTAAGTTCTGGCTGAATCCCGAGGTCCATGATTTTTACCAGTTCACCAGGAATGACGTCAGGGTGGAGGATTATGTGACAGGGGAACAGATCCTGGACATCCCCATCGCGATCTGACGGCAGGGGAAGCGGCATTACACATACGACGGACGGACGTATTACGCATACGACGGACGGACGTATTACACATACGACGGACAGGGCGTATTACGCATACGACAGGCAGGAGGGATTGACAATGAATTTAATCGTGGCGGTAGACAATCATTGGGCGATCGGGAGCAAGAACCAGCTCCTGGTAAGGATCCCCAATGACCATAAGCATTTCCGTGAGGAGACCACGGGCAAGGTGGTGGTGCTGGGACGCAAGACCCTGGAGACTTTTCCCCAAGGGCTGCCGTTAAAGAACCGCACGAACATCATCTTGAGCACCAGGCCCGATTACCAGGTGAAGGACGCCATCGTGGTCCATTCCGTGGAGGAGCTTCTTAAGGAGCTGGAAAATTACCCGAAAGAAAGCGTTTACATCATTGGCGGGGAAAGCGTATATCGCCAGATGCTTCCTTATTGCGACGTGGCCCATGTCACACGGATCGACCGGGAATACCAGGCGGACGCCTATTTCCCCAACCTGGACCAGGACCCGGAATGGGAGGTTACGGCGACGAGCGACGAGCAGACCTACTTCGACATCGCATACAGCTTCGTCAAATATGAACGGAAAAAGTAAGGCCCTGCCACATAAGCCCTCGAAGCGGGAATCATCACGTTAATGTGAAAAAGTATCTTGACATTTCGGGAGAAAAGTATATCATAGAAAAAAATAAAACCTAGAAATGAGGGAGATGCCATGGAGAAGAAAAACATTGACTGGAGCAATATCGGCTTCGGCTATATCCAGACCGAGAAAAGGTATGTATCCAATTACAAAGATGGCGCGTGGGACGAGGGAGCCCTGACGGAAGACGCCAACATCGTGCTCAATGAATGCGCGGGCGTCCTGCAGTATGCGCAGACGGTTTTTGAAGGATTAAAGGCTTATACCACGCAGGACGGGCATATCGTGACGTTCCGTCCGGACTTGAACGCGGAGCGTATGATGGATTCCGCGGCGAGGCTGGAGATGCCGGTATTTCCCAAGGAGCGCTTCTTGGATGCCGTGACCAAGGTGGTGGCCGCCAACGCCGCTTATGTGCCTCCTTATGGAAGCGGCGCGACGCTTTACCTGCGTCCTTATATGTTCGGCGTCAATCCCGTCATTGGCGTGAAGCCCGCCGACGTATACCAGTTCCGTCTGTTCTGCACCCCTGTCGGTCCTTATTTTAAAGGCGGCGTAAAGCCCCTGACCATCCGCGTCAGTGATTTTGACCGGGCGGCCCCCCATGGCACGGGCCATATCAAGGCCGGCCTGAATTATGCCATGAGCCTGCATGCCATTGTCAGCGCGCATCAGGAAGGCTATGATGAAAACATGTACCTTGACCCCGGCACCCGTACCAAGGTGGAAGAGACCGGCGGCGCGAACTTCCTGTTCGTGACCAAGGATAACAAGGTGGTCACGCCCAAGTCCGCCAGCATCCTGCCCTCCATCACCAGGAGGTCCTTAGTCTATGTGGCGAAAGAGTATCTGGGGCTGGAAGTGGAAGAACGGGAAGTGTATTTAAGCGAGGTAAAGGATTTTGCGGAGTGCGGCTTATGCGGCACGGCTGCCGTGATCTCCCCGGTCGGCAAGATCGTGGACCATGGCACGGAGATCTGCATGCCCAGCGGCATGACCCAGATGGGTCCTGTCACGCAGAAGCTTTATGATACCTTGACCGGCATCCAGATGGGACGGATCGAGGCTCCCAAAGGCTGGATCCATGTGATCGAATAACGCGGGACCATCCAAGGGCCTGTCGCGCATAAGAGCCGCGGCAGGCCTTTTTTTGCTTTATAGGAAATTCCGATATTTGGGAAGGATAAAAAGAACAGGCGTTAATCGAACACATGTTAGATAAACACCTGTTTGAGGGGCAGGGGGAGTTGAATAGGCGCAGCTTATTTTTAAAACAAACTGTCTGCTTGACATCGGCCTGTGAAACTTTATAATAAAATGTGACCCGGAGATTTCGGGAGTTTATTCTGCATAAGCGGAGGGCATATGAACAAGTATAAAAGTATCGACAACCTGCTCTTTGGCGTACGGCGGCTATGGAACCAGTCGCCGGGCTTTGTTATGCTTACTTTTCTGGGAATCCCGGTGACCCTGGGCATTTCCCT
>CANPWC010000034.1 GCA_947581905.1 uncultured Acetatifactor sp.
GGAGCGCTGGACCCGCAGGAAATAACCGTCCAACCAAGCTTCCAGCTCAGAGATCGGAACCTTCAGCCGGTACTCCCCCGAAGCCGCATAGATCACCGAATACTGCCGCATGGCTTCAATATAGCGTATTTCTTTCAGCGGCAGCGCGGTCTTGCCCCCATCCGACGGCAGGAGGATCTTCTTTTCCGCCCGGGAAATTTTCTCCACAGCCCGGGACAACACTTCCGCCAGCTTCTCCGGCGTCACCGGCTTTAAAAGATAATGCAGCGCCTCCACCTCATACCCTTCGGCAATGAAGTCAGGGTAACCGGTGATGAAAATAATCTGCACCGTCTCTTTCCGCCCTCGCAGCTTCCTCGCCAGCTCCACTCCGTTCATCCCCGGCATTTCGATATCTAGAAGCAGGATGTCCGGTGCCTCGTCTTCATAAGCGAACAAAAGCGCCTCCGCCGAAGGATATTCCCGCAGGCAAACCTCCGCCCCCGTCCGGTCCGCCCAGCCCTGGACGAGGGATTTTATATAAGCGCGCTCGGAAGCGTTGTCATCACAGAGGAAATAAAGCATGGCAGGCTCCTTTCAAATCGGTCGGTTGCTTACATGTTTCCTAAAAAGTTTCGTTCCGTTTTTACCTACAAACTAGCAGCGCTCCTTAAATAACTGATTTTAGATTATTATAATCAAGAATCAGTTATCTTTCAAGGGAGGATGGAAACTCCTGATGGGTGTCGGATATCAACCCGCTGGCAAGCGTTATCATCAAGCGCCCGACAACGCCTTAATCCTCCCCAATCGCCCCAAATCCTCCACCTTTTCCACCGAAATCGCCGTGACGTTTCGGTCTATCCTGCGCAGGAATCTTGCCAGGGACCTGCCTGGGCCGATTTCCACGAAGACGTCCGTCCCATCCGCGATCATGCGCTCCATGCACTGCTGCCAGAGGACGGGAGAAGACACCTGGCGGATCAGCAAGCCCTTGATCTGGTCCTTGCTGGTGACGTAATCGCCGGTCACGCTGGACAGATAGGGCACCTGGATTTCACCCAGGGGGACCTCCTTTAACACCTCTCCCAGCTTCCGCCCCGCCTCCGCAAGCAAAGGGGAATGGAACGGCCCGCTGACCTTCAAAGGCACACAGCGCTTCGCGCCGGCCCGGTCCAATGCCTCGATGGCCTTGGATACCGCCTCCGTTTCGCCGGTAATGACCGTTTCGCCCGGACAATTATAATTTGCCACAAAAACCTGCCCCGGCGTCCTACGGCAGATTTCCTCGACCAGTCCGGCTTCTGGGCCCAGCACGGCGGCCATGGCGCCGCCCCGCGCGCATGCCTCCTGCATCACAATGCCGCGTTTCCGTGCTACTCGGAAGACCTCCGCCGCCGACAGGACGCCGCTGACCACAAGGGCCCCGTATTCACCCAGACTAAGGCCTGCCGTCAAATCGGCCCTGGCCCCGCTTTCCTCCACCGCCCTCAAAATGGCAATTTGCGCCGCCATCAAGGCGATCTGCGTATATTCCGTCCTGTGGATCCGTTCATTTTCCTGAAAGCAAATTTCTCCCACATCCAAACCGCTTTCCTCGCTTGCCAGGTCAAACACCTCCCTGCAGGCCGGATAAGCTTCATAAAAATCTTTCGCCATTCCTACCGTTTGGCTGCCTTGCCCTGGAAAAAGGAACGCCACCTTGCCCATATCTCTCCCTCCTTACATGCGAACCTGCTTTTTAAATATTCAAAGTATAGGGACGGTCCCCCTCTTTTGTCAACCTTTTTTTCACATATTTTTAATGGATTTCTCACAAACAACGTGTTATACTGGAAAACAAAGGATCGTACCTATCGCTTGCGGCGTTAAGCCGCCGCAGGCGGATGCGCTTTAAGGAGGTTGTTCGTGTAGTCATGCCGTTCGTGCTGGAGCGTCACAAACAGCATGCAGGCAAAAGGTAGCCCCGCTTTCTGATACGCTCCGGATTGGAGCCTGCGATGAGGAAGAATCTACTATCCGGAATCAGCATCTTCGTTTGTATTTCTATATTGGTTGCCTGTGGCAGCAAGCCCTCCGGCCCGCTTACGGAGGAAGCCGGGCAGGATTCCATCATAGGCGAGTCTGCCCCTGCTGCCAGTAATGAGGATCCGGCAGACGCGCAATCGGCGCTTTCCTCCTTTTCATCTGCCGGAGAAGACATCCATTTGCGAATCGACGCCAATACCACATCCTTAGATGAAAGCTATGATATCAGCGACTTACTCTATGGCATTTTCCTGGAAGATATCAATTATTCCGTGGACGGAGGGCTTTACGCGGAGATGGTCAAGAACCGCTCTTTCGAGTATGGGTCCTATGCCGCGGATGGGCATGCCCACGGATGGCTGCTTACGGACAGCGAGGCCGTCACCCTGCAGACCGTGAACGGTTCCGTTGACGGCACGGCGCTGCATGCCAACAATCCCACCTATGCCATCGTCACCAATGTCACGGAAGGGCCACAGGGGATTTCCAACCACGGCTTCCTGGACGGCATGGCGGTGGAGGGCGGCGCAGGCTACCGTTTCAGCGCTTTCCTGAAAGGCCTGGACGGGTACCAGGGATCCATCGTGGTCCGCCTTGCCGACACGACAGGCAAGGTTTATGCGGAATCTTCCATTGAAGCGATATCCGATTCCTGGATGCAATATGAGATCGTGCTTACGCCATCGGAATCGGCGAACGCCAACCTATCCCTGGATGTGCTCATCGGCAAGGGGAGCGTCGCCATGGACATGGTCTCCCTTTTCCCGACGGATACCTACAATGGCAGGAAGAATGGGCTTCGCAAGGACCTGGTGGAATACCTGGCCGCCCTGCATCCCGCTTTCTTACGCTTTCCCGGGGGCTGTGCCGTAGAAGGGATGGGCACAGATTCCATCTATCGCTGGAAAGATTCCATCGGCAATGGGGAAAAGCTTGTCATCAACGGCGTGGAGACCGTGGGCGACGTGGCGGTGCGTCCTCAAGCCACAGGCGTCTGGGGTGAAAGCGCGGCGGACCCTTATTATAGGACCTATGGCTTGGGCTTCTATGAATATTTCCTGCTCTGCGAGGATTTAGGCTGCCTGGGCGTGCCGGTCCTGAACGCGGGCATGACCTGCCCCGACCAAAGCGGCCAATACCTGGTCTACGACGTGGATTCCGAAGAATTCGCCCAATGCGTGCAGGATGCCTTAGACCTGGTGGAGTTCTGCCGAGGCGGCCAAGAGACCACCTGGGGAGCCATACGGATCGCCATGGGGCATCCACAACCCTTTGAGCTTCGTTATATCTGCATCGGCAACGCGCAATGGCAGGCGGAATACTACGAACATTTCGAGAAATTCCAGGAAGCCTTTGACAACGCGGCGCTTAAGCAGCCGCAGCTTTACCAGGACATTGAGCTGATCGTGGCCAATGGCTCCTCCTCCCTCGACCGCCATGCCTGGGACCTGGTCCGGGACGACCCGCAATATGCGGGGCTGGTGGACGAGCGCTACGAGGAAGCGCCCAGTTGGTTCCTAAACAACGTTGATCGATATGACAGTTATGACCGGCAAGGCACGCCCGTATCCATAGGCGGATATGCCGGCAAGTCCAACAGCCTGGAAACCGCCCTTAGCGAGGCGGCATTCCTAACCGGCTTAGAACGGAACGGGGACCTTGTGGAAATGTCCTGCTATGCCCCTCTTTTCGGGAATGAGACTTCCAACCAGAAAAGCCCCGACCTGATCTGGTTCAACAATAACAGCGTCTATGGGTCCGCCGATTATTACGTGCAGAAGCTATTCATGAACAACGCGGGTTCGATCCGGCTTCCCGCGGAGCTGACCGGCGTCTCCTCCAAGAACAGCCTGGCGGGCAAGGTAGGCCTGGGCTCCTGGACCGCGGAAGCCTCTTTTGACGACCTTAGGGTCGTATCCAACTCGACTGGAGAGGTGCTCTATGAGGAAGATTTCAGCGACGCCCCCTCCCAGATGGAGGCTATTTCCGGCAACTTCCTCGTGGAAAACGGGGTCCTGACGCAATCCCTCCAGGAAGCGTCCCAAGCCGGCCAGATCGGCAACGTGGCCTATTTCGGCAATGCTTCCTGGCAGGACTATACCCTTACCGTCAAGGCGGTCAAAGTCGAGGGAGAGGGCGGGTTCCTGATCCCCATAGCGGTCACTGGCCAGGACGACAACCTTTTCTGGGACCTGTGCGCGCAGGATGGCTCGGTATCCTGCCTGCAGTCCGTCTCCGCAGGCGAGGGGACGGGACCGCTTACCGGCACGTCCTCTTCCTATCAGATCGAGCCCGGCGTCACTTATGACCTTAAGGTGGAAGTAGGTTTGGATCGGGTCAAATGCTATGTAAATGATGAACTTCTGATTGATTATGTGGCAGAACCGGTCAAAAGCATCTATCAGAGCAGTTGCCTGGGGGAGGATGGTTCCCTTATCCTAAAGCTGGTCAACATCACCGGCTTCCCGGCCCCTATCGCCGTTACGATCGACCATTTTGACGGCTTCCAGCCAATCGGCGCCTTGCAAGTGGTCTCCGGCAGCGCCCCCAGCGCCATAAACAGCCTGCAGGAGCCGGAAAACGTGACCATGATAAACGGCAGCATCGAAGTCGGCGAGGACTTCGTCTACACCTTGCCGCCGTATTCCGCATCCGTGATCCGCATTCCTGCCACCGTGGCGGAACCGGCCGCGGAAAAGGAAGAATAAGAAAGAAGAAGATTGGAGGATTTCATGAAAAAGACCTTGTGTTTCATCCTGCTTGCCATCCTTGTGATGACAGGCTGCAGCAAGGAAGAGCCTCAAAGCACCCTTGTCTCCGGTCCCGGTTATGAATTCCCCCTGCCGGATGGTTTCGAGGAAATGGAATTGGAGGGCTATGAATGTTATTACTCCGCCTCGGACGGTTCTTGCGTCAACTTGAACATCCAGCCCGCTGACGAGGCTTTCCTGCAGGTGACTGCGGACCGCCTAAGGCAGGTCCTGGCGCAGGCCTTGTCCCAGGCTTACGGGGAAGACGTCGTCATCACGGATGATTCCTTCACGGTCACGCCCATATCAGGACGGGCGTCCTACCAATATGCTTTTTCCTACGAATTGCAGGGGCGCGCCGTCAGGCAGCTTGTGGTGGGCGTGAACGCGGACCAGTGCTACACGTTCACCTATACGGATATGAGCGGGGATTGGATCGAGCAGTTTCGGGAGAGCGCCAAAGCCATCCGTCTAAACGAGCAGGGGCAGGAACCCGCAGGCTCCTCGCAATAATACCCTCCACAAGGACGCACAAAGCGCCACAGGGACTATGAACAGCCGAAAAAAGCCGCAGGTTTTTAAGCCTGCGGCTTTTTCCTGTCGTTTTCTATTTTCGACCTTTTGCCGCTTTTCTTCTTAAGCGGCTTTCTTCTTAAGCGGCTGCTCCCTACCCTTACCGGCGGCTGCCCTTACAGGGTGTGGGACGTGAACAACCCTTTCACATGCTCCACCTCTTCTGCGGTGGCCTTGCTTGCAGGAACATAGTAAGACTTGTCCCGGGCGATCTGGTACAACTCCTCCTGGGACTTCTCACATGCGTCGCGAAGCTGCTTCAAGCAGGCTTTCAGCTCCGTATTCTCCGTCTGCGGGATCATCTCCGCATAACGGATCAATTCTCCATTGATACCCGCCAAGGTATCCGCTACCATGATTTTCTCCTGAATTTCCATCCTTATACCTCCATGCGTGCCTTGGCACGCGTACCAATCAAAATTTGAAAGTTTACTTTCAAACTTTTCGCCTCCGTTTACTGTAAAAACCGCATCAACTGCTGCTTGTTCTCCATTGCTGACTTCGCCCCTTTTTCAAAAAACTGCTTCACCTGGGCGTCTGATGCGCCCTTGGCATACTCCTGGAGCTTACAATGGGTGGTGTCAAACCCGCCGATTAAGTGGCGGAGGTTCTGAAGGTCAAGTTCCGAAATATTGCTCATGCTCATGTCCATACCTCCTCGAATAAGACGTTTACGTTACATCCCTAGTATGCGCCGCCAACCTGAAGGATATCCTTCCCTTATTTTCCATTTCCCTCTTTTTAAATCTTCTAAAATATGATAAAATCAATTTTTGAAAGAAACGGGCGTCCAAGGGCGCTCAAACCATCATCTTAAGGCATGGCCTAAACTATGGGAGGATGAAGAATGGCTAAGGAATTACGAAAAAGGAGCGAGGTCGAGGAAGAGTTCACCTGGAACCTGGCGGATATGTACGCGACATTGGAAGATTGGGAAGCGGACCTAGTACAGATCAAGGAGTTGTCTGGGCGGCTGGCCGCCAAAGAGGGGCGGCTGGCTTCTTCTGCTGATGAATTATATGATTCCCTGGAATTATTGATGCAAATGGACCAGAAGCTGAGCCTGGCTTTCAATTATATTTCCCGATTAAGCGACCAGGATACCAAGAACACGGCAAACCAGGCGAAAGAACAGAGGCTTTACGCCATTGAGGCGGACATTTCCAGCCACCTGTCTTTCTGGGAACCGGAAATCCTGGGAATCCCGGATGAGACGCTGGACGCTTACTATGCCCAAAACCCGAAGTTGGAGCTCTATCGCAAATACATTGATGAGATCAAGCGCAACAAGCCCCATATGTTGTCCGCGGAAATGGAACGGCTGATGGCCATGTCCTCCGAGGTACGTCACAACCCCGAGAACATCTATTCCATTTTCACCAATTCCGACCTCCAGTTCCCTGAAGTGATCGATGAGGCGGGCGAAGCGGTACGCATCACCCACGGGCGTTACATCAGCTTCCTGGAATCTTCCGACAGGAGGCTGCGCAAAGAGGCTTTCGAAAAGTTATACCAAACCTACGGGCAGTTCCAGAACACCATCGCCAACATTTACAGCGGCCATGTGAAATCCTTAATCTTCTCCGCCCGGGCAAGGCATTATGCTTCCACCCTGGAAGCCGCCGTTTCCGCCAACAATGTATCGCCCCAGGTCTACCGGAACCTGGTGGACACGGTCAATGCCAACTTGGATAAAATGCACCACTATGTCCGGCTGCGTAAGCAATGCCTCGGCTTGGACGAGCTGCACATGTATGACATTTATACCCCGATGCTTCCTGATTTTGCCAAGAAAGTCAGCTTCGACGAAGCCAAGGAAACCGTCCTGAAAGCCCTGGAGCCTCTAGGGGAGGACTATATCAGCATGGTAAAGGAAGGCTTCCAGAATCGTTGGATCGATGTCTATGAAAACGAAGGGAAGCGCAGCGGCGCATATTCCGCGGGAGCATACGGCGCCCACCCTTACGTCCTGCTCAATTATAACGATTCCCTGGACAACATGTTCACGCTGGCGCATGAAATGGGGCATGCGATGCACTCCCACTACTCCAACACCAACCAGCCGTATGTCTACTCGAATTACCGCATTTTCGTCGCGGAAGTGGCTTCCACCTGCAACGAAGTGCTGCTGATGGAATATTTGTTGAAGAACACGACGGACCAAAAGGAACGGGCATACCTGCTGAACCATTACCTGGACAGCTTCAAGGGCACCGTGTTCCGCCAGACCATGTTCGCGGAATACGAAATGGATACCAACCGCCTGGCTGAAAGCGGCGAAGCCCTGACCGCGGATGTGTTGGACCAGATTTATTATGACCTGAACTGCAAATATTATGGGCCTGACATGGTTTCCGACCAGGAGATTTCCCTGGAATGGACCAGGATCCCCCATTTCTTCTACAATTTCTATGTGTACCAGTATGCCACCGGCTTCTCAGCCGCCGTGTCGATCGCACGCAACATCCTGAAGAATGGCGCGCCTGCCGTGGAAGCTTACAAGCGTTTCCTGTCAGGCGGCTGCTCCCTGCCCCCGGTGGAGCTTCTGAAAATTGCGGGCGTAGACCTTACGACCGCCAAGCCGATCCAGGACGCCTTGGATGTGTTTGGCGAAATCATCGATGAAATGGAGATGCTGGTAACGGCTCCCTAACCCTTGCATGTTGAAACGGCGTGCCGGCCTGTTTCCACAGGCGGCGCGCCGTCTTCTTTTCCTTATCTATTGCCTGTTTCTATTGCACACCCACAGGGCGGAAGCCGTCCTTTAACCTGTCCCAACGAAGCCGGATGATTCCACTTATGGTCCGCCTGCAGGGCGGAAGCCATCCTTTAACCCATCCCCGCGAAGCCGGATCGTGGCCCGCGTCGGGGCAGCAGGGAAACTGTCATAGCCGGTCCGGTCCCCTGTCACAGGCACATAAATCGTCTCCCCATCCACATCGTAAGCTTCCACCTCATAGGACCCATACCCTTTTTGCACCACATAATTATCGATCAAACGGGTGCCATAGACATAATCTGCGGTGATAAAAAGCTTATAGCATCCATATAACAGGAGGAGGACCAGCAAGGCCGCCTTGCCCTTTCCCCGCAGCAGCCTGCCTGCCGCGCCTCCCAGCACCACCGCCGCCAAAAGCAGCACATAAGCGTAGCCATACCGGATCAGGGGCGCGCTGAACTGCCAGAACAAGTAGGAAGCCACAAGCGTCACGGCGACCAAAAGCTCATCCAGCGCCTCCCACCTTTTTTTCCAGAAAACGAAAACCGTTCCAAGGGCCACCACCAGAAGGCTTAAGAAATCCGCCAGGACCAAAAGCTTCTCCAGGGCGGACAAGGTCGTGGCAAACCAATTCCGCATCCAGGTCCATGCCGGGACGTCCAACAGCGCCACATTATACAAGGCGCGCCCCCAGGCTTTGATTTGGGCGGCATCGACCAGGATGCCCTGCTTCGGCATCTTCCAATCTACGGAAAACAGGTCCAGATAAGGGAAAGGATAGAGAAGCCAACCGGAGATCAATACCGTCCTCGCCATCCACGGGACCGCGGCCGCAAGCCCCAATGCAAGGAAAATCGCGATTTCTTTCCATTTTTTCCGCCGGATCAGGGCGGCCGCGGGCTTAAGGACCAGCAATAGGATCAACCCTGCCGTCAGCTTCAAGGTCAGCGCATATACCCCCAACACGCTAAGAAGCGCATACGGCTCTATCGCAGGGACCTGCCGCCGGTCCGCCTCCAACTGGTCCAGCCACTCGATGGCCAGGTAAAACAGGACGCACATGACCGAAAGGTCCGAGGCGGGCGACACCACTTCATCCACCAAAGTCGTCAGATAATAAATAGAGGCGGCCCTGGCCGCGAACGCCAGCCCCATCGGGCGGCGCTTCCACGCCCGCGCCGCATCCAAGGCTTGGATGCTAAGCAGGAACGCGAAGAACCCATTCATCGCGTGCATGGAATATCCCATCACGAACTTCAGGCTAAACAGGGCGGAAAGGGCGAAAGAGGAGCTGTTATAGGCAAACCTTTCATGAAGGTTGCCCAGCCCCTTGACCACGCCGTATTCCTCGATCCAACGGATGCTCTGGGCATGGTAGAGGTCCGTGTCATAATAGATGTACCCTCTGGAGGTAAAATAAGCCCATGCCAGAAAAAGGGCCGCAGTCAGGACTTTCCGGGAAAGGGAGGCCGCGGTCCAACTTTTACGCAAAATGGCGGCGATGTCCTTCCTCCAAACCAGCGCCACAAGGACGCTTGCCGCCAGCAAGCATATATTTGCCGCAAGGCCCACCCCGGCAAACAGACTGAACGCTTGGGCGTAAACCGTTGCACACGCCAACCCCGCCATCAGGATGTTCGCCGTCTTGCGGATCCGATACCCCAGGAAGCGTTCCGTAAAGCGAAGGAAAGCGTATCCCAGGCAAAACGTTATGAACAACACATAGATCCAATTAATGATGATCGTGAGCATGTCCGCCCTTTCCGTCATCCTTTCGGATGAATCTGCTGATAGATTTCCCGCTTGCCGACGCCCCGGTCCCTGGCGACGGCTTTCATGGCGCTTTTGGGACCCATGCCGTTTTCCTCGTAATACGCCAAATGCTCCTCCACCGACAAGCCCTCCCAGGAAGCGATCTCTTCCTTCTTTTTTTCCTCCAGGCTTTTGCCTTCCAGGACAAGGACGAACTCTCCCTTAGGCTCTTCGGCCTCATACAGCCGCAGGGCGCCTTCCAGGGTCGTGGGCAGGACCGACTCGAAACGCTTCGTCAATTCCCGACACAGGGTGACGCGCCGATTCCCCAACGCCTCCAACAATTCCAGCAGGGTGCGTTTCAGGCGGTGGGGCGCTTCATAGAGGACGATGGTGCGGCTCTCCTGCATAAGCTCCTCCAGGATCACGTTTTTCTCTTTCTTCTCCGTGGGCAGGAAGCCCTCAAAGCAGAACCGCCTGGTCCCCAGCCCGGACAGGGTGAGCGCCGTGATGCAGGCGCAGGCCCCCGGCAGGGAAGTCACGCGGATGCCGTTTTCCTGGCAAAGCTTCACCAGCACCTCGCCTGGGTCGGAAATGGCGGGAGTCCCCGCATCCGTGACCAGGGCCACGTCTTTCCCCTCAAGGAGTTGTTCCACTAACTGCTTCGCTTTCTCCACCTTGTTATATTCATGGTAACTGGTCATCGGCGTATGGATGTCGAAATGCGTCATGAGCTTCAGGCTGTTGCGGGTATCCTCCGCGGCCACCACATCCACTTCCCGCAGGGTTTCCACGACCCTCGGCGTCATATCTCCCAGATTGCCGATGGGAGTAGCGCACAAATAAAGCGTTCCCGCCATTTCCCGCCTCCTTAGTACCCGTAATCTTCCCTGATCTCCCGGGAATATACGCCCGGCTCCGTGAAAATGACCAAGGGCTTCTCCACGGTCATCCTGGGGCGCGCGCCGCGCACCGCCTCCAGCAGGACCAGGTTCGGCTCTTTATCCACATAAGGGTAGACCAGGCGCATCCTTTTAGGCTCCAACTTATATTCCACCAGCTTCGCCAGGATCTCCGCCAGGCGGAACGGGCGATGTACCAGGTAAAAATGCCCGCCCACCCGAAGCAGCGCCGCGGACTGGCGCACCACGTCGTCCAACGTGCACAGGATTTCATGCCGTGCTATCGCTTTCGGCAGATCCGGATTGGCAAGCCCATGTTGCCCGATCATATAGGGCGGATTACAGGTGATCACGTCAAAAGAAGCAGATCGGAACAAGCGGTCTGCTTCCCTGATATCTCCCGTTATGATTTCAATTTTGTCAGACAGTCCGTTCAGGGCGACGCTCCTACGCGCCATGTCAGCGCTTTGGGGTTGGATCTCCAAGCCCGTAAAATGCCCCGCCTGGGTCTTCGCTTCCATCAGGATCGGCAGGATGCCCGTCCCGGTTCCCAAGTCCAGGACGGCGTCCCCCTTCCCTGCCCTGGCAAAGCCGGACAACAATACGGCATCCATCCCAAAACAGAACCTCCCCGGGTCCTGTATGATCCGATACCCGTTCTTCTGCAGGTCATCCAGCCTTTCTGTCTCTTTTAGCTCCACCGTCATAGGATCCTACGCGTTTCCTCCTGCATCCTGCCCAGGCTTTTTCCCGGGGCGATAATGCTTGTTCGGCTTCTTAGGCCGCTCCTGCCTGCCGGACTTCGCCTGCTGCTCCTGCTTCTCAGATTGCCGTTCAGGGCGGTCTTGCTTCTCAGATTGCCGTTCAGGGCGGTCCTGCCTCTCTAACTGCCGTTCGGGGCGGTCCTGCCTCTCTGACTGCCGTTCAGAGCGGTCCCCCCGGTCCTCCCGGTCCTGCTTGGCGGGCCCGTTCCCCTTATGGGCATTCTTTTTCCGCTTCTTGAGACGATCCTTGTCGTCCCGCTTCTCCTCCTGGGCAGGCCTTTCTGTGTAAGATGCCTGTGTGCCGCCCCTCTTGCCGCTATGGGCCTGCTTCGGGGCGCCTTTCTTCCCATGGCCCCCATGCTCCTGCTTGGCCGGCTTGCCATCGCGTTCCGCGACTTCTTCGTCCTCTTCCTTTTCCAGAAGCTCCAGCTCTTTCAGTTCCTCCCTGGACAGGCCGGATTCCGTCTTATCCAAAGCCAGGTTGTCCGCAGGCTTCTCCATCAGGATCTCCTCGCCATAGAAATCCTGCTTGTCCTTCCTGCTATGCTTCCTGCGGGAGCGGATCTGCCCCACGGTATATTCCCGGATTTCCTTTTCATCATTGACTTCCACCACGACCTTGACCGACTGGCGCAAGACGTTGACGCTCTGCACCTCGCCCTTGGTCCCATCTTCCATGGTGACGAAATCTCCTACGCCGGGCATCCTGCGGTTCAACTCCTCGTAAGTCTCCTCTTCATATTTCAGGCAGCACATCAGCCGCCCGCATACGCCGGAAATCTTTGTCGGGTTTAAGGACAGGCTCTGCTCTTTCGCCATTTTGATCGATACCGGAATGAAATCCGACAGATAGCTATGGCAGCACAGGACCCTGCCGCAGATGCCGATCCCACCTACCGTCTTGGTCTCATCCCGTACGCCGATCTGCCTTAACTCGATCCTGGTCTTGAAGATGCCCGCCAGATCCTTTACCAGCTCGCGGAAGTCAATCCGCCCGTCCGCCGTAAAGTAGAATAAAACCTTATTATTATCAAAAGTGTATTCCGCGTCGATCAGCTTCATCTCCAGCCCATGCTCCTGGATCTTCTCCAGGCAAATGCGGAACGCCTCTTTTTCCTTTCCCTTGTTGGCTGCCTCCTGCTCCTTATCCCGCTGCGTCGCGAGCCGCAGGACCGGCTTCAAGGGCTGGACCACTTTGCCGTCCTCCACTTCCCTTGCTTCGCTCACGACCGTGCCGAATTCGATTCCTCGGGCGGTCTCCACGATGACATTGTCCCCCTTGCTGACCTGGAATTTCCCAGGATCAAAGAAATAAATCTTCCCCGCCGTACGGAATCGGACCCCGATTACCTTTACCATGAATCTATCTACCTCCAATTATTAACCGTTTTCCCTGATCTCCAACATCAAAAGCTCCATGGTCAGCTCAAAATTCACATTGGCATTCAAGCGGCTCTTCGCCTTATCCAACGCGCTGATGACCTTTTCGATGCCCTCATAGCTGCTGCGTCCCGCCACATTGCGGATGGCCTGGAGCTCTTCCTTGAATACCAGGCTGTTCACGTCCTTCGTGGCTTTAAACAGCAATACGTCTCGGTACCAGATCGCCATGATGTCCAGATAATCATTGACATCTAACTTATACTCGGAAATCTTGCGGATATCCGTCACGATTTCCGCCAGATCCAGTTCCTGGATGTATTTTAAAAGCGCAAGCGCTTCGGCTTTCACCTTTTCAAATTCCTCGCTGGTGGCTAAGGCCTTAGCCTTGCCCACGTTGCCGCGGGCGAACGCCACGCAGACCTCCGCCTTATAGTCCGTCACCTGCAGCTGCTCCATCAGGTACTTCTTGATCTTGCTGTCAGGGACCGGCTTCATGTTAAGCACCACGCACCGGCTCAACACTGTCGGAAGAAGGGCGCTTATATTGCTCGTCATCAAGATGATCACGGCATAGGCGGGCGGCTCCTCCAAGGTCTTCAGCAACGCGTTCTGCGCCTGTACCGTCATGTTTTCCGCATCTTCCAGCAAATATACCTTATAGGGGCCGCTATAAGGCTTGATCTCCACGTCGTCATTGATCTGCAGGCGGATGTCGTCCACGCTGATCGTGCCCGGCTTTTCATGTATCACCTTAATGATGTCCGGATGGCTGCCGGATAGGGCCTGCTTGCAGGAATGACATTCCTGGCAGGGCTCCTTCCCTTTCTTTTCACACTGCAGCGCCATGGCGAACACCTTGGCGATGAACTCTTTCCCGGAAGCCTTCTCCCCATTGATAAGGTAAGCATGCGAAATCTTGCCGGTTTGCAACGCGTTCTGAAGATGCTCCTTTATTTGTTCCTGTCCGATAATGTCCTGAAATCTTGCCATCTTTTCTTCATTCCTTTTCCTGTGCTTCAAGCTGCCGCTTAAGATACTCCTCTATCTGCCCAAGGCATCTTTCCAAATCATCGTTCCAAAACCTGGTGGTGATCCCCGCCGCCAGGATCTTCTCCTCTGTAAAATCCTCGCTGTCCGCCAGGAAACGCCTGCACATTTCCAAATATTCCCGATGGCCTGACTTCGTCTCCCGATCCAACGCCCTTTGCAGGCGCACGCCATCGTCCAGGTCAATCAGGATGGGCACCACCTTGTCCGCCCCAAAATAGGCGTACAGCCCCTGTAAGGATTCCAGGGTCCCAATCGTAAGATAGGAAGCGCGCTCCAGGTCGATCTGCCCGTCATCCACCGTAAAATACCTCCAGAGCCCTTTTACGGTATGGTATTCCCGATGTTCTATGACCTTGCCCTGCCCGAGCAGGCTTTGGAACCCTTCTTCATCCGTGAAGAAATATTCGACCCCATTTTCTTCCCCCTCGCGGATGGGACGCGTCGTATACGGCACGATGGTGCAAAACCTTCCTTTTTCCCTCTGCAAGAGCTCTTTAAAAATAGTGTCCTTCCCGCTGGAACTCTTCCCGCAAAGATAGACGATCTTACCCATAAGCATACCTCTCCCAATCGAATCCTTAAGGCGTCCCATCCGCCCCAAGGGGCGTCTGCCCGCTTAAGCAAGCACCTTAAGCAGCGCCTTTCCCTCGGACATTGCCAGCCCTTGCACATTCAGTCCCGCCTGCCTGCAATGTAAGATGTCCGTCAGATTCTCTGCCGTCAGTTCCTCGCCCGGCATGATGATGGGCACTCCGGGCGGATAAAGGTTGATGAAATCCCCCGCGGCCCTCCCTGCGCATTCCTCTAAGGGCAAAAGCTCTGATTCCGCGTCCCAAGCGCTCCACAGCGGCAGCCGGGATGTCTGCCTCATCCGAAGCAGGCGCTTCGCCGTATCCTGCCAGCCCCGCTCTTTCGCTTCACCGGACAGGCTGCCGTCACACAGCTTCGCGTCAATCTCCAAGAGGGCGTCCGTCATCCGCTGGAAGCCTTCCTGGGTATCCCCTACCGTGAACATTGCCAACACCAGGCCCATGGACGGCATTTCGGGGCGTAAATGATACTGCTCCAGCAGGATGTCAAATAATTCCTTTCCAGTCAAGCCCGTATCCAAGACGGATATCACCAATTTCCCAATATCCTGCCGCATTCCGTCCATAGGCAGGACCTTAAGCTTCTTACAGGCCGATAAGCGCTCCAGCATCCACATCCAATTCCGGTAAAACTCCGCAAACATCTCCTTGCCGTGCTTTTCCACCTGGCGCACCGCTTCATCAATGCTTGCCATCAACACATAAGACGGGCTGGTGCTTTGATAAATTTTCAGGAAACGGCGCAGGCGGGCCCGGTCAATCCGTCCCCCGTTCACATGAAGCAGGGCTGACTGCGTCATGGACAGCATCGTCTTATGTACGCTGTGGATCACCAAGTCAGCGCCCTGCATGCAGCTGTTCGGCGCAAAATGTTCCGCCAGCCCAAGATGCGCCCCATGGGCTTCATCCACGATCAGAGGGATCCCCCAGCCATGTACCGTCTCAGCGATCGCTTTCACATCCGCGATCCTGCCCTCATAGGTCGGGGACACGATCAAAACCGCGTCCACCGGCGGCTCCCCCGCTTCCTTAAGCCGCTCCAGCCCTTCTTTTACCTGATCGGCGGTCAAAGCATCATAAATCGCATACTCATCCATGATCTGAGGATACAGGAAAGATTGTTTCAGGTTTCGCAGATATGCCGCGTGATAAGCAGATTTATGGCAGTTGCGGGCCATCAGGATGTGCCCGCCCATGGGGACGGCGGCGCTGATGGCGCTTAAGATGCCGCAGGAGCTCCCATTGACCAAATAGAAGCTTTCCTCCGCCCCGTACAGCTTAGCGGCCCTCTTCTGCCCCTCCAAGATGATCCCCTCCGGCTGGTGCAGGTTATCAAAGCCGCCGATCTCCGTGATGTCGATGCCCAGAACGTCCTCGGGCATCCCTCCCGCCGCGTGCCTCTTATGCCCGGGCATGTGGTAAGGATAGTAATCCGTCCGGCTATATTCGGCCAGCTTTTCATACAAGGTGACTCGTTCCATATCTTCCTGTTCCTTATCTTTTATTGTCATAAACGGTAACGTTCCTGTTGATGCCGTGCCCCTTATGGACATGCAGCGTCTCCAGCAAGGAACACCACTTATCGGCGCTGGTCACGATCCAGCCCTCCCGGTATACCGGGGGCACTACGGTCAAGGGCCACATATGCTTTTTGATGATGTCCTGCTCCCTGGGCGTCAGCGGATACTCCCTGGACGCGTTTCGCAGCGCGATGCCGGGATGATAGAAGCCATGCAGGTTATGGATGCTGACATGGTCCTTGTCGTGCCAATCATAGAGGAAATAATCATGCAAAAGCGCCCCACGTATCAGTTCTTTCCGATTGCACGGGATGTGCAGCTTATCCGCAAGCGCCAGGCTGCACTTCGCCACATCCATGCAATGGGAACTGACCGTCACGTTGCCATGCTGGATATAGGTGCTCGTCTTATGGAAATTATCGGACCGCAAAATGTCTCCCGCGGCTTCCCGTATCTGTGCGTTCCATTCCCGCTGGCGGTCTAGGCGCCGCATCCATTTTATGGCCTGCTTCCTGTTTCGCCTGCCAGACCTTCTTTCCCCCATCACAGTCTCCCTTTTTAATAATAATAACAGATCACCGGGAAACACTCCTCCATATACCCATAGATCTCCTTTGCCTTGCTAAGCGGCAAATTGATGCAGCCATGGGAGCCATTGGTCAAGTAGATGTCCCCGCCGAACGAAGAACGCCATGTAGCGTCGTGCATCCCGATATTCCCGTTAAAGGGCATCCAGTAATTCACGTGGGATTCATAGTTCGCCCCTCGAAGCGTGGCGTTCTGCGTCTTATACGTAATGCCGAATACGCCGGGAGGCGTAATACGATCCTGGCTGGTGGCCAGCCCGGACACGAAGTCCGATTCCAGCACCACTTTCCCGTCCATGAATAAATATAAGTGCTGATTGGTCAGGTCGATCTCCACATAAGAGGGACCGATGTCATCCTCCACGCCTTTATGCCAACCCTTTTTCAGGTAAACCGGCTCCCGGTCCACCTGGGCTCCTTCCTCGATCAGGCTAAGCAGCTCTTCCGTCTCCCGCTCCCGATCCGTTTTCCAACCATAAGCGCCGCTTAGCAGCGTCAAGGTTGTGCCCTGGATCGTGGTGAACTTCCTTTTCTTCCCGTAGGTGTCATTCGCCTTGGCGTTCGTTTCCACAAATTCCGCGACCGCCTCTTCGTCTATGGAAAATTTGCCGTCCTCTTCCACGATCCAGCCTAAGATCGTGTCCCCATCCAACACCACTTGGGTCCCGTTCCAATCATATGTGATGCGCGTCCCCACCAGGCGGTTCAGCTCCTCCGCCCTTTCCAACAGATCTTTATCCTGGGACGTGACCGCCGCCCGGATATAACATCCCGCAGCATCCAGGTCTATGGAAGCCTCCCCCGCCCGGACCGCCTCTTCCAAGCACGTACCTACCTTATCCAGGTCTAGCAGGCTTCCCTTCGTCTCCGGAACGATCTCGAACGCCTTCTTCTCCGGCAAATACTCCGTAAGGTAAGCATCCTTAGGACGTTCCATGTTAACCTCTTTCAGCCCGTCCCATTTTAAGGCGGACGCCTTCATCAGTTCCGGGTCGAAAGACGTCGAATATACAAGGTCATACGCGAAAGCCTCTTTCCGAAGGAAAACCCTTAACCAGTGAAAGGCTTCCTGTGACTGCAAAAGGTTTTCCACATCCCCGGCCACGTCAACCGCCAGGCCCACATCTTCCGCGCCCAGCACTCCCAAGGCCTCTCCATCCTGCCCAACCACCTGCAGGGTGTATTCCTTCGCTTTCGCCTCAATCAGGGAACTGACCGCCTGGGCGTCCAGCCCGCCGCAATCCATGCCGTTCACCGTTACCCTGGGGAAAAAATGGGTTTTATAATAATCCGCCGTCCTCCAATAAGCAATGGCAAGGCCAATCAACACCGCACAAAACAAGATGGCAACCACCAAAATCCACCAATGCCTCTTAGGACGTTCCTCCGTCTTTGTTTGCGTATCAGCTTCCATACGTACCGTTCTCCAATATTCCCAATCTAACCCCCTTGAAGCCTGATCCAAGGGGTCTGCCGACAAAACGGCAGTTTTATTATAACATTTTTTTACATAAAAAAATAGCGTTCCAAGTAATAATTTTCAACTTTTTCACGCTAAATTAAAAAACAAAAATAAAAAATGCCCAGAACCGGAATCGAACCAGTGACACGAGGATTTTCAGTCCTCTGCTCTACCAACTGAGCTAT